>NZ_LKGQ01000002.1:0-309799 GCF_001401785.1 Pseudoalteromonas sp. P1-16-1b | reverse complement strand
TCAGCGGTCAGCGGTCAGCGGTCAGCGGTCAGCGGTCAGCGGTCAGCGGTCAGCGGTCAGCGGTCAGCGGTCAGCGGTCAGCGGTCAGCCAAAATTCAATGACACACGAGTTCATAATGAAAGCCCTCGTTAATAAAAAACGCGATACTAAATCGCGTTTTTTATAATTTACTGATAGCTACAAACTGACAGCTAGCTCGTTAGATTTCGTTTCACTCAACCCAACCTACTTAAAACGTTAAAGCCCTAATTCGGCCATAAAGTCGTCGTCGCTATCATCTTGCTTTGGCTGTTTTGCTTTTTCTTTATCCGCTTTTTGCTTGGCTTCGTTTGCGATAATGTCGTCTGGGTCTACAGCTTCTACAATGTCAAAATCGTGAAGTTTAATAAACTCTGTTTTATCCATCGCTAATTCTAAATAGAAGATATTTTGATTGCGAGTCGTAAACGTTACACGGCGAGCTTGCGGGCGATCCATAGTGGTATCAACCGATATTTGCACTTGCTTATTAATAGCCATCATTTTTGGCTGGTTTTGGGTAATAGAGGTATGCAGCTGTTCACGCACTTTTGACGTGAAGTCTCCCACTATTTGGTTCATCAACTCACCCATCACGTTTGAAACGTCATCAGATAAGTGACTATGCGCGATTTCGTCTTCTGGCATGCCCATATTACGCATGTAATCGCCATAAATTTCCATCGCCGCTTGCGCCGTAAAGTTGGTAACAACTAAGCCGGTAAAGCCCCCGTCAAATAAAACAAAACAACCTATGTCTGGTCGCATACATGTGCGGGTGATTTTTTGCACCATGGCTGAATAGCTGATCTCGTTGCCGCTGGCTGATGAAAGTACACCCGTTACTGAGTGGCATAATGTTGCTAATATATCGTCGGTACTAATAACCTTACTTTTGCTCATTTAATAATCTCTTTTATACTTATTCTTCATAATTCTAGTCAAGCTACTGAATTTATCACTGACTATCCAGCATAAAATGTTAAAATAGCACTATTATTTTCAAAGAGACTGCCTTCGTGAGTATAAAAGACAGTATTTATGCCT
The DNA here is from genome assembly GCF_001401785.1 of Pseudoalteromonas sp. P1-16-1b. Taxonomy (GTDB): domain Bacteria; phylum Pseudomonadota; class Gammaproteobacteria; order Enterobacterales; family Alteromonadaceae; genus Pseudoalteromonas; species Pseudoalteromonas undina. The sequence continues at coordinate 308,733 of NZ_LKGQ01000002.1, read as the reverse complement.
CTGAGCAACAAGTAAAAGACTTTAGTTTTGATCAAAACGTGGTTGAAGTATTTCCCGACATGATCCAACGCTCGGTCCCCGGTTACGCCACCATAGTAAGTACCATGGGAAAATTAGCGGGCGAGTATGCTCAGCCAAATTCAAATTTGTATGACCTAGGCTGCTCGTTAGGGGCGGTTACCCTAAGTATGCGCCGTAATATTCAAACTGATAGCTGTCATATTATTGCTGTAGATAACTCACAAGCCATGGTGGAGCGTTGTAAGGTACATTTACAGGGGTTTAGATCAGACGTTCCTGTAACTGTTACTTTAGGTGATATTAACGAGCTTGATATTCAAAATGCCTCAGTAGTAGCGATGAATTTCACCCTGCAGTTTATTCCACCAGTGCAGCGCAAAGCGGTACTTGAAAAAATATACGCTAATTTAAAACCCGGTGGCGTTTTGCTATTAAGTGAAAAAATTAAAGCCGAAAACGAGCAATGCGATAACTTACTGATTGACTTGCACCACGACTTTAAACGTCATAATGGCTACTCTGAGCTGGAAATAAGCCAAAAGCGAACCGCCATTGAAAACGTAATGCGCCCCGATACACTTAGCACACATACACAACGTTTAAGCGACATTGGTTTTAGCCAAACGCAAGTGTGGTATCAATGTTTTAATTTTTGCTCAATGGTAGCAATTAAATAATTTAGAGAGTGACACATGTCTGCATGGTTTAACCAATTTTACGCTGCTATTGCACAAAGCCCACTTAGCCACTGGCTAGAAACCTTGCCTGCGCAATTAAAGCATTGGCAACAAGAGGCTAGCCATGGCGATTTGCCTCAATGGCAAAAAGTACTAAAAAACTTACCTGAGGTATCAACAAACCAAGTTGATATTGTCAGCAAAGTAGCAATAGGCGCGCCTGGCGAAATGACTGAAGGCGAAAAAAAGCAAACCACGCATTTATTAAAACGAATGATGCCTTGGCGAAAAGGTCCATTTAATGTGCACGGTATCGACATTAATACAGAATGGCGCAGTGACTGGAAATGGGATCGACTCCTACCGCATATTGAGCCATTAAAAGGCCGTACTGTATTAGATATTGGTTGTGGCTCGGGATATCACCTATGGCGTATGCGCGGTGAAGGTGCTCAGTTTGTGGTGGGTATTGACCCATCTGACTTATTTTTATGTCAGTTTCAGGCAATTAAACACTTTAACCCTGATGAAAACGTGCATTTATTGCCATTAGGTGTAGAAGCCCTACCAGAGCTTAAAGCATTTGATACGGTATTTTCGATGGGAGTACTTTATCACCGTCGCTCACCTATCGACTTTTTAGCGCAATTAAAGGCACAGCTTCGCCCTGGTGGTGAGCTAGTACTTGAAACTTTAGTTATTGAAGGCGATGAAAACACCGTTTTAGTACCGACCGACCGCTACGCAAAAATGCGTAATGTATGGTTTATTCCAAGCACTGCGGCACTAAAGCTGTGGATGGAACGTGTTGGCTTTAAAGATGTGAAAATTAAAGATTGTGCTATTACAACGCTCGACGAGCAGCGTAAAACTGACTGGATGGAAAACGAATCTTTAGTTGACTTTTTAGACCCCACTGACACCAGTAAAACCATTGAAGGCTACCCTGCTCCACTTAGAGCAATACTCACAGCAAAAGCCTAATTTGTAGTATTAACTTTTATTTTCATGTTAAAAAGCGCCATTGGGCGCTTTTTTTGGTTACTAATACAGCAACTAGCGGACAAGTGTCCTTGTCTTTAAAATCAAATCCAGATTTCAACTAGCCGCGCCCTTGCAATTGTTGTAAAATACGCGCGTTTCTAAGTAAGCATCAAAACAACTATTTTGAGGAAAACCTGTGAGCGAACAAAAACAGTCTCTAAGCTATAAAGACGCGGGCGTAGATATCGACGCTGGTAATGCACTTGTTGAGCGTATTAAAGGCGTAGTTAAAAAAACTCGTCGTCCTGAAGTGATGGGCGGAATTGGTGGTTTTGGCGCACTTTGCGAAATTCCTGAAGGTTATAAGCAACCCGTACTTGTAGCAGGCACTGACGGTGTTGGCACTAAGTTACGTTTAGCAATTGACCTTAAAAAGCACGATACTGTAGGTATCGACTTAGTTGCGATGTGTGTAAATGATTTAATAGTACAAGGCGCTGAACCCCTGTTTTTTCTAGATTACTATGCAACGGGTAAACTAGATGTAGACACAGCAGCCGACGTAGTAACCGGTATTGGTAAAGGTTGTGAAATTTCAGGTTGTGCCCTAATTGGTGGCGAAACAGCTGAAATGCCAGGTATGTATGATGGTGAAGACTACGACATGGCAGGCTTTTGTACCGGTGTGGTAGAAAAATCAAAAATTATTGATGGCACTAAAGTAGCCGCAGGCGATCAGCTAATTGCGCTTGCTTCTAGTGGTCCACACTCAAACGGTTTCTCACTAATTCGTAAAGTATTAGAAGTCTCTAACGCTGATACTAACCAAGTGATTGATGGCAAAACCTTAGGTGAGCACCTTTTAGAACCAACACGCATTTACGTTAAGCCATTACTTGAGTTGTTTAAGCAAGTAGATGTGCATGCGCTTTCGCATATTACTGGTGGCGGTTTTTGGGAAAATATCCCTCGTGTATTACCTGAATCTGCTAAAGCGGTTGTTAAAGGTGATAGCTGGCAGTGGCCTACTGTATTTAGTTGGTTGCAAGAAAATGGCAATATTACCACTCACGAAATGTACCGCACATTCAACTGTGGCGTAGGTATGGTGTTAGTTGTACCTGCAGATCAACTTGATAACAGCATAAACATTTTAAAAGATCTTGGCGAAAACGCATGGCACCTTGGCGAAATTCAAGATGCGGTTGCGGGCGAAGAGCAAGTTGAAATTGTAGGTGGTGCTGCGTAATGGCACCCACTCGTCTAGTAGTTTTAATCTCAGGCAGTGGCTCAAATTTACAAGCCATTATTGATGCCTGTGAAAGCGGCGAGATAAACGCTCATATTGCGGCTGTTATTAGTAATAAAGCAGACGCATATGGGTTAGAGCGTGCAAAAAGTGTAGGCATTGCTACGCAAGTACTTAGTCATAAAGAGTTTGACTCACGCGAAGCTTACGATGCCCAGTTAATGCATATAATTGACTCTTTTGAACCAAATCTAGTTGTATTAGCTGGGTTTATGCGTATTCTAACTCCTAGCTTAGTGCAAAAATATGTTGGAAAAATGTTGAACATTCATCCATCTTTGTTGCCTAAGTACCAGGGGCTGAATACCCACCAAAGAGCAATTGATGCAAAAGACGACGTTCACGGCGTTAGTGTTCACTTTGTAACTGAAGAATTAGATGGCGGACCCGTTATTCTTCAAGCTAAAGTGCCTGTATTAGCAAACGATACAGCAGACACGCTCGCTAAACGTGTGCATGCGCAAGAGCACATAATTTATCCTTTGGTGGTCAAGTGGTTCAGTGAACAACGACTTACGATGGAAGCAGATTATGCAGTTCTTGACGAAAAACAACTTCCTGCACACGGCGCGCACTACCCAAAATAAAAAATTAAGTGCTTGGCTACTATGTGCGGGCACTTTATTACTTCCTACCAGCCTGATTGCAGGCGAGTTAACCCAGTACCAAGCTAGTTATGATATTTTGCGCAAAGGCACTAATCATGGCAAAGCCGAGCGTGAACTAAAAAAACTCGATAATAATAACTACCAAGTCACTTACCACAGCGATATTGAATGGATGATTTTCTCTGACTCACGTCAAGAGTCATCAACTTTTAGCTTTATGAATGAAAAAGTAGAGCCTATTGATTACACGATGATCCGCACAGGCACTGGGCCTGACAAAAAGTATGAAATTAACTTTGACCGTCTAACCAAAACTGTTACCAGTAACACCAGCGATTACCCGTTAAAATGCCAATGGCATGATAACTTCCAAGATGGTATTTCTTATCAAGTACAAGTTCGTGAAGGTCTTAAAAAAGGCAAAACCAACTTCTCGTTTCCGTTGGTTGATAAAAAAGGTAATTGCCGTGACTACGACTTTGAAGTGGTAGAAACCGAAATGATTTCTCTGCCTATAGGTAATGTAGAAGCAGTGAAAGTTAAACGCTTATACGATAACGATAAACGCCAAGCTTTAGCCTGGTTTGCCCCAGAAATGGATTACATGCTAGTGCGCATGTGGAAGGGTGAAAAAGGTGTGGAGCAGTTTGAAGTGCAAATGAAATCGTTTACCGTGATCAACCCACCTGCTTTACCTGCAGAAGTGAAAAACGAAATAACACCTGAATAAATTGCTTACAAGGTAAAAGGCCCAAGTGTGACGACCATAACTTGGGCTTTTCATTTTAATACTTAGATTTGAAACTTTAAGTTGGGTTTCGTTTTACTCTACCAACCTACATTAATTCACCCATTTTAAATAACGCAAACTCTCCTGGCTGCATTTTTTGCCAGCGCTCATCATTCGTCAAAGGCCTTGTTGCTATAACCGTTACTACATCGTTTGGTGTGGTTTCTTGTTGAAAGTCGACCACCATGTCAGCATCAATCAATGTAGCTTTACCAAATGGTGCACGGCGCGTTATATAATGTAAGTTATTAGTACAATACGCTAAAACAAATACACCATCGGTCAATAACATATTAAATACGCCCTTTTCACGTAGCGTATGCGAAAGCTTGGCGGCATATCTAAAAACCGACGCCATATTACTTGGACGCTTTGGGTATTTTTCGCGAATTTTTTCAAGTAACCAACAAAAAGCGAGTTCACTGTCGGTGTTTCCCACAGGTCGATAATACTCTGGTTTTAAATCGTGATAATTTGAAAGCTGCCCATTGTGTGCATAGGTTATTTCGCGCCCCCACAACTCTCGGGTAAACGGATGAGTGTTTTCAAGACACACCCGACCACGATTCCCTTGGCGAATATGACTAATTACCGATACGCTTTTAATTGGGTACGCTTTTACCAGCTTTGCTATTTCTGACTGGTAACTTGGCTCTGGATCTTTAAAGGTTCTGCAACCTTTACCTTCATAAAAAGTAATACCCCAGCCGTCTTTATGCGGGCCAGTATTCCCACCACGCTCCAACAACCCTGAAAAACTAAAACAAATATCCGTTGGCACATTGGCTGACATGCCAAGTAATTCACACATAAAATAAATAAACCTTTAAAAAGCTAAACATAGAATATCGTTCTATTTTTAATAAGCGTACACTGATCATCATAAGTATATTTACTTAATTAAACTTATATTACTACTAGATTAATTGATTTTTTTAATGCTTATATTTTTTTATGATAAGCCAAAATAAACGATTACAGCCAAACTGTTCGTATAACATACAACGCATTGTAATAATCGTACCGATAACTACACTTTAATCTAAGTAATGTACTTGAAACTTAGCGTTACTAGCGCTACTCTAAACGAGGTGGTCTGACCTCTATTAAGGAATTAGCAATGACACTCATATTTACACTTGGTTTAATCGCACTGCTCAGCATTGCGCTTTACCACAGAGCGAGTTGGAACACAGCACTTGGTGTTTCTGCCGCAACATTATTAATTGGTACCTTTGCTGGTGCTTTTGGTTTAATTAGCTGGGTGATCTTTTTAATCATCGCAGTGCCTCTTTCAGTTACTGGTATTCGCCAGCAATACATTATCAAACCTATTTTCACCATCTTTAAAAAAGTAACACCGAGTATGTCTGACACCGAAAAGTCAGCAATCGATGCGGGTACTACGTGGTGGGAAGCGGATTTATTTTGTGGTAATCCAGATTGGAAAAAGCTTCACCAGTATCCAGTTCCAAAACTTACTATTGAAGAGCAGGCATTTATCGACGGCCCTGTTGAAGTTGTATGTAGTATGCTGGACGATTGGGAAGCTACGCATGAGCTGACTGATTTACCTCAGGATGTATGGCAATATCTAAAAGATAACAAGTTCTTTGCCATGATCATTAAAAAGGAATACGGCGGCTTAGAATTCTCTGCATTTGCACAATCGTGTGTACTGCAAAAACTAACCAGTAAATCAACATTGCTTTCGTCAATTGTTGGTGTACCTAACTCGTTAGGCCCAGGTGAGCTATTACAGCACTATGGTACTGAAGACCAAAAAAATCATTACTTACCGCGTTTAGCAAGCGGTCAAGAAATTCCATGTTTTGCACTTACCTCGCCAGAGGCGGGTTCTGATGCAAGCTCAATTCCAGACTACGGTGTAGTGTGTAAAGGGCAATGGAATGGCGAAGAAGTAGTTGGTGTAAGCCTTACATGGAACAAACGTTACATAACACTTGCGCCTGTAGCTACGGTACTTGGTCTAGCATTTAAGTTACAAGATCCTGATGGATTATTAAGCGACGTTAAAGAGCCAGGTATTACCTGTGCACTTATCCCAACAGATACCCCTGGGGTAGAAATTGGTCGTCGCCACTTCCCGCTTAATGTGCCGTTCCAAAATGGCCCTACTCGCGGTAAAGATATTTTTGTACCACTTGATTACATTATTGGCGGTCCAGAAATGGCTGGTCAAGGCTGGCGCATGCTAGTTGAATGTTTATCGGTTGGTCGTGCTATTACGTTGCCGTCAAATTCAGCCGGTGGCATTAAAATGATTGCAGTAGCAACCGGTGCTTATAGCCGTATTCGTCGTCAATTCCGCTTACCTATTGGTAAAATGGAAGGGGTTGAAGAATCAATGGCGAAGCTTGCCGGTTATGCTTACAGCTCAGACGCTGCAGTAAGCATGTCTACAGGCGCAGTTGATTTAGGCGAGAAACCATCAGTTGTGTCGGCGATTATTAAGTACCACCTTACCGAGCAAATGCGCGATTCAACCATTCATGCAATGGACGTGCTAGGCGGTAAAGGGATCATGCTTGGGCCAAATAACTATTTGGGTCGTGGCTATCAAGGTGCACCTATTGCCATTACCGTTGAAGGTGCAAACATCTTGACCCGTAATATGATTATTTATGGTCAAGGTGCAATTCGTTGTCATCCATTTGTACTTACCGAGCTAGGTGCGTGTGAAATTGAAGACCGCGAAGAAGCGCTTAACGTATTTGATAAAGCGCTAATGGGTCACATTGGCTTTACCATGTCTAACCTTGTACGTACTAAGTGGCTTGCGCTTACTGGCGCTCGCTTTACTAGCGTGCCATACAAAGACGAAACTGCAGAGTTTTACCGTATTGCGTCTCGCTTTAGTGCATCACTTGCACTTATGTCAGACATTAGCATGGCGGTATTTGGTGGATCTCTTAAACGTAAAGAACGTATTTCAGCACGTTTAGGCGACTTATTAAGTTACCTTTACTTAGTATCTGCAACGCTAAAACGTTACAACGACGAAGGCCGTAAAAAAGAAGATTTTGCATTGGTTCAATGGAGCTGTCAGGATCACCTTTACCACTGCCAGCGTGCACTTGCTGATTTAATCAATAACATGCCGTCGGCTCCACTACGTGGTGTTTTAAAAGTATTGTTATTCCCGTTTGGTCGTCCGGTTCGTAAACCTACCGACAAACTTGAGCACAAACTAGCGCAGTTGTTACAAGTTCCTAGCGAAACACGTAATCGTTTAGCAAGCTATGTATACCTTACAAACGAACCGCTTAACCTTGTAGGCCGTCAAGAGCAAACGCTTAAAGACGTTCTAGAAGTAGAGCCATTGTTTGAGCGTGTATGTAAAGAGAAAGGCGTAAAGCTGCCATTCTTCCAGCTTGATAAAGTGGCGCAAATGGGTTTAGAAGCGGGTATTTTAAGCCAAGCAGAAGCCGATAAGCTCGCTGCAGTAGAAAAAGATCGTCTAGACGTGATTAATGTTGATGACTTTGACCCTGCAGATTTACTTGCTGGCAAAGCAGCTCGTAATAGCAAAGCTAAAGCTAAAAAGGCAGATGCTGCTTAACTTTACTAATAAAAGCTAAGCAACACACCTGTTATAACCATCCAAACCAGCGCATAATGCGCTGGTTTTTTTTGCGCTAAGGCCTGTTGTAGTAAACACCAAACAACCCCTATTACTAGCAATAAGCAATTTGCTTGCTTAAATAAAACCACAAAACCAACCAGTGCGAGTAATAATACAATTAAGCTAGGAATAAATAAGCTAACAAAGAATGCTGTTTGCTTATTCTGCATGTTAAAAAACACACTGTACTGCTGATATAGGTGACGACAATCAAATTGTAGTGAGCTACTAAATAACACCACAAAGGCAAGTGACAAAATACTGAATATAGCAGCTAAATCAGCGCGCTCTTGTAACAACACCTTGGATGCCATAAATACACATAGTAATAAAGCTCCTCGCCATATCAAAGCCCAGCTATTATGCATAAAAAATAACAGCCAAAAGCCTGTAAGTGAATTCAACTTTAGCTTAGCTGTAGCATTAAAAGGGACCATCAAGGTACTTAGCGCAAATAACAGAACAAAGCCGCTATGATAAAGCAATGGACTGACATCAAGCGGTAACGTTGCCCAAATTGCGGATAACAAAAAACCATAAACCAGCGCTATTGGCTTGTATAAACATAAAATGCCGAGCACAAATTGCAATAGTAAAAACAACCAGAAATGCGGCACTCTAAGCCACTGACTCACACTAAGATCAATCGCGATAATGAGGCTCGCAATCAACCACCCATTGCTTAAAAGTAAAAGCTTTATATCCATAAAACCAAGCCAATATCGCTTCACCAATGTTTGTTGAAAGGCACGTTGAGCGCTGTTTTTTATAGCAGATTTCATTGCGCTCAACATGACACTTTGCAACAGCAAATACAGCCAAGCCATCTGTGCACCATACTGCGGTGCATCGCTGCTATCGATAATTTTTCCCAGCCCTAAAAACAACAGTAAAATCATACCAAGCATGGCAGAGCCAAGTACCACTAGAAATAACAAGCCAAAGTTTTTAAGTTGCAACAATAATTGCGTGAGTTCAGTTTTGTAAGCCTGATAACGATAATCCATAAAAGAGCGATATTGCCCGATTGATTGTTTTAAGTTTGCAATCATAACGGTATACACTCAAAGCCACGCTCAATAAATGGCGCTGGTTCATGGCAGGTGATGACTATTTTCCCATTTGGCTTATCTATTAGATATTCATCAAGCAGTACTAATAAATACTGAATACTGGCTTGATCAAGTGCTGCGCTGGGTTCGTCTAGAAGTAAATAAGGTGCATCACGCATAAGCGCTAAAATTAACTGGCATTTCTTTTGATTACCTGACGACAGCGCATCAAAACGAGTATTTAAAAATTCATTGAAATTAAACCCATCTATTATTGTCGTTGGCCAATCACAATCCAGCGTATTCACGGACAAGTTAATAATTTGCTTTGCCGTAAGAAAGTCAGGTAAAGCAATACAGTCTGAGGCTATAGCAACTTGTTTATGCGGTTCGGTTAATGCTTTTTTAGAAAATAAAATCTGCCCACTTTGGCGCGTTTCGAGCTCAGCCAACATCATCAACAACGTTGTTTTACCTTGGCCATTAGGCGCTTCAATGCATATTTTAGGTGCACAAAACTGCACACTATAGCCACTGTACAATATGTTTTCAGCAAACTGTTTATGTAACCCAATGACTTCTATCATAAATACTCCCTGATTTTGAAAGTGAATTATAACTGGTTTTCTATTTTCGTGGGCTACATGGTTTGTAACACTTTATTGCAGTTCGAATAGGCTAATTACTTGCGTTTAAAAAACGTTCGGTTAACACTAAAAGTCTATGATTATAATCCAAGGAATGTATCTATGAAAAAAGCCCTCAAATTTGCTTGTATTACCTGTGCAGTATCAATTGCATTAACAGGTTGCAGTCAATCTAATAATTCAGCCTCTACCCCTGTGGCAACTGAGCAAAAACAACAAGTAAAAACCTATAACGCTAAAACCTTTTTTGATACAACATCTATCATGGGCAGTAGCTTTTCCCCGACTGGCGATAAAGTTCTAGTTAGTAGCGATGAAAGCGGTATTTACAGCTTATATGAAGTTGACATAAAAACAGGTAGCAAAACGCGCCTAACCAATTTTGAAGACAGCACCTACCCTATTCGCTATTTCCCAAATGATGAGCGTGTACTATTTACCAAGGACTCAGGCGGTAATGAGCGCTACCATGTTTATGTGCGTGAAGTTGATGGTTCAATCAAAGATTTAACTCCAGGGGAAGAAACCCGCGCGAGTTTTGCAGGCTTTACTAAAGATGGCAGTCAGTTTTTTATTACCAGTAATCAACGCGATGCCAAATTTATGGACTTGTATCGTGTAGATAGCAAAACCTATAAAGTCACGCCCGTTTATCAAAACACACAAGGACTAGATGTGGGCGCAATTAGCCCCGATGGACGCTACATTGCACTGTCTAAAAATAATACCAATAAAGACAGCGATACGTTTATTCTTGATACCTATAAGAAAACCCTCAAGCCGCAATTAATTTCAAAACACGATACACCAGCACAATATACGCCTGAGACCTTCTCTGTAGACAGCAAATATTTATACTACTCAACAGACGCTAAAGGAGAGTTTTCAGAGGTGTGGCAATATGAGCTCGCCACAGGCAAGCACAGCCCAGCATTAAAAGATGATTGGGACGTTAGCTTTATTTACTTTTCTAAATCTGGGCGTTACCAAGTAAGCGGTGTAAATGCTGATGCCAGCACAAAGGTCACAGTAAAAGACACGCAAACAGCGGATGAAATTGCCATGCCTAAATTACCTGCGGGAAATCTACGTGGTGTGAATTTCTCAAGCGATGAGAAAACCATGGCGTTTTATTTAAATTCAGATACCTCACCAAGCAACTTATTTGTTTGGCAAGTTGGCAGTAATGAAGCCAAGCAACTTACCAACACATTAAGTGAAGATATAGATCAAAACGACTTAGTAGAGAGCACCATTGTGCGCTTTAAAAGTTTTGATGATTTAGAAATACCGGGCGTATTATACAAACCAAAACAAGCCAGCAGCACCAATAAAGTACCTGCACTTATTTGGGTGCATGGCGGCCCAGGTGGGCAAAGCCGAACTGGTTATAGCGCAATGCAGCAACATTTAGTTAATCATGGCTATGCTATTTTTGCCGTCAATAACCGCGGTAGCTCAGGCTATGGTAAAACATTTTTCCATTTAGACGATAAAAAACATGGCACCGATGATCTACAAGATATTGTCTACGGTAAAAAACACTTACAAAGCCTAGATTGGGTCGATGCAGATAAAATCGGCATCATGGGTGGTAGCTACGGCGGCTTTATGACCGCAGCCGCGCTTGCCTTTGAACCGGAAGAGTTCAAAGTAGGTATCAATATTTTTGGTGTGACTAACTGGGTACGCACACTGAACTCAATTCCACCATGGTGGGAAAGCTTTAAAAAGGCGTTATACGATGAAATGGGCGATCCTGCCACCGATGGTGAACGTCACCGTGCTATTTCACCGCTATTTCATGCCGATAACATCACTAAGCCTTTAATGGTTATTCAAGGTGCTAATGATCCACGCGTATTACAAATTGAAAGCGATGAGTTGGTTGCTGCGGTTAAAGCTAATGGTGTGCCAGTAGAGTATGTATTATTTGATGATGAAGGCCACGGTTTTAGCAAAAAAGAAAACCGTATCAGCGCCTCCAACGCCTACCTAAACTTTTTAGATACTTACTTGAAAGAACGCTTTGGCCCACAAGGGTAATTGTAAGCCAATTTATATTAAAGCCTGCTGCGTTTTCATGTACGCAGGCTTTTTATTGCTTGGTTAATCTAGGTTCCAGTAAAGCGAGCGCCAAACCAAATACAGCAGCAAAAATACCTAAAAACTCAAACCAACTATTGCCTGCATGTGGCATAGTCCGCGAAAGCTCATTTGCAGTATAAACACGTTTACCTCCCTCAACCTCTTCAACAAATGATTCACCGACATACTCATCCATTAACTTAAAACTTGGTACCCTTCTGGCCAGCATTTCCCGATTTTTCTCATCTCTTTTTTCTCGATTCGACTCAATAATATAATTGCTCCAATGAGTAAAAACATTCAGAGGTTCACCTGTTTTGATCACACCTTGTGATTTATATTCGTAAAAGCGCTCATTGAACACATAGTTTTTATGTCCTGTATAAAACAATGCACAACCAATAGATATTAAAAACATTGCGAGATAAATAACCTTACGCTGTGTGGCTGAGCTCTTTACTGCTTTACTTTTATACCACAGCTCTACATCGGGTATTTGCATCAGTCTAACTTTATCGTGACTCGATACTAGTGGCTTCATAAACTCATCAATTGAAAGATCTAATGCTATCAATAAAGCTCTAAATATTTCATTGGAGGGAATTGATTTATCGTTTTCAAGCTTGGATAAATAACTCTGCTCTATACCCGCTTGCTGGGCAAATTCAGGTTGGCTCAATTTTTTATTATTTCTTAGCTGCTTTAATTGCTGACCTAATGTACTCATCTTAATGCTTCCTTTTTTAAAGTGAGATTAGATTCTTGGTAATTCATGCAGAGATAAGAAGCTGAATATTAAAGAATAGCCAAGAATATTAGCAGGTTAGTATAGAAGAGTCGAGCTGATAGCTGATAGCTGATAGCTGATAGCTGATAGCTGATAGCTGATAGCTGATAAAAATTATGTTTGAATTTATTAATAAGGAAATTATTTATTGCTTGTTATTGAGGAAATAACAAGTGGCGGAGTGGACGGGACTCGAACCCGCGACCCCCGGCGTGACAGGCCGGTATTCTAACCAACTGAACTACCACTCCGCAGTGGTATGTGCATGGGGTAATGCACTTACTAATTTTGTTACGATATCAAATGGCGGAGTGGACGGGACTCGAACCCGCGACCCCCGGCGTGACAGGCCGGTATTCTAACCAACTGAACTACCACTCCGCAGAGATATCTTTTTACTTGTCATTACTTAATTTGTTGGCGGAGTGGACGGGACTCGAACCCGCGACCCCCGGCGTGACAGGCCGGTATTCTAACCAACTGAACTACCACTCCAGCATACAAATTTTGTAATATAACAGTGTTTAAATAGTTGGCGGAGTGGACGGGACTCGAACCCGCGACCCCCGGCGTGACAGGCCGGTATTCTAACCAACTGAACTACCACTCCAGCGCGTATTTAAACTGTTATTTTTTCTTATTGGCGGAGTGGACGGGACTCGAACCCGCGACCCCCGGCGTGACAGGCCGGTATTCTAACCAACTGAACTACCACTCCATAATAAGAATATGTTTTACAACCATATGTTGTGTAAGTGTTGGCGGAGTGGACGGGACTCGAACCCGCGACCCCCGGCGTGACAGGCCGGTATTCTAACCAACTGAACTACCACTCCAGCGCATACTTACAAATTGTCGAAAATTGGCGGAGTGGACGGGACTCGAACCCGCGACCCCCGGCGTGACAGGCCGGTATTCTAACCAACTGAACTACCAGTCCGCATTTTCGTTTCTGTCTGAGTCTCCCCTGACAGCGGCGTGAATAATACGAACCAGCCCCTGCTTCGTCAAGGGCTTTTTTGTTTTTTTACAGGTTTTTTAGTCATCTGACATCGAAAGGTTTAAAATTCCACCTGATTTATCATTTTTTGAGCTATTTTCTGGTTCATCTGATTTTTGCTGTTCAGCTTTTTTTGACTCAACAGCTTTCTTTTTATTTAAAAAAGCTAAATTCAATTTAAGTTTTAATGGTTTGTTCTGCACAAAAACACGAATACATAACCAACCTATAAATAAAATGGCCAAATTTCCACCAACAATTAAACTAACCATTAATCCCGTGGACATTACTTTTGGTTTTACAACTGGCACAGGAATAATTTCTGGTTCGCTAACACTGGCAACTGGAATTTCTGGAATCACTTCAATCGGTCTTTCTATTTCAAATAAATAGGTTGGCAATGTAGCCATAAACTCTCGGTCATTGATTGTTGAGCCAAAAACAGAGATTTCAATGTTGTAGCGCCCCCAACCATAATCTTGTAAAGCCAGCTCTCTAGCAGTAGTGCTGTTGCTATCTAAGTAAAATACCTGCTCTTCACCATTGGGATAATAAATTTTACCTTGCATGATCACCGTATCAGGTTTTAAAAGCTCATCATCAATATTGATGGTAATGCGATGATCATCCCCCTCTTCGGTTGCTTCAACGGAGGTAAAGCTGAAAGGCGGCTCATGCACAACAATAGGATCTTGAACCACCCGCCTCTCTAATACATCAGTGGTAATATAAAGCTCAGGGCGCCACTCGCCAGGTGTGAAATTTAAGGTAAACTCACCGGTAAACACACCGTCTTTAGCGCTTTCATCGAACCCGTAGCCATCATCTTTGAATTCAGTTACTTGTTGTATGCCTGCACCAAAGTTTTCAAAGTTTTCATTATTGGTGCTCACAAAGCTTACATTAAGCGATACCGCATCTTTAAATAGGTTGGCGCGAATCGGCTCGCCATCATTTAAAATCTCACCAGTTACCTTTACAGTTTCACCCTGAAACAGAATTTTAGGCAGTGGGTCTACTTTTAGCGATAGCTCACCAATAACAACAATGCGGCTTTCTGGCATTATTTGGCCAATAACTTGCCACGGCCCAGGCATGGGATTGCGAATAACCACTAAGTCATAATTTAATTCGTCGTACCAATCAAGACTAGTGTTTCTCACCGCATTGGTTGCAAAGTATTTAGTACCATCGGGTCTTACTAAAATTACGGCAGGCGATCCAGGGCGTCTAAAAAATATTAATTTTATTTCATCAATTTTGTCATCAACACGAAAACGGTTATCCAGTAACGGGATTTCATTTTGTTTACCGCTGCCTTTTAACTCTTCAACTTGCTTTACGCTGTGTGCATCGGGGTGGAAACACACGGCGATTAAAAGCAGTGAAACTACTAATAGCGTTTTCATAATAATGCCCTATTCAGCGCGCCATAAACAATGGCCGCCCTCCTTTTGTACAATGTCTAAACGCGTTTGATGTGCGCTTTGCTCTGCATCGTTAGCTGCTATAACTACCAAAGGTGCTCTGTCGCTACTTAGGCGTCTAATACCGCCTTTTTGATCTTCACTTGAGTCATCTTTGTTTTGATTTAGGTTTAGCTTTACTTGCCCCCCGGTCATTGCCAGGTAAACATCGGCTAAAATTTCAGAATCCAGTAAGGCGCCGTGTAACGTCCGCTTAGTGTTATCAACATCGTAGCGGCGACAAAGTGCATCTAGGTTGTTCTTTTGCCCTGGATGCAAGTCACGCGCCATTTTAAGGGTATCAAGCACACCACAAAAACTATGGGTGTTTTGATAGCCTTGATTTAATAACGCAAATTCATTATCCATATGGCCAATATCGAACGGCGCATTATGAATAACTAACTCAGCCCCTTTAATATAGTCAAAAAACTCTTGGGCAATATCACGATAAAGCGGTTTATCGCGTAAAAATTCATTAGTAATACCGTGAACATCGATTGCTTCTTCTTCAATGCTGCGCTGCGGATTAATGTAAACGTGAAAATTATTGCCGGTTAACCGGCGATTCATAAGCTCCACACAACCGATCTCAATGATACGGTGCCCTTGTTTAGGGTCGATGCCGGTGGTTTCTGTATCTAAAACTATTTGTCTGCGTGCCATATCGAATTAAGCCTGACTCTGGTATCTTTCTATAATCACTTTATTGTACATAATATCAAGGTAAAACAGTGCAAAAAACCGTAGAGATTTACACCGATGGTTCGTGTTTAGGTAATCCAGGCCCCGGTGGTTATGGTATTTTTATGATTTATGAAGCCCATGAAAAAAAATTAAGCCAAGGTTATAAGCTTACAACCAACAACCGTATGGAAATGCTGGCAGCCATTGTGGCGCTAGAATCTCTTAATCGTGCCTGCCCTGTAACCCTGACTACCGATAGCCAATATGTTAAGCAGGGTATTGAGTCTTGGATCACCAATTGGAAAAAACGCGGTTGGCAAACCTCGGCTAAAAAGCCGGTTAAAAATGTCGATTTATGGAAACGTCTCGACAAAGCCTGTGCCGAGCACGACGTTACCTGGAAATGGGTAAAAGGGCACAGTGGCCACAAATATAACGAAATTGTTGACGACCTTGCTCGTGATGCAGCCAGCGGCAACAACTTACTCGATGATGAAGGTTACCAACCGTAACCCTCTACATCATGCTATTTTTTATTTTGTTGATAATGCTGCTTTGAGGTTTGCCTAAGCCCTACCCCTTTTATTGGCGCAAATTGTGGACGAGCATGCCACTTAGGTTTGATTGGTGTAAGTGGCGCAACTCGTTTTCGTGCCACCAGCATATACACACTGCCCATAGGTTTTAAATACTGTTTGGTAAAGCTGCGCCAAAATGCAAACCGCGATAAGCGATTACCGCGCGCCAACGACGAATAAATAAAACGCTCATCGGCCACAATTTCAAATCCAAGTAAATTTAGCCAGTCTTTTACCCGTGCAGGAGTAAAAAAGCGCCCTGTCCACGGTAATTTTTGACGGCTAAACGGCAGTAACTGCGCTAACCCACAAAAGCTAAACGGATTAAAACCCGTAATGGCGATATAACCGCCTGGAATAAGAGTTCGATGAGCCTCACGTAAAATATGATGTGGATCTGAGTGATACTCTAAACAATGGCTCATAATGCAAGCATCTATACTATGCTCGTAAAAAGGCAGTTCATCTATATCGGCAACCACCCCCGTGTATGGGCCAAGCTCTGCAACACATACTTGATGTTTAATGGAGCTTTTACTGGTGTCTAATTCACCGCTTAAATTACCTAATTTAAGCATATGATAGCCAAACATTCGCGGTAACCAAGGCGACAATTTGCGTTCTATATCACAACGTAAATAATCACCATGCGGAAACTGCTGCCATGACAACGGTTTAGGACCTTCTTGAAAACTAAGGGCTGGTTTCATTATATAAGCTCGTTATAATATTAATTAAATACCACTTTATAGAGCAACGATACATGGTGCAAGTCAAAGCAATTAAAGCCTTTTCTGATAACTACATTTGGTGCTTAACCACCGAGCAGAATAACCAAGCGTGGGTGGTTGATCCTGGGCAATCAGCGCCAGTTTTAGAGCATTTAGCACAACATAACTTAACCCTTGGCGGTATTTTAATTACCCATCATCATTATGATCATACCGATGGCGTAGCTCAATTAGTAAAGCAGTACCCTAACATCACAGTTTACGGCCCAAGTAATAGCCCATTTGAGGGAATAACAACGCCTTTAAATGAAGGTGATACAATTAGCGTTTTAAACATTCCATTTGACATTATAGCGACTCCTGGGCACACCCTAGACCATATTTGTTATATTAATGATGCACTGGCCTTTACTGGCGACACCCTATTTAGCGGCGGTTGTGGGCGCTTATTTGAAGGCAGCCCAGAGCAAATGTGGCATTCATTTAATAAGTTGCGAGTACTGCCAAGTGATTGCAAAGTATATTGCACCCACGAATACACCCAAGCAAACTTGGCCTTTGCAAAAGCGGTTGAGCCACGAAACCCCGAATTACTCGCTTACAGCCAGCAAGTAGATGAATTGCGAAAAAATGATGAAATAAGCTTGCCAAGCACCATAGGTCAAGAGCTTAAAGTTAACCCTTTCATGCGTAGCAACTTACCCAATATTACAGAGTCATTACCAAAAGAGTATTGTTTAGTTACAAAAAACAATGAACCTTGGGAAAACTTTGCTAGTCTGAGAAAGTTCAAAGATCATTTTTAAGCTAGCAACAATAATAATAAAACGATTAGTTAATAAACAATAAGTTAACATTTTCTAATCATATTTGTTTGGAACTTTTAACGGTCATAAGTGGCAATGTTGACTCATTATGGGTAGTATTCGCCGAGTTTTTTACCCTATGTATTGGTATTTATGAATAAATCTCCTCTTTTATTGGTCTTAGCGATGACGCTAGGCGGTTGTCAAACACTGACAACGTTAAACACAGATTCACAAAATCAAGCTCAAAACCAGCTTGAAGGCGCCAGCCCAAATGATATTAGCACTGCATTAATGATGAATGCGCAATATCAACAAGTAAACGATATTGAAGAAGAAGCCCCTGTGTTTGACGATGTTTGGGAGCGTATTCGTTACCAATTATCTATTGATATTCCACAAAATCGCCCAGTGGTCGCTGAGCGTAATTATTATGCACGTCATCAGGCATACCTAGATCGCATTTCTAAACGTGCTGAGCCGTATTTGCATTTTATTGTTGAAGAAATTGAAAAGCGTGAAATGCCCATCGAAATTGCACTTTTACCCATTGTAGAAAGTGCATTCGACCCTTATGGCTACTCTCACCGTACTGCATCGGGTATTTGGCAATTTATGCCTGCAACTGGCGAGCGTTTCGATTTAAAACAAAACTGGTGGTATGACGGTCGTCGCGATATTGTGCAGTCTACACGCGCTGCACTTGATTATCTCTCGTACTTACACAAAACCCTTGAAGGTGATTGGCTGAACGCAATTGCCGCCTATAACTCAGGTGAAGGCCGCTTGCTGCGTGCGATTAAAAAGAATCGTAAAAAGCATTTACCTACCGACTTCTGGTCACTAGATTTACCTCGTGAAACCACCGCCTACGTGCCTAAATTATTAGCTTTAGCTGATTTACTAAAACGTGCAGATGAGTTTAAAGTGTCGTGGAAGCCAATAATTAACGCACAAGTAGTCGAAGTGGTTAATATTGAGTCACAAATAGATTTAGCACTGGCTGCGGATATGGCCGATATGACCCTTACCGAACTATATCGATTAAATCCAGGATTTAACCGCTGGGCAACCGATCCTGATGGCCCACACTTTTTATTACTTCCTACCGATAAAGTAGAACAATTCACTGAAAAGCTTACCGCTACAGCGATTAAAAACCGTCTTCGTTGGCAGCAATATAAGGTCAAACGTGGCGATAGCTTGTCGGTGATTGCAGATAAATTTACCACTAGTATCAGCGCGATTAAGTCATTAAATAAGCTTAACTCAAACGTAATTCGTGTGGGTCAACAAATTTTAGTACCACTCACTGATGGTAAAATTAACAGTGAACATTTGCCTCAGCAAGTACGTGCGGCCGCTAATAAAAGTTTACGCACTAAACTTTCTCATACGGTAAAAAGTGGCGATACCCTATGGGATATTAGCCGCGAATACGATGTAACTATGAGTGAATTAGCTAAGTGGAATAAGCTGAAAAAAAATGCAGTACTGCGTTTAAATCAAAAATTGGTAGTTTATAAGTCAGCTAGCCAGCCTAAAGAGTCGACGAGTAATACTAATCGTACTATTACCTACAAAGTGCGCCGAGGCGATTCTTTAGCGCGTATAGCGTCTAAGTTTAATTTAACAGTGAGCGATATTATTAAATGGAATAACCTTGCCGGACAAAAATACTTACAGCCAGGACAAAAGCTTAAATTAAAAGTAGATGTAAGAAGTAGCTGATCCCTATTGTAATAAACTGTTAAATAAAAAAAGAGCGCATGCGCTCTTTTTTTATGCCTGCTATAAACCTTAGCCTACAATGCCTAAAGGCTGTGCTGTTTGCCATGCACCGCGAGTAAAATCGGGAATATCGATTGAGCGGCTACGCTCACTCACAGACTGGGCTGATAACGGTGAAATAACCGACCACGCTGCGCCATCGTAAACGTCCTGATCCAGCGGTTCGCCATTTCTTAGGCAATAAATCATCCGCCAAAACATTAAAAAGTCCATGCCTCCGTGGCCGCCATTGCGCTGTGCTTCTTCACCCATTTTAATCCATAGGGGATGGTCGTACTGCTCATACCATGCGCTCATATCATAATCCCATTCATGAAAACTTTTAGAACCACCATTTTCAAGTGCAATACGATTAGGGAAACCGGCAAACACACCATTCGTGCCTTGGATTAAGTTATGTCGAGAGTATGGCCGAGGGGTTGTTGTATCGTGCTGTACCATAATACTGCGCCCCTTGAGAGTTTTAATCAGTGTCGTGTTCATATCACCGGCAATATAATTAAGCTGATTACGGGAATGATCCGCTGCAAATTCACGTTGTGCATACGCGCTTCTACCCAGCGAAGGAGAGCTCATTGAGGTTAAAAAATCAAACCTATCGCCACGATTTATATTCATATATTGCGATACAGGGCCTAATCCATGGGTCGGGTATAAATTACCATCACGTTTTGCATGCCATTGCGTTCGCCATGAGCCTGTTTTGTGCTCAAGCTCTTTCATTTGCCAACGCAGCTCATGAATATAGGCCGCTTCGCCATGTAACAGCTCCCCAAATACACCTTGGCGCACCATGTTTAATACCATTAACTCGTCGCGACCGTAATTCACATTTTCCATCATCATGCAATTTTTTTGAGTACGTTCGGCGGTATCTACAATCTGCCACATTTCGTCAACAGTCAGTGCCAGGGGCACTTCAACAAAAGCATGTTTTGCGCTGTTCATAGTATCGATAGCCATAGGTGCATGCCATGCCCAAGGAGTAGAAATAATGACTATATCTATGTCTTGTCGTTCAAGCATTTGTTGATAGGCGTGCTCACTGCCAGTATATAACGCCGGCTTAGCTACCCCTTTATCAACTAAATAATTGGCAGCTCGCTCTAGCACCTCAGTGTGCGTGTCACAAATAGCAACTATTTGCGCACCTTCAATATGGCTCATGCGCTTTACATGTCCATAACCGCGCTGACCCACACCAATAAAGCCCACTCTAACCACATCCATTTTGGGCGCGACTAAACCAATAACGCTGCGCCCTTGCTGTTTTGGTGCGCTTGCATTAGCACTTCCACTTGATGCACAACCACTCACTACACCTGCAGCTGCGGCAACACTGGCTGCTTTTAAAAAGTCTCGACGATTAAATTGCTTCATTGCTTTATCCCTTTTGTTATTGTTTTAACTTACCTAAAGGCGATGAACGGGTAAATAGGTGAAGAGGTAAGCGACATAAAAATAAGGTTAAAAGAGATAAAAATTCGCATTTACCGGTTACTTGGGGTTATAGTCGAAAAAAATTATTATTTTAAGTAGTTATGTCTTATATAAAAATCACTGCACTTTTTTTAGCTATTGCACTAACGGGTTGCTCTGAGCCTACAACGCCAGCTTCATCTCTTGAAAACACCCCTGGTGTTAGTTTAAATAATCTTAAACAGCATATTAAAACCTTAGCGTCAGATGACTTTGAAGGACGCGGCCCGCTTACCTTAGGTGAAGTTAAAACCGTTGGCTATTTAAGTGAGCAATACCAAGCAATGGGGTTGTCTGGCGCGTATCAAGGGAAGTATTTACAGCCAGTTAAAATGGCCATGCTAACTGCAGATCAAAACATGCAATTAACTATGGGGAAGCTTAGCTTTATTGCAGGTAAAGACTTCACCGCCCGTACAAAGCAGTTACAGCCGATTATTGATGTCCGCAATAGCGATATTGTATTTGTTGGTTATGGGATTAACGCGCCAGAATATAACTGGAACGACTATGCCAATGTTGATGTAACCGATAAAACCGTTATTGTGCTGGTGAACGATCCGGGCTTTGCCACCCAAGACGATACACTATTTACAGGCAATGCCATGACCTACTATGGCCGCTGGACTTATAAATATGAAGAAGCCACGCGCCGAGGTGCAAAAGCGGTATTTATTGTTCATGAAACAGCTCCAGCCGCATACCCTTGGGGCGTGGTTGAAAGCTCAAACACGGGCACCAAGTATAGCTTAATGGACAACAACCTTAATGCATCTGAACTGCCGGTTATGGGCTGGTTAACACTTAATGCGGCTGAACAAGTATTCGCATCGGCAAACTTAAGTTATCAACAATTAAAGCAACACGCATTAAGTCAGCAATTTCAAGCCAAAGAATTGAACTTAAAGGCGAACCTTGCATTTAAAAATGAAGTGTCACACGCTAAATCACATAATGTGATTGCACAAATTACAGGCAGTGAAACCCCTGACGAATACGTTATTATTAGTGCCCATTGGGACCATTTTGGTACTAAACAAACCGACAGTGGACCTAAAATTTATAATGGCGCAGTCGATAATGCTTCAGGCACCGCAGCAACACTTGAAATAGCTCGCATCATGAGCAAAATGCATCAGCAAAAGCCGTTTAAGCGCTCAATCCTGTTTGCTAACTTTACTGCCGAAGAAACAGGTCTAATTGGCTCAGAAGAATTTGCCAATGGGAACATGATTGCCACCAAAAAAATGGTCGGATTATTAAATATCGATGGTATGAACGTGCTCGATAAAACCGATTATATTTTGCAATACGGTAACAACCTATCAGAAATGGAGAGCTACTTAGCAAGCGCGGCTAAAGCACAAGGACGCGTGGTAAAAATGGATCCTCGCCCACAAAATGGATTGTTTTTTAGATCAGATCATTTCTCACTCGCTAAACAAGGCGTGCCAAGTTTACTGTTTATGAGCTTAGGTGATACCGACCCTGACTACATCAGTCATAAATACCATAAAGAAGCCGACGACTATTCAGATACATGGTCATTAGCTGGTGCAAAACAAGATATCGAGCTGGTTATAGATATAGCCAGTCAACTTGCCAATAATGGCGACTGGCCTAAGTGGACAAGCGAGTCTGATTTTAAAGCCAAACGTTTAGAAGATAAGTAAATAAAAAAGCAGCCGAGAAATTATTCGGCTGCTTTTATCTGTATCGTTAAAGATTGTGCATGTTTGTTACTGAACTTTAGCAAATTCTTGCTTAGATAATTCACCATTCCCGTCAGTATCTAAGTCATCAAATAATTTAGCTAATTGTGAATTAGCTTGTGCTTCAGACTGGCTAATAACGCCGTCGCCATCAGAATCAAAAGAATCAAAGTCAACCGCAGCAAAAGCGGCAGAAGACGAAGCAAGTGCAATTAAAGCAAGCGTTTTAGTAAATGTTTTCATAATAAATCCTTAGCTTAATAAAAAAGTGGGTAAGAAATCCTTTTCAAAGATCCTTAGGGAATTATAAAGTTAGTATGCTGAAAATTCGTCTTTAGAAAGTTCACCATTGCCATCTACGTCCAGCTCTGCAAACTGCTCCATAAGTTCGGCCGCAACCGATGCTTCAGCTTGGCTAATTGCGCCACTACCATCTACATCAAGAGTTTCAAAGTCTGTGCTGGCAAATACTGCAGATGAAGAAGCAAGTGCCATAAGTACAAGAGTTGACTGTAATTTTTTCATAATATTAATCCTTCAAAGTATGCAATGTTTGGGTATAAATTAATTAACTCAACGCTACAACCGTACATCCTAGTTATTCTCTTTCATAGGCTCCCTTGCCTATTTAGGTTGTCTTTGGCAACTCAGAATATGTAATAGCGTTGAGCATTGGCCTTTTAAGCCTTAGAAAATTCTGCTTTAGAAAGCTCGCCGTTTTTATCCGTATCAAGCTCTGTAAACTTACTCATAAGTGAAGCGTCTACTGATGCTTCAGCTTGGCTTATTGCGCCATTACCATCCACATCCAGTGTGTCAAAATCTGTTGCAGCAAACGCCACAGATGAAGAAGCAAGTGCCATTAATACCAGTGTTGATTTAAATGTTGTCATAACGTAATTCCTTCATTGGGTTGTAAGGTTAAGCGTTAAGCTTAATCACTTTTTGCTAAATACAGCTTAGGTATTACAACTTCGATGCCATGTTTAATTTTTTATTTATAAACAATAAGTTAAAAATAAAAATGTGATTTTTACTTAAAAATGCCCAACATTTTGTTGCTCTTTTGCAACAGCTACTTTTAACTAAAAAAATACCCATTAAAATTCAACAACTTAAATCATCTAAAAAAGACACACCTATCTTCAATTCAAAATAAAACAATAAAACTGAGTCGCTATAGAGATAAATCGCCACTGAACAAATTAACAACGCGAAATTAAACAGGTTAAATTAAATAGATAACAAATTGAAAATAAACAACTTAAATTGATTTGTAGAAAAATATAAATTAATTTTTTTAACCGGGAGAGAAAAAGCAAGGATTTGTCGCCGTATGGCGAATAAATATTTAAAGTAAGGAATGAATCTCGTGCGGGATACTAATTTGATATCACTCATACCCACTTATTTGGGCATGAGTACAAGCGGTCACTTCCAGCCTTGGCGCCACCTTTGTTCGTCTTTTAAGTCGCGCCACTGAATAGGATATTGATTTTTTGACATCACCGCTTCAGTGATACATTCAATCACATTAGCGTCTTCATCAAATTCTACCTCAACAATAATAAAGTGCTTTTCTTTATTAATAGCTGGGATGGCAGTCCATTTACTATTTAGCAGTTTTTTAGGGTTTAATTTATTCATACTACACCTTTTATGTTTTCTGCTTGAGAATACGCATCAGGGATACGTTTAGTTTTATTAAAAAACCAAAAACTTCCCTTTAAACATTTGTATTTAGCAATGAAAAGCATATTCTCCAACATCAAGCGAAAGTAATTCAATAGCCGCATTTTCACCTATACTTGGCGTTTCACGAGTTTGAGCGGGGAAAATCACTGTTTTAGCGCAAGGAGAACCGTCTTGTCGATTCAGGGTCAGAGGCCTGTTCGCTGCCACCTTAAAATACGCTGGATAATAATACACCCCGTTACACACAGTAATGACTATTTGATTGCTATCACTGTTTACTTCGGCTCATACAACCAAAACCAATAAATAATAGCGACAATAAGTAAAACGCCTAATAAATTAATTAATAACATAATTAAATCCCCTATAAATAAAGTTACGAGTTACTGGCTTTAAAATAACGTAACCGGTTTGCATTAGTGACTACAGTAAGTGATGATAAAGCCATTGCCGCGCCAGCTACGACTGGGTTTAGTAGTAAACCAAAAAACGGATACAACAGCCCTGCAGCAATCGGAATACCCGCAATGTTATAAATAAACGCCCCAAACAAATTTTGTTTAATATTAGTTATGGTTGCGCCACTAATTGCAATGGCATCTGCAAGACCATGAAGTGAGCCTCGCATCAGCGTTATATCCGCACTTTCAATAGCTACATCTGTGCCAGTGCCAATGGCAAATCCAACATCGGCTTGTGCCAATGCTGGCGCATCATTTATACCATCACCAGTCATGCCTACAACTTCACCTTGAGATTGACGCTTAGTCACTTCACTGGCTTTATCATCTGGCATTACTTGCGCTATAAAGTCTGTAATACCGACTTTGCTGGCAACGGCTTTAGCGGTCGCTTGGTTATCGCCTGTCAGCATAACCACCTGCATACCTTTATTTTGTAAGCGTTTAATGGCCTCAGCTGAGTCTTCTTTTATTGGGTCAGCAACTGCGATTATGGCATGTAATTGATTGTCAATAGCAAAGTACATCGGCGTTTTAGCAGCGCTAGCAAGCTGCTCGGCTTGAGGTATTGCCTCTGCAATATCTATATTGTAGCTTTTCATCAGTGCCTGATTGCCAAACAATAGGCTTTGCTCATTAATGGTACCGATCACACCTTGTCCAGTGATAGCATTAAAATTACTGACTTTTTCAAGGGTGATATTTTGGTTTTTAGCATAATTAACAATGGCTTCGGCTAATGGATGCTCAGAACTACTTTCAAGACTAGCTGCTAACTTTAGCACCTCGGTACTGTCGCTTTGGTTGAACGTAACCACATCGGTCACGGTTGGCTTACCAGCGGTTATAGTGCCTGTTTTATCTAAGATCATGGTGGTGATTTTAGCTGTTGTTTGTAGCGCTTCACCGTTACGAATAAGTATACCCGACTGAGCAGCTTTACCTATGCCGACCATAATTGACATCGGTGTAGCTAAACCAAGTGCACACGGGCAAGCAATAATTAAAACTGTAGTTATTGCAACAACCGCATAAGCAATACTCGGCTGTGGGCCAAAGTTAAGCCATGCTAAGCCTGCTAGTACCGCAATAATCATCACTGTGGGTACAAATATGCCTGAAATAACATCAGCTAAGCGTCCAATTAAGGGTTTAGAGTTTTGTGCACGTTTAACCATATTAATAATATTCGCTAAGGTGGTTTCGCTGCCTATATGGGTTGCTTTAAACAACAAAGTACCACTTTTATTAATACTGCCAGCAACAACCTTGTCACCCTCACCTTTATTAACCGGCATCGGTTCACCAGTGAGCATTGATTCATCTAGTGTACTGCTGCCTTCAATAACATCTCCATCGACTGAAATTTTCTCTCCAGGGCGGACACGAATCAAGTCACCTTTAATAACTTGGCTTATAGCTACATCTTGCTCTTGGTTATCTCGGATCACCCGTGCCGTTTTAGGCTGTAAACCAATTAAGCGTTTAATAGCCTCAGAGGTACGCCCTCGCGCCTTTACTTCAAAGGCTAAGCCAAGACTTATTAAGCCTATGATCATTGCTGAGGCTTCAAAATAAACGTGCCTAGCCAACTCTGGTAATAGACTTGGCATGCTCACCACCACCATTGAATATAGCCAGGCTGTTCCCGTACCAAGCGCAATCAAGGTATCCATATTCGCTGTATGATTTTTAAATGACTGCCATGCGCCAGTATAAAATTGCTTACCCGACACAATCATTACGACCAACGTCATCATTCCAACAATAAACCAGCCAATACGCTGGGCATTGCTAGTGACACTCATATCAAAGATTAATCCATAAAGCATTAATGGCGCCCCCAAACCCAATGCCAATAGCATATTGCGCATAAGTTTTTTGTAGTGCGTGTTATCAGCTTCGGCTTTTTCATCTAGGGCGTCTTGTTGAGAATCACTGTTCATAGGTTTAGCTTGATAGCCAATATCAGCGACAGCGTGCATTAGCTCCCCAGCCTTAGCCGAACCTTCTACTTGCACAGTTCGATCGGCAAAGTTCATTTCAACGCGCTGCGCACCCTTTACATTTTTCAGTGCTTTCTCTATTTTAGCCACGCAACTGCCACAATTTGCGCCTTCAATCATAAAGTTTTGCGTGGTGGGTTGATTACTCATAACGCTTCCTTAGTATTTTTAACTTCAGAAATTGGATCAACAAAGGTCTCTATTAAGCTACATATATCTGCACTTACAGCCCCATCAGGCGATTTATCCCACTGTTTAACCGCTGCTTGCATTCGCGTGCGTAATTTAAGTGTTTCTTGAAAGTGCTGCTCTGTTTCCACTAGTCGCTTTGCTATTAATTGTCGTGTGAGCGGACAAGGGCACTGCCCTTGCTCCGACTGTGCAATAATTTGTTGAATATCTTTTATTGAGAAACCGAGTTGACGCGCACTAATGATAAACTTTAAACGTTGCTGATCGGCTGCGGTATATTCTTGATAACCATTGCGCTCACCACGAATAGGATTAAGCAGCTTTATTCGCGTGTAATGACGAACTGTGTCTTGGGTCACGCCCATAGTATTGGCTAATTGCTTTACGTACATCATTAAACCTCTGGCTGGCTATGTAATGACAACATAATAAACCTATGTGTAACACATAGGTCAACAATTAATTAAGCATATGGCTGGGAGTGTGGAAGAAAGTTAAGATAAGAGCAGCCACCATAAGTGACTGCTAAATTTGAGAGTTACTGTAGTCCTTAGTTTGCTTTGCTTCGAGATTGCTTAAGTGCTTCACCAAGCTCACCCGCAATTGCTTGAATTTCAGGCATAGCGTCTTGTACTAAGGCTTGTGACATTTGCATTGATTCTTGCATTACTTGTGGCATTTTCTTCAAAATAGCCTGCCCTGACTCTGTCTTATAAAAAGCTAACATGTCGCTAATTTCTTGTTCAGTAAATTGTTTATCGTAGAGGTTAATCATCATCGGCTGCATTTTTTGCCAGCTCATTTTTGTTTTTAATACCTCGGTCATATCAGCATAATATTTGTCGAAAATTGCTTTCTCATCTGGCTTTACGCCCATTTGCACTGACATATTTTGCATCATGCCCTCAACTTGCGCATACATAGAGTCAACCATGGCATCCATGTTCATCACCTCTACCAGCTCATCAATTTTTTGCTGTTTGGCAGTTTGCGCTGCAAGGTTAGTTGAAAAAATTAAAAGTGAAAGCAGTATTACCTTACCCATATTAATATCCTTTTTGTATTTGAATTAGCGTCATAATCACATGTTCAACAAGTGTTGTAAATGGGGACAACCAAAAAACGAAAAAGCCGAATAACAGGTGTTTATTCGGCTTTTAATCGTTTATTCCCAGAACTAATCTTTTTCGATATTATCGAGCCCTTTCGTTCCCTCTTTAGCTTTAAGCTTATGATGAATAGCGGTTTTAATCAGCATATAGCCACTAATAGGTGCAGTGATTAATAGAAATATAGTGATTAATATTTCTTTTACACTTAAGCCACTGACTGAATTAGCAAAAAATACCATAGCAGCGGTAAGTATACTCGCCATACCTAAAGTGGTGGCTTTTGTTGGCCCATGTAAACGCATAAAAAAATCAGGTAATTTAATTAAACCAATTGAGCCAATTAAAATAAATAACCCGCCTAACAGCAGCAATATTGATACGATCCATTCACTTATCATTTTAATACCTTACTCAATTATGTCGCCACGAAGTAAATACTTACATACAGCTACCGTACTTATAAACCCAAGCATGGCAATAAGTAAGGCTGCTTCAAAGTACAGCCCCGTGCCCATACTAATGCTATATAAAATAATCAAGGCAATCACGTTAATGTACATAGTATCGAGCGCTAAAATACGATCCGGTACTGATGGGCCAATAATAAGTCGCCATAGATTAAGTAATAACGACAATCCAACCATTGAAAAAACAATCAGTAATACTGTATCTAACATTGAAATATCTCCTTTAGGGGAGCTTCGTAACGTGCTTTTATTTGTTTAATAAGCGCTTGCTCATCATCTAAATCTAACACGTGAATTAATAAATAACGCTGTACCGGTTCATCGTCTTCATTAAGCGATTTAATCAGCGGGTAAACCTCGGCACTTACCGTACCCGGCGTTAAAGACACGCAGCTTGCTAAAATAGTAATTGGCATTTCATGCATTAAATCTATAGGCACTTTAACAAAGCCTGGACGCAGATTTTTTGAAGGGCCCAGAATTAATAATGCCACTTGCAAGTTAGCCACTATAATATCGTAAAGTACGATTAGTAATTGCTTAAGTGCTAGCCCCGGCTTTAATATCAGCGGTTGCGGGTCTCTAAACGACATACTAAATAACGGTATTAGCAACGCGAGTAGCGCCCCTAATATAATATGCCCTACCGACACACTGTTATTTAACAAGAGCCATACTATAAATAAAAATAGACTACGAAACGGCGTAGGTAACCAACCAAAACGAGCTTGTAAGCGCATTACATACCTCCCTTAAGTACCGCATTAATACCACCACTAATGTCGTGAAGCTGTGTTGCCGCCTCGAGGGCGTACTGTGTTGCCACGTCACCAAAAATAACCAGTAGTATTGAACTTGCCAATAAACCAACTAACACGGTCACTTGTAGCGGGTGGGCATTGGCAACATCGCTAGCATCACCTGTTTTGTCTTTACGCTCCCAAAACAAACTAGTACCTGCACGTGATATAGCCACAATTAGCGCTAAGCTCATAATTAAGTAAACAGGCCAAAATACCAGTGCTTGCTCGCTATTTAAGGTCGTTTTTAAAATCCAAATTTTGCCAACAAAGCCCGAAAAAGGTGGCATACCAATAACGGTTAAACCGGCAATAATAAAACACGCACCTAATAAAAATGGTTGCTTTACTGCACGCCCGCCGACTAATCGATCACCAGCTTTACCTCGTTGTGTTGCAATTAAATCAGCAAGTAAAAATAGCGCCGCAGTCACTAACGTTGAATGCACTAAATAGTAAAGCAATGCAGCGGTGGCATTTATGTTTTGGAGTGCGACTAATGCCACCAACGTCCCTACAGAAACCAGTACTAAATTAGCGGTAAGCTTACGTAAATCTTGTGCGGCTAACACCCCTATTGCGCCAATCACTATGGTGGCAATAGCCAGCGCCCATAACCAAGACTGCGCCATATGCTCAAGTTCGCCAGCTTGTTCACCAAAAATAACCGTGTAAACACGTAAGGTCGCATAAACACCAACTTTAGTCATAATCGCGAATAATGCAGCAACCACAGGTGTGGCACTTGAGTAGGCGTTTGGTAACCATAAATGCAATGGTAATAACGCACTTTTAAGTGCAAATACAACGAGTAATAATAACCCGCCCGCTTTTGCTAAATAAACGTCGTCACCACTTAGCTGCGGTACTTTATTGGCCATATCAGCAATATTTAAGGTGCCTAATACTCCGTATAAAATACCTAAACCAATTAAGAATACGCTTGAACCAACTAAATTTAAAATAACGTAATGCAGAGCAGCGCGCGTTTTGGGTTTACCGCCACCGTGCATTAACAGCGCATAAGAGGCAATTAATAACACTTCAAAAAATACGAAGACGTTAAATAAATCCCCTGTTAAAAATGCACCATTTACCCCTAATATTAAAAAATGGATTAAAGGGTGAAAAAAGCTACCTTGTTCATCATCACCAGCACAGCCATATAAAGCCACGCCAACCCCCAAAAAGGCGGTTAAAGTGACTAACAAGGTCGAGAGCATATCTGCAACCAGTACAATACCAAACGGCGCAGACCAGTTACCTATTGCATAAACAATAATACCGTTATCTTTAACCTGAATTAGCAGTAATACTGTGACTGCAAAGGTTAGAATAGCCATTAAACTAGACATAAATCGGCGTGCAAATAAGCTTTTGCCACACGGTGGAAGCAACAAAATAATTGCCGCTAACATTGGCAGTAAAATAGGCAAAGATGCTAAATGCTGAATCATTTTCTCTCCTTGCGTTTATTTTTAGTTAGGGTGCCATCAACATGGTCGTTGCCTAAATCTGCTCGGCCACGAATAGATAAAATAACCACAAACGCAGTCATCGCAAAGCCAATTACAATGGCTGTTAACACTAAGGCTTGTGGTAGCGGGTCAGCGTAATCAGCGCCAGTCCCTAGTACCACGGCTTTATTAATTGTTAAGCGCCCTGATGAGAATAAAAACAAATTAACCGCGTAAGAAATCATTGTCAGCCCCAGTACCACTGGGAATGTACGCGCTCTTAGCAATAAAAACACGCCACAGGTGACTAACACGCCAACGCAAGATGCGTATAACAGTTCCATTAAATATTTACCTCTTCTTTCTCTGCGTTCGCGGTCATATTACCTAAGCTCGCAAGGATCATCAGCGTAGCGCCAACAACAGTTAAGTACACGCCCAAGTCAAATACAATGGCGCTGGCAAGCTCTGTTTTACCAACAAACGGAATATCAAAGTAATCAAACCAGGTAGTTAAAAATGGCTTGTCAAAGAACCAACTTCCCACACCTGTAAACATGGCAATAGCAATACCTGATGCAATAATTTTTCGATAGTTAACATCAAAGCGTTCATTTATCCACGCAGTACCATGCGCCATATATTGTAAAATAAAGGCAATAGAAGTTACGAGGCCTGCTATAAAGCCTCCTCCAGGTAAGTTATGACCGCGTAGGAAAATATAAGCAGACACTAATAGCGCTAATGGCAGTAAGCTTTGAGAAATACAAGCCAATAAAATAGGATGGCGATCTTTAGACCATGGACGCCCTTCACTATCGCTCGCTGGCATATAAAGTGGAATTCTTGATAACAGTTTAAATATGCCCAGTGCGGCAATACCTAGTACGGTAATTTCACCTAAAGTATCAAAGCCCCTAAAATCAACCAAAATAACGTTAACTACATTAGTACCACCACCGCCTGTTTTGGCGTTAGCAATAAAGAACTCAGAAATTGAATCAAGCGGACGAGTCAGTAAGGCGTAACAAATACTGGCAATAATGATCCCCACGGTAGAGGAGATAACCACATCACGTAAAATACGCAATGAGCTTGACTCTCTTGGCGTGCTTTGAGGTAAGAAAAACAGTGCCAACATTAATAGTATAATAGTGGCTACTTCTACAGTAAGTTGCGTTAAGGCCAAGTCAGGCGCTGAAAAACGGGTAAACGCCACCGACACCATTAGTCCCACAATCGACAGCATTAATAACGACACCATTCGAATTCGATGCCAAATAACGGTAGCAATTGCACCTATTATGAGTAGTCCTGCACCAATTGCGTTTTGAATATCAACCGGGGTATTAGGCACGCTACCAGCTAGCTGCTTCATTTCAAATAATGGCCAACCAGAGGCAAGTAATACAACGCCTAACATT
The DNA here is from genome assembly GCF_001401785.1 of Pseudoalteromonas sp. P1-16-1b. Lineage (GTDB taxonomy): Bacteria > Pseudomonadota > Gammaproteobacteria > Enterobacterales > Alteromonadaceae > Pseudoalteromonas > Pseudoalteromonas undina. The sequence continues at coordinate 276,260 of NZ_LKGQ01000002.1, read as the reverse complement.
ATAAATACATAACGTTGTAATGAGCCATTTTCTGTTGATTGGATTTTGTTTTGACACCAATTGACCACTACCGCTAAAAAACGCTCGAAGATTTTTTTAGCGTTAAAAGGAGGTAACGACGCTTGGAACTGGAACAAGTACTTTCGATTAACGTAAATAAATAAACCACCAATTACCGCCATACCACTCATAAGTAGAGGTAAATTAAAACCATGCCAAATAGTCAACTTGTACTCGGGCATAGCTTGACCAAGTACAGCCAGTGACGCGGCTGATAAAATACCGTCAACGACAAAGTGTGGAAAAATACCTACTAAAATACACAGTACCACTAAGATTTCTATAGGCACACGCATATAACGCGGCGCTTCATGAGGGGTACGTGGTAAATCAATTGGCTCACCATTAAAGAACACGTCATGAATAAAGCGTGATGAGTACGCCACCGACAACGCACCCGCTACAGTTGCCAGCACCGGAATTAGCCACGACATAGAGCCAAGCACTTGCTGATGCAGTGTCTCAGCAAAGAACATTTCTTTTGATAAGAAACCATTTAACAACGGTACACCGGCCATAGCGGCAGCAGCCACCATCGCCAGGGTGGCTGTATACGGTAAGTAGCGCCACATACCATTGAGTTTGCGCATATCACGGGTACCGGTTTCATGGTCAATAATACCGGTTGCCATAAATAACGACGCTTTAAACGTCGCGTGGTTAATAATATGAAAAATAGCGGCAACGGTTGCAAGCTGTGTATCCAGGCCTAGTAATAATGTAATTAAACCCAAATGACTAATCGTTGAATAGGCTAACAACCCTTTTAAATCATGCTTGAATAACGCGATATAAGCGCCAAATAATAACGTGGTTAAACCGGTCAAACCGACTAATAAAAACCAAGTATCGGTACCCGCTAATGCGGGATAAAAACGCGCAAGTAAAAAGATACCTGCTTTTACCATGGTGGCAGAGTGTAAATACGCACTTACCGGCGTAGGTGCAGCCATAGCGTGCGGTAACCAAAAATGAAACGGAAATTGTGCAGATTTAGTAAAAGCACCCAGTAAAACTAATACCAGTGCTAATTCATATAAGTCGTGAGATTGAATAATCGCTTTGCTAGCTAAAATGGTGTCTAAGTCGTAACTTCCAACAATATCGCCTAACAACATTAAACCACCCAGCAAGGCTAAACCACCTGCGCCGGTTACTGCTAATGCCATGCGCGCCCCCTTGCGCGCCTCTGATTTGTGCCACCAGTAACTGATCAGCAAGAACGAGCTAATACTGGTTAGCTCCCAAAATACCCATAACTGAATCACATTGTTTGACATAACAATGCCCAGCATGGCGGTCATAAATAACATTAAGTAGCTAAATAGCTTTGGCAGCGAATCATTTTGACTTAGGTAATAACGGGCATACAAAATAACCAGCAACCCTATTCCTAAAATCATAAATAAAAACAGTAAACTCAAGCCATCTAAGCGTAAGGAAATATCCAGCCCTAAAGCAGGTATCCACTGTGCGCTAAAACGAATGGTTTCTCCCGCGAGAACCGCAGGCGCATGATAAAGTGTAATTGCAAGCGCGGCTAATGGCGCAATAGCCGTTAGGCTCGTTGCCTGATTTCGAGAAAGTTTGCCGGTGCATGCAGAAATAACACTGCCTAATAAGGATAACAGGGGTATCCAGAGCAAAGTCATAATGAAGGGCCTTTTTGAATCATAAAGTTTATCAATTCGCTACTTGTTATTATTAAATACCAAAGTGACTTGGGTATACGTTTTATGTCTGTTTTTTAACAACATTAATACGTACAGTTATACTGATAAACGCAGTTTTTGTCTATAGAAAGCGCCGCTAGCGGGATAATAATCAAACAAAAATGCCTATAAATTCATGAACTGAAGTAAAACAAGCTTAGCTTTTAAACAGTTTACGGCAGAGTCTATAACCACTAAAATCGTACAAATAAATCAGCATTGAGTGCTATATGGGTCTGCCACAAAACACGGTATTGCGCTGATAGCCCTAACTGTTGATATTGCATAATTGACCACTGTGCACTGGGCTTATAAGCAGTGCCACCTTGTTGGCAACTTTGGCTTTTGTGCCACCCTTTGGGAGCATCTGATTTTTTTGCAATAAATAAGTTAGGAGCAACAAACCCATCAAGCTGACATAACCACGCTTGCTTTTTTTCTGGTAAAGCGTACTCATCTTCAAAGCCATTAAAGTGCATTAATTCATGCAAAAAAACCGCGTAGCTAGCCTGTGAATTAATATGCATTAAACCATTTTTTACACTGGCAGTACCTTGCTTAGGCATCATAACAGCAAAATCGAACCCAGTGGGAAGCCGCTTTTTAAGCGATGATTGTTGCCAATTGCACACAGCACGGGAGGATTCAGTACTATTGCAGCTAATTGCATTACCCACATAAACTGGTTTTGAAAAACAAAAGGTATTGAGACTCGGCTCTGGGTTTTGAAAGTACGCGTTACGAAATTGATTGAGCCTGTATAAACCATCACGGTGATCGCTCAACATTAATACATTAAATGTACACTGCTTTTGTATCTCAACTTGCTCGCTTGCAAGTAAAAACCCTAACTTATCCATGAATGATGCACTCAATGTTTCTATGGGTGCTTGTTGCTGTAATTGCAGGTGATAAAAGATATCGCCTTTAGGAAGCTTATTTTGATTTTTTAGTAGCGCTAAATCCTGCCAACGCTGTTGCGAAAATAACGAGTCGGCGAGTTTTTTTTGCTGTGCTCGTGTAATTTTATCCAAACTTGCTTGCCAAAATAGTTTAGCCGTTTCAGTTTGATTATTGCTTAATAATGACAACCCATAGCCATATTGAGCATCCGCTATTTTATTGCGAGCTAAGGTTGCTAAGGCTGTGGTGGGTAATTGTAATATGTGGTTTGCAAAGTAACGAGGGAATTGCCAATAACTGTCAATCACATTGGCCTTGGCATGTAATACTTGCCAAAAGCCAATGCTATTTTGTTTATTACTCGAGCCACTAATAACGCTAGCGCACAGTAATAAAGCACTTAGTTTTAAATAATTAGCCAGCGCTTTCACTGGCCATCAACTCAAGCTCTAAACGCGCATACTTATATTCTATAAATTCATGTACGTTCGTTGCTAGCGCCAATTTAAAGTAATCTGTGGCAATTGAGAGCTCACCTGCGGCTTGGTGCTGTTTCGCTAAGTAAAAATAAGCTTCACATAAACGCTGAGCGTATTCTTGTTGTGAACTTACACCATCGGCTATGCCTGAAAAAAATGCTTTTTCACTCAAATCACCCACATACAAAGCAATAAGCTGATACGCCCATTCATTTTCATCAAGGGCCGCCGCATTGGCTTTTAACGCAGCGATTGCCGCGGTTTTATCTTGTGCTGCTTGAGCTAAATAAAGCCACAATACACGATAAGGGTCGTTAGGAGAGCGCTCCAAGAATATTTTAAAGTCATCCTTTGCAAGCGTGGCTCTATCACCATAGTACAAAGCAATACCACGATTTAAATACGCATATTCATGTTCTTGGTCTAACTCTATGGCTGAATCAAAATACTCGTATGCTTTTTCGTATTGCTGCATCAAGGTATGCTGAATACCCAAAAAGTTATAGACTTCAGCCAAATCAGGCTTAAGTTTAACCGCTCGGTTAAAATCAATTCGCGATAAAGTCGTCATGCCTAAGCTATCAAACAGTACTCCACGGTCATAATAGAGCTTTGCTTGTTGTTCTGTACTCAAGTCTGCTCTGTTTAATAGCTCTGAAAAACGTGCAATGGCAATTTCATTTCTAAAATCTGATGCAAGCGGTGCAGTAAATGGCACATTAATAATAGCAGCGGGTTTAGTAGTAGCCTGACAAGCGCTTAAAGACAAAATAGCAAAAGATGCCAAGGCTAAATGTTTAAGTCTCATTAAAATCCTTAATACCGAGGTAAGTAGCAAATAGATAAGACATAAGCTGTCTTGTAAGGTTCATTCCTGTTATGTGTTATTAATATCAACCGGCATAAATATTTGAACAATTTAACGAATTAAATACCCCTATAACGTTGTTAAATTTCTTTTATTTAGAACAACTAGATATCAAAAATTTTGCCTAGTTATAGAGCAATTTTCTTATCGTTAAAATAAGTCCCATATCCAAGCAGGTTGGTATAAGTATGATGAACACAATTAATTGCTAACATTAAAGCATAAAAAAAGGGGCTAAACAGCCCCTTTTTATACTATCCAGTAATTATCTGGATGAAAGTTTAGCAATTACGCGTCTTTAGACTCGTCAGCTGCAGGTGATGCTGATTCCATTGCTTCTTTAATACTTAGACGTACACGGCCTTGACGGTCTACTTCTAGTACTTTAACTTTAACTTCTTGACCTTCGCTAAGGTGATCAGCAACGTTGTTAACACGCTCAGTGCTGATTTGTGAGATATGCACTAGGCCATCTTTACCAGGAAGAATGTTTACAAACGCACCGAAATCAACGATACGTACCACTTTACCTTCGTAGATAGTACCTACTTCAAGCTCAGCAGTTAATTGCTCAATACGGCTAATTGCATTTGCTGCACTTTCACCGTCTGTAGCAGCAATCTTGATTGTGCCATCATCACCGATTTCAATCGTAGTACCCGTTTCTTCAGTAAGCTGACGGATAGTTGCGCCACCTTTACCGATAACTTCTGCGATTTTCTTCTGTGGGATTTGCATCGTGTAAATACGCGGAGCAAACATAGATAACTCTTCAGAAGGTGCAGAAATCGCTTCGTCCATTACATTTAGAATGTGTAAACGTGCAGCTTTCGCCTGTTTAAGCGCGATTTGCATGATTTCTTGAGTAATACCTTCAATTTTGATATCCATTTGCAGTGCAGTGATACCGTTAGTTGTACCAGCTACTTTAAAGTCCATGTCACCTAAGTGATCTTCATCACCTAAGATATCTGAAAGAACAACAAAGTTTTCTTCTTCTTTAACTAAGCCCATTGCGATACCCGCAACTGAGGCTTTAATTGGAACACCTGCGTTCATAAGCGCTAAAGACGTACCACAAACCGATGCCATTGAAGATGAACCATTTGATTCAGTAATTTCAGATACAACACGGATTGAATATGGGAAGTCAGTCAATGTTGGCATTACAGCTTGGATACCACGCTTAGCTAGGTTACCGTGGCCGATTTCACGACGCTTAGGAGAACCAACAAAACCAGTTTCACCTACACAGAACGGAGGGAAGTTGTAGTTAAGCATAAAGTGGTTTTTGTGCGTGCCAGTTAAATCGTCGATTAACTGTGAATCACGTTCTGTACCAAGTGTTGCTGTTACTAATGCTTGCGTTTCACCACGTGTGAAGATTGCAGAGCCGTGAGTACGTGGAAGTACGCCCGTCATTACATCTAGAGCACGGATCATATCTGGTTCACGACCATCGATACGTTTTTCGCCAGCAGCGATACGGCCACGAACGATTTTCTTCTCAAGTGAACCGAATACTTTACCTACTTCTTGCTTATCAAGCGTTTCGCCTTCAGCAAGTTCGCTTGTTAGTGCTTCAACAACCGCATCTTTTGCAGCAGTTAATGCTTCTTTACGCGCTACTTTATCAGTAATACGGTAAGCTTCGCCTACTTTATCAGCAGCAAGAGTTGCTACTTTCTCTTCTAATGCAACGTTTTTCTCAGGTGCAGTCCAATCCCAAGTAGGCTTGCCTGCTTCTGCTTTAAATTCGTTAATTGCATTGATGATAGACTGTGATTGCTCATGGCCGTATACAACCGCGCCTAGCATTACGTCTTCAGCAAGTACGTCTGCTTCTGATTCAACCATAAGTACTGCGTTATCAGTACCAGCAACAACTAAGTCAAGTTGGCTCTCTTCAAGCTCTTTTAGTGTCGGGTTAAGTACGTATTCACCGTTAATGTAACCAACACGTGATGCACCAATTGGACCGCTGAACGGGATACCAGAGATAGCAAGTGCTGCTGATGTACCAATCATCGCAACCATATCAGGTTGGATTTCAGGGTTTACAGAAACAACAGTCGCGATAACTTGTACTTCGTTTACGAAACCATTTGGGAAAAGTGGACGAATTGGACGGTCAATAAGACGTGCAATAAGTGTTTCGCCATCGTTAGGACGACCTTCACGCTTAAGGAAACCACCTGGGATACGACCAGCAGCGTACATACGCTCTTGGTAGTTAACTGTTAGTGGGAAGAAATCTTGACCTGGTTGAGCTTCACGCTTACCAACAACCGTTACTAGTACTGACGTATCGCCAATGCTTGCTAGTACTGCGCCGTCAGCTTGACGAGCGATAGCACCTGTTTCTAGCGTCACTGTGTGTTGACCTAGTTGAAATTCTTTTATAATTGCTTGCACTTAAAATATTCCTTAAATGTATTTTTAGTATTAATTAAGTTTTCATCAAAGTACCAATTACAGTACATAATTGTATTCAGTTGGAAATCAATTAAGTACTACAATTGGCAATGATGTAAATAACCGTAAATAAACCTTCTTATCTACGCGCCATAGTATATAACAAAGTCAGGTAAAATTGCGAGCTTAGTCCAGAGATAAACGCGTTGCTAAATTATGTACTTTGCTGTTACTTACAATGTGGCTTTTAGCTGATATTTCAAGGGGATTAATCGATGTGGATAGTGGGTATGGGGAAGTTTAGACACAAAAAAAGGAGCTAAAAAGCTCCCCTTTTGATAATCAAGTTCTTAGCGACGTAGGCCAAGCTCTTTGATTAACGCAGTGTAACGCGAGATATCTTTACCTTTAAGGTAATCAAGCAGTTTACGGCGAGTGCTTACTTTACGAAGCAGACCACGACGTGAGTGGAAGTCATGCTTGTGATCAGCAAAGTGACCTTGAAGCTTGTTGATATCAAAAGTAAGTAATGCTACTTGTACTTCAGGTGAACCAGTGTCGCCTTCAGCGCGTGCGAATTTAGCAATGATATCGATTTTTTCTTGATTGCTTAGTGACATAATAACTCCAAAAGTTAAATTTAATAGGTGCTTTAGCCGATCACTAATTCAGCCAAAACGATTAAGCGGGCGTATTCTACCAATTATCAGCATAACTACAAGTTAAACTTTACTCTGGTTGTTGATTAGACAAGCCACGCTTTGATTTTAAATGGCCATCAGGATTACGTTCGCCCGTACCAATAAATATTCCGTCAGCCAGGACTTTAATTGCACCTTCAGGCAGGGCTTTACCCAACACCACAGCTTGACCATGGCTAAATGCCATTCCCTGCTCTTTAGTAATTTCCACAACGGGTAAATCAACTAACGCGGTATCCATTGGCAATAATAGTTCGTCAAGGTAAGTGGAAGGCGCAACGTCTTGTTCTTTCGCTTGATTTAATAACGTTTCTAACTGCTCAAGTGTGACCATTTTATCTGCAGGGTAATGCCCTACAGCACTACGATGCAGCATAATCACATGCGCGCCGCAGCCTAAGTTTTCACCTAAATCATCAACGATAGTACGAATATACGTACCTTTAGATACATGTGCGGTCATTTGTATTTCGTTAGCTTGCTCATCAAACTCATCAAGCGTTAAGCTAAATACGTTAATTTTTCGACATTTGCGAGGAACTTCTATGCCTTCACGCGCATATTTATATAAAGGTTTACCTTCATATTTAAGCGCTGAATACATTGATGGATATTGGTCTGACTCACCTAAAAACTTAGCAATCTCTTCGCTTAGTAATTGGGAAGTAACATTCACATCGCGAGTTTCGACCACTTCGCCATCAGAGTCTGATGTGGTAGTACGTTCACCTAGCTTAGCTCGAACAACATAGGTTTTATCTGTATCGAGTAAAAACTGGGTAAACTTAGTCGCTTCACCAAAACAAATTGGCAGCATGCCGGTCGCAAGCGGATCAAGCGCACCTGTGTGCCCCGCTTTTTGCGCAAAATAAATACCTTTAGCCTGCTGTAATGCCTTGTTTGATGAAATGCCTTCTGGTTTGTTTAACAACAAAATACCATCAACTGGACGGCCTTTACTGCGTCTTGCCATTAGTCTTTAGTGCCTTCTTCGCTATCTGTTTCATCATCAACATGCTTAGCATTATCTTCACGAATGATAGAGTCCACTAAGTTAGAGATGCGCATCCCTTCCATTAATGAGTTGTCAACCACAAATTTAAGCTCTGGCATAATACGTGCGCGAATACGTTTACCTAGTAACGAACGGATATAGCCCGTTGCTTCGTTCAGTACTTTTGCACTCTGTTTTGCTGCATTTTCGTCTTCAGTGTTAAACACCGTGATAAAAACTTTGGCATAAGATAAATCGCGTGATACTTCTACCGCAGACACTGTCACCATGCCTAAGCGCGGATCTTTAATTTCGCGTTGTAGAATCACAGCAATTTCTTTTTGAATTTGCTGAGCAACACGATCAGTGCGAGAAAATTCTCTCATTTCACTTTCCTAAAATTATAACTTATTGAAAAACAATAATAAGTTAACTAAATAATGGATACACAAATGGGGGCTGAGCCCCCATTTAAAATCTTAGCATAGGTTATGTTGGGCTATCGAGGTACGACCTTGAATGTCCAACAACACCTAACAACAATTAAAGACTACGTTGTACTTCAACTGTTTCAAATACTTCGATTTGGTCACCAACGCGAACGTCATTGTAGTTCTTAACGCCGATACCACATTCCATGCCGTTACGAACGTCTTGTACGTCATCTTTAAAGCGACGTAATGACTCAAGTTCACCTTCGTAAATAACCACGTTATCACGAAGTACACGAATTGGTGCGCTACGTTTGATAGTACCTTCAGTAACCATACAACCAGCAATTGCGCCAATTTTTGGAGACTTAAATACATCACGTACTTCAGCAAGACCAATGATCTCTTGTTTAAACTCAGGAGCAAGCATACCAGACATGGCTTGCTTAACTTCTTCGATAAGTGCGTAAATTACGCTGTAGTAACGAAGGTCTAAGTTTTCAGAGTCAATCACTTTACGCGCTGATGCATCGGCACGAACGTTAAAGCCAACTACGATTGCGTTAGACGCTGCAGCAAGAGTTGCATCTGTTTCAGTGATACCACCAACACCAGAACCAACAATCTTCACTTTTACTTCATCAGTAGAAAGTTTAGTTAGTGAGTCTGAAATTGCTTCAATTGAACCTTGAACGTCTGCTTTAAGTACCACGTTAACTTCAGACACGTCGCCTTCAGTCATGTTAGTAAACATGTTTTCAAGCTTCGCTTTTTGCTGACGCGCTAATTTAACATCGCGGAATTTACCTTGACGGTAAAGTGCAACTTCACGTGCTTTACGCTCGTCTTTAACTACTGTCGCTTCATCACCTGCAGCTGGAATACCAGAAAGACCTAAAATCTCAACAGGAATAGAAGGACCCGCAGATTTAATGTCTTTACCGTTTTCATCACGCATTGCACGAACACGGCCATACTCAAGACCACATAATACAATGTCACCTTGGTTAAGCGTACCTGATTGAACAAGGATAGACGCTACTGGACCACGGCCTTTATCAAGACGTGATTCAATAACAACACCTGCAGCCATACCTTCGCTAGGTGCATTTAGTTCTAACAGCTCAGATTGCATTAATACTGCTTCTAAAAGGTCATCAATACCAAGACCTGTTTTAGCTGAGATGTGAACGTATTGCGTATCACCGCCCCAATCTTCTGGGATAACGTCTAGCTGAGCTAGCTCGTTTTTAACACGGTCTGGATCTGCGCCTTCTTTATCCATTTTGTTAACAGCAATGATTAAAGGAACGCCAGCTGCGCGAGCATGCTGTACCGCTTCTTTAGTTTGTGGCATTACACCATCATCGGCTGCAACTACTAGGATTACGATATCAGTCGCTTTTGCACCACGAGCACGCATAGATGTAAATGCGGCGTGACCCGGAGTATCTAGGAAAGTGATCATGTTGCCGTTAGTTTCAACGTGGTATGCACCAATGTGCTGCGTAATACCACCGGCTTCGCCTGAAGCAACTTTAGCTGAACGAATGTAATCAAGCGTTGACGTTTTACCGTGGTCAACGTGACCCATAACAGTTACTACTGGAGCACGAGGCTCAGACTTACCATCTTCGTGGCGGTCGTTAAGTACTGTTTGCTCTAATTCGTTTTCTTTAACGATGATAACTTTATGGCCCATTTCTTCTGCAACAAGTTGCGCAGTTTCTTGGTCAATAACTTGGTTAATCGTAACCATGTCACCCATTTTCATCATTGTTTTTACAACTTCAGCGCCTTTAACAGCCATGCGTGACGCAAGCTCAGCAACTGTAATTGTTTCACTAATACGCACTTCGTTTTTAACATCAGCCGTTGGTTTTTGGAAACCGTGCTGTAATGACGCTGGCGCTTTTAGCTTACCTTTTTTACCTTTAGACGCTGCAAATTTATCTTTTGCTGGCGCTTTTTTCTTTTTCTTCGCACGGCGTGAGCCTTGCTCTTCGCGAGCATCTGCTACATCTTCTGCTTCACGTGCGTAAGTTGAAGTCGTAAGGTGGTGATCCGCGGTTTCTTCGCGTTTCTTACGTTCTTCTTCTTCTTTCTTCCAGCGTGCTGAATTCTCTTCAGCTAGCTTTCTTGCCTCTTCTGCTTGACGTTTCGCTTCTTCTTCAGCTTTCTTCAATGCGGCCTCTTCTGCTTCTTTTTGCAGACGCTCAGCTTCGATGCGATCTTTCTCAGACTTAGCACTTTGCTCAGGGGTCATCTGCTGTTGTTTCGCTTTACGCTCAGCATCTGCTTTGCGTTTAGCTTCTTCTTTGGCTTTACGATCAGCGTCTTCTTTCGCTTTACGTTCTGCCTCTTGTTTCGCTTTCAATTCTGCGGCTTCTTGTTCAGCTTTTTGCTGCTCTTCAAGACGCGCTTTTTCTTCAGCGGCTAGACGTTGCTGTTCTTGCTCTTGCTCAACAGCACTTTTTTTCACGTAAGTGCGGGTTTTGCGAACTTCAACTTGCACAGCCTTTGCTTTACCCGTAGAGCCAGTCACACTTAATGTGCTTTTGCTCTTACGTTGCAATGTCATGCGCGCTGGACCTTCAGATCCAGTACCGCCATGTTGCTTGCTTAGGTGATCAAGTAACGTCGCTTTTTCAGCTTCTGTTACATTATCGCCTGCTTGTTTAGTAATACCGGCTTGTGAAAACTGCTGTAGCAATTTATCAACAGTTGTACCTATATCACCGGCTAGTTTTTCAACATTTACTTCTGCCATAGTCTCTAATACCTCCGTTAATAAATTACTCGTCTGCAAACCAACAAATATTACGTGCAGCCATAATTAGCTCGCCCGCTTTCTCTGCAGATAGCTCTGTAATATCTACAAGCTCATCAATGCCTTGCTCAGCTAAGTCTTCAAGTGTTACTACACCCTTGCTTGCCATAACAAATGCTAAATGACGCTCTAAGCCTTCAAGCGCAAGTAAGTCTTCAGCAGGCTCAGCGCCTTCTAAGCTTTCTTCCGTTTTAAGGGCTTTCGTTGTTAATGCATCTTTTGCACGTGAACGTAATACGTCCACTGTTTCTTCATCTAAGCCGTCGATTTCTAAAAACTCAGAAGCAGGTACATACGCAACTTCTTCAAGTGTTGAGAAACCTTCGTTGATAAGTAATGACGCAAACTCGTCATCAATATCTAAGTTTTCAGTAAATAAGTTAATTAACTTATCTGACTCAGCTTCGTTCTTAGCGCGCATTTCATCAACGGTCATTACGTTTAATTCCCAGCCAGTTAACTGGCTTGCTAAACGTACGTTTTGACCATTACGACCAATAGCTTGTGCTAAGTTATCAGCTTCAACAGCAATATCCATTGAGTGAGTGTCTTCATCCATTACGATTGAAGCCACTTCTGCTGGTGCCATTGCGTTAATAACAAACTGTGCTGGGTTGTCATCGTAAAGTACGATATCAACACGCTCACCGCCAAGTTCTGACGATACCGCTTGAACACGTGCGCCACGCATACCAACACACGCACCTACAGGGTCTATACGCTTATCATTAGACTTAACTGCGATTTTAGCGCGTGAACCTGGATCACGAGCTGCGGCACGTAATTCAATCATCTCTTCGCCAATTTCTGGCACCTCAATGCGGAATAATTCCATCAGCATTTCTGGTTTAGAACGGGTTACAAATAACTGTGCACCACGTGCTTCTGGTTTAACTTCATATAGAAGACCACGAATACGATCGCCTGGGCGGAAGTTTTCACGTGGCAGCATGTCGTCACGGTAAATAACCGCTTCTGCGTTATTACCTAAATCAAGTACGATTGCATCACGCGTTGCTTTTTTAACAACACCCGTTACTAGCTCGCCTTGCTGATCTTTGTACGCTTCAACCACTAAGGCACGCTCTGCTTCACGTACTTTTTGTACGATTACTTGCTTAGCCATTTGTGTTGTTATGCGGTCAAATTTAATTGATTCAATCTGCTCTTCTACGTAGTCGCCCATTTTCAAGTCTGGTTCTTCAACTTGAGCAGCTTCTAACGTGATTTCGCTGTATGGATTCTCTAAAGAACCATCTTCTAATACTTCAGCTATTTGCCAGCGACGGAATGTATCGTAATCGCCAGTTTTGCGGTCAATTGCAACACGTACATCAATTTCACCATCATGCTTTTTCTTTGTCGCTGTCGCTAATGCGAACTCTAGAGCTTCAAAAATCTTTTCTTTTGGAACCGCTTTCTCATTGGAAACGGCTTCAGCAACCAATAATATCTCTTTTGCCATGGGTAATGCCTCGCTTGCCCTATTCCTTCGCACTCGAATTAAAACTTTGCGATTATGTTCGCACGTTCAATGTTACTAAGCATGATTAAATGCTCTGCACCATCGCTAGATAATGTGATCATATCGCTGCTAACTGCTATTAAGTCGCCTTTAAAATTACGACGACCGTCTTGTGGAAGCTTAGTACGCACGCGTACTTCCTCTCCTTGCGCCTGCTCGTAGTGATCTTGTTTGAATAATGGACGATCAACACCAGGAGACGACACTTCCAAATCATATTCGTTTGTAATCGGGTCTTCGACGTCTAAAATCGCACTAATTTGACGACTTGCATCTGCGCAGTTGTCAACTGAAATTCCATCCTCGTGAGCAATGTATACTCTTAAGGTAGAATGGCGACCCGCTTGTACAAACTCAAGACCATGTAATTCAAAGCCTAGCATTTCTACCGCAGGCGTTAACATGGTTACTAAATCTTGTTCAAGTTTTGTCACGAAAATCCTCCATACAAACAAAAAAAGGGCTTATAGCCCTAAAATACTGAGTTTAAATTTTGATTTAATCGATAAACATTAAATCAAACGGTGCAGATACAACAACGCCCCGAACCAAGCGGGGCGTCACACCAAAAAACGCAAAACTGTGTGGCCTAGGGCCAAGCTTGGTTGCGAGTCAGTACCCTGACCAAATTAAACTTCATTAGCTTAAACGCAAAACGCGCATTACTTAGAATGCGCGATATAAAGTAGTAAGTTTAAACCTACTATTAAGATTGGTTGCGGGAGCCGGATTTGAACCAACGACCTTCGGGTTATGAGCCCGACGAGCTACCAGACTGCTCCATCCCGCGCCAATAGATAAAAAGCTAATAACTTAATATCGCTGTTAGTAAATTTTATAACCTACTAAACAATGGCCGCTATTATAAAGATGTACACCTAAATTAGCAACCACAATAAGTAATAAGTTGATAAAAAAAGCAATGCTGTTTATTGCTTTGCTCTATGATTAAAACGACATGTAGAAATCGATCGCTTTTTCAAATACAGCGTATAAAAGTAATTTTGGCTCATTATGAAAAAATTTAAAACCTTAAAACTAGTTTTAGGTGACCAGCTAAACCCCGCTCATTCTTGGTTTAAAGATAAATCCGATGACACGGTGTTTGTTATTGCCGAGCTCATGCAAGAAGCACACTATGTAAAACACCATGTGCAAAAAATATCAGCCTTTTTTAAAGCCATGGAAAACTTCGCTAATGCATTAAAAGATGCTGGCTTCAATGTTTTACATCTCACGCTAGATGACACCAAAGACGATGATGACTTACCCGCTCTTTTAACGCGTTTAGCCAAGCAGCATGAATGTACCTCTATTGAATATCAATACCCAGATGAGTACCGTTTAAAAACACAACTTCACGAATTCGCGACTAATAGCGAGTTAACGGTGAATGCCTGTGACAGCGAGCATTTTTTATTAGCATTTAACGACATAGATAAACGCTTTAAAAAAGATAAACACGTCACCATGGAGCATTTTTATCGGGCAATGCGTAAGCAGTTTGATATTTTAATGGAAGATGACAAACCTGCCGGTGGGCAATGGAACTTCGATGCAAATAACCGTAATAAGTTTTCAAAAAGTGATTTAGCCGATATTCCTGGGCCTAAATTATTTAAAAATGACGTGAGTGCCATTATTGAGCGCTTAGATTCGCATAACGTAGAATATTTTGGACAAATAGAAACTCAGTTAAGCTGGCCAACAACCCGTAAGCAAGCAATAAGTGCGCTTGATCATTTTTGTGCGCATTTACTACCTCGATTTGGTCAGTTTCAAGATGCGATGACAGATCAATGTCCTGATAAAGATACCTTTTATCACAGCCGGTTATCGTTTGCGTTAAATGCCAAAATTTTACACCCTCGCTATGTTATCGACCGCGTGGTTAAAGAGTTCCACCAACGTCAAGATGAAATATCTATTTCTCAGGTTGAAGGCTTTATTCGCCAAGTTCTGGGTTGGCGCGAATATGTGCGTGGCGTGTATTGGAAAAACATGCCCGATTACGCCAACAAAAACCAGCTTAATGCAACTCGTGTACTGCCGAGTTATTTTTGGAATGGTAAAACAAAAATGAATTGCTTAAGCCACTCATTAACACAAAGCTTAGACAGCGCGTATGCCCATCATATTCAGCGCTTAATGGTAATAGGCAATTTTTGTTTATTAACCGCCATCAGTCCCGATGAAGTGGATGAATGGTATTTAGGTGTTTATATCGATGCTATTGAATGGGTAGAAATGCCTAACGCCCGAGGGATGAGCCAGTTTGCTGACGATGGCATCATAGCCACTAAGCCTTATGCGGCTAGCGGCAACTATATAAATAAAATGAGCGACTACTGTAAAAGCTGCCAATACAAAGTAAAAGAAAAAGTGGGTAAAGACGCGTGTCCGCTAAACAGCCTCTACTGGCAGTTTATGCAAAAACACCGAGAACGACTTGAGAAAAACCCGCGAATAGGCATGGTTTATCGTAATTGGGATAAACAAGATGAATCATTGCGCCAAGAAACCTTAGAGCAAGCTAACAACTATTTAAATAATATTGAAAAGCTATAAATATAAATGCCGTCAATTGGCGGCAGTATCCTTGATAGTTAATATTAAAGTACCAAAATCAGGGAATATTGTTAATTAAATGTTTAATTTATTTGTCATGTCAGTGTAATGAGCTTATTTTTTAATAGCACCTCTTACTCCAAACTATGATGAGAATAAAATGAAAAAACAATTAATTGCAGCGACACTTTTATTACTCGGTACAAGCCAAGCTCAAGCTTTTAGTCAAGAAACTCACAAACGTATTGTTCTTGATGCCGTAAATTATATGCAGCAACACCCAGCCAGCACCGAATATGCTGCCCTACGTCAGTACGCTGCACAAAACAATCTGACAATCTCTGAATTAGCCGAGCTGCTGGGACAAGCTGCTTATGACGTAGATGACTTTGAAGACACCTTTTTCTGTGGTGCTATTACAGGTTCCTGTGTTCAAGCGCCAGTATGGGGAGCAGCGCAAAGTATAGTTAAATATACAAGCTATTGGCATTTTCAAAATCATACCCAAGGTGCAGACCAACATGGAAACGATTTTGGTGGTTATAATTATGAGAAGCTCACCGTTTGGGGCACTATTGATAATCTTGCATCTGCTTGGCTTAAAGGTGACTATCTTGATGATGGTAAAGGGGGGGAAACAGGTTGGTTCAATGCCGACTCTTCAAAATATAACAGTTATGGTGTAACAGAATCTCACTACAGAATCGATAGCAACTCAACCTATTCTATGTACGATGACTTTGAAGAAATGCCATTTCAACCTATCGATAATTTAGGCCAATATTGGTATCAAAGTTACTTACAAAGCGGAAATCCTCAAGTATTAGGGTTTGTATTTCATACTACTGATTTATTACAACCTCACCACACATGGACCACATCAGACCTTAACCACTCTAGCTGGGAAAGTTGGGTAAAAGATTACTATGATCAAGAGCAGCTCAACGATTTATCACTCGTTACTCAAGCAATGCAAACGTTCTCGCCTTTAGATAAAAATAGCCAAGATGTTCGCCCATTATTAACTCAAGGCGGTTCATTTTCTTATGCACAAGGTGGGATTGTACTCAACTCAGAAGATCATTTTGATCGCCTTAATATAGCTAAGCAAGTAGTGCCCCATGCAATAGCAATGGTGGTGCACTTATTAAACCACGCCATGGTTGCTCGCTAATGAAAAAAATGGCTATTTTAGTGATTACATTACTTGGGGCTTTTTACCACTCCCTAGTAATGGCCTCATTTACACAATACAGTAGTGATGAAGTTAATTTTATGCATCGTGCTTATTTAAAGCACAAACCTGAAATTACAATCAATGAAGTTAGAACTCGTCTGTATGAGAATCAGTTTTTATTACAACAAGCAACCCTAAAAACACCTGCGATAATAAAACGACAATCTGCCGTTGGTTTTAGTACTCAATACCATGTTGAACGTTACTTAAAAAATCTGTTCGATTCGCAGTTAGCTATAAAGGTACAGTCAAGTCAGGTAAAGCTTGACACTTATGATAGTCAATGGCTTAAACACACATTAGGGCCCTACCCTAAAAATGGCCAATATGTGCAAAGTTTGATTAAAAAAATGCAGCAGATCGATTTAACCCCTATTTTGTATAACTCTATTAATTTATATGAATTTATCGATGCACTATCAATGCAGGTACGTTTTAAACTCCATAGAGGAGATAGTGAGCTATTCAAAAGTGAATTAATAAAAAAACGGCAATTCAATATAGCGTTTTCAAAAGCCAAACCGATTTTGGCAAAACAGAATATTGATATTGAACATCTGTATGAAATAGCTAAAGGAGATATTTTGCGCCCCTCCATTCAAAGCTGGCTAGGCATAAATACAATGATGCACATGCAGAGCCCTGTTCTTGAAAAGCTAGAGAAACAAGTAAACAAAAGCGAAATTAAAGCGTTTTATCAAGCAAATAAATCGCAGTTTAAATTTTTAAGTCAGGTAAAGGCCCACGGAGCTCAATTTGCTAGTCGAGCCAATGCTGTAGACTTTCGCACGTTGGCGGATAACAAATCACTTGAACAAGCATTAGTAATATCAGGAAAACAAGATATATATGCTCAATACAATAATGAACTAAACCGCAAAAACAAAAGTAGTTGGGTTGTACAACTTGCGTTCACAATTAAAGAAAACACCATTTCTGCTATTATACGTACACCCAGTGGTGAATGGGTGGTGATACACAGTTATGAGCATCAGTTTGAGTACTTTTCGCCAGAAGACGAAACCGTTCGATACCAAGCAACAAAGGCCATCGCAAAACAAAAAGCGGCACAACAGTATGAAAATAACTGGCTCAAGTGGCAAAATAAGACGGGAGTAATTTTATGAGTAAAAAAATTTTCGTTTCTGTCATTGCTTTAGCTTGTGTTGGTATTTACACACTTTTTACTCACTATACTAGCAAACCAACAATAGAGAATATTGATGGCCTTAACCAAGCTAAAAGTGTCAAGCAAATAACGTCCCTTGAACTTACTGCTGCTGACATGACTCAAGAGTTGGAAAGCACGCAATTGAAAACGGTTGCAACTAGTAATACTAGCTCTCAGCCCTTACCAACAATAACCTCTGTGGCCTATTTACCCAACATAGTAAAAAATACTCAGCCAGTGGCTCAGTACAATGGTGATCTAAATAATCACCAGGCATATCAAGATTTCCACCTTGAACAGCAAAGACAGCTAGAACAACGTTTTGTTGTTGCTGCAAAAGCCAAAATATTAAAACTTGAAGACTTACTTGCTAAAGGCCGACAAAAAAAGCTTTCACAAGAACAACTACAAGTTGCAATAGATAAAATTAACGCTTTAAAACAAATGCAAATAGATTTAAAAGACTAACAACGCAAAAAGCCGCCAAATGGCGGCTTTTCACAGGGAAAATACGTGTGCTATCTAAGCTATTTACTTTCTAGCATATTGCCTGAGCCAATTTCAATTTTACGTGGCTTCAGCGCTTCTGGGATCTCACGTTCAAGGTCGATGCTTAGTAAGCCGTTAGCTAGGTCTGCGCCAAGTACTTTAACGTGGTCACCTAACTGGAACTTACGCTCAAAGTTGCGCTCGGCAATGCCTTGATGAATGAATTTACGTTCATCGTTTTGATCTTTACCTGCTTTAGTGCCTGATACAACTAACGTGTTGTTTTCAGATTGCAGGCTTAACTCGTCTTCACTAAATCCAGCAACTGCCATAGTGATACGGTATTTGTCTTTATCAAGTGCTTCGATGTTGTATGGAGGAAAACTTGGCTGCTTGTCAGTTCGTGCAGCGGCATCCATTAATGATGCTAAGTGATCGAAACCAATGAATGAACGGTATAGGGGTGATAAATCTACTGTACGCATAATAATATCCTCATATTTAAGCGATATATTGCTGCCACTTTTCGTTTGAACAAGTAACGGCAAAATTTAATTAATAATATAACTTTCAAATAGTTCTGTTTAAATGAAGACCCATCAGGCGTCCTCAAATAACTATTTATGGGCGGACAATTTTATTTCAAGATTTTTTATAAAATATTTTTTATTTTTTTTTTACAGGCCCTAAAAAAAGCGAACACAATAATCGTTTTTTTGCACTGTAATAAATAATGAAATTAGTTACACTAGGATCAATTAATTTGAGGAGAGCGTTATGTTAACAGTAATTTTTGGCCGTGAAGGCTGCCCTTTTTGTGTTCGCGCTAAAGATGTTGCAGAGCAACTTGCTAATGACCGCGATGATTTTAAATACCGCTACATCGACATCATCAAAGAAGGTATCAGTAAAGAAGATTTAGAGAAATCTGCAGGCAAACCATGCCCGACTGTGCCACAAATTTTTGTAGACCAAACACACATTGGTGGTTTTACTGAATTTGAAGCCTATGCCAAAGAAAACCTAGGCCTTTACCAGTAAATTTGTAGGTATATTGTTAACCAGCTTAATTAACGCACAACTTGAGCTGGTTAAATTTCGACCAACATCAACCACATATAAATTAGTTGTAATTTATACAAGCATTTGCCTCGTATTTCCTATACAATGCGCGCCTCTTTAAATTCGTTGAGGCGTATTAATGTCAGAACCAGTCACGTTTGAATCTCTAAATCTTTCTCCTGCAATTTTAAAGGCAGTTGAAGAGTTGGGTTACAAGACACCATCTGAAATCCAAGCTCAATGTATACCGTTATTGCTAGAAAGAAAGGACGTACTGGGACTAGCACAAACGGGTACAGGTAAAACAGCAGCATTTGCACTGCCATTACTAAATAATATTGACCCGTCTGTGAAACAGCCACAGATCCTTGTACTCACACCAACCCGTGAGCTTGCGATCCAAGTAGCTGAGGCATTTGAACAATATGCAAAACACACTCGTGGTGTTGAAGTACTGGCACTATATGGTGGCCAGAGCTACAGCATCCAGTTGAGCGCACTTCGTCGTGGCGCACAGATTATTGTTGCTACACCGGGTCGTTTAATCGATCACATAAACCGTGGCACTATCAAGTTTGATGCTTTACAAGCACTTGTACTTGATGAAGCCGATGAAATGCTACGTATGGGCTTTATCGATGATGTTGAAAACATCATGGAAAAAACGCCGCGTGAAAAGCAAACATGTCTTTTCTCTGCGACTATGCCTAAGCAAATTCAAAACATCAGCAGCAAATATATGAACAATCCTGAACAGGTTCATATTTCTGCACGCAACTCAACTGTATCGTCAGTAGAGCAAGTGTTTTGGAATGCACACGTACATAAAAACAAAGCCATTGTTCGTTTCTTAGAAGCAGAACAATATGAAGGTGCTATTGTTTTCGTACGTACACGTAACGATACAGTTCAACTAGCTGAGTTATTAGAGCGCGAAGGTTTCTCTGCTGCTCCACTTAACGGTGACATGAACCAGCAAGCGCGTGAGCGCACAGTTGATCGTTTAAAAAGCGGCATGCTAAACGTTGTTATTGCAACAGACGTAGCGGCACGTGGTCTTGATGTAGACCGTTTAAGCTTAGTTATCAACTACGACATTCCACAAGATTCTGAAGCCTACGTTCACCGTATCGGCCGTACAGGTCGTGCTGGTCGTACTGGTAAAGCGATTCTTTTCGTTAAGCATAACGAGCGTTATTTACTTAAAAATATCATTCGTCATACTAAATCTGAAATCGCACAAGTTGAATTACCAACAGCTAAAGTTGTTGAAGAGAAACGTATCAATGCGCTTCAAGAAAAGCTTACGCTTGCACTTGAAAACAAAGATATTACTTTCTTCAACGAAGTGGCTGCCAACATGGCACAAAAACTTGAGCTTGCTCCTGAAGACTTAGCGGGTGCATTACTGTGTTTAGCACAGCAACAATCACCAATTAAAGTTGAAGAAGTTAAGATTCAACCGCGTGAGCGTAACGAACGCAACCCTCGCAACGACCGTAATGATCGTGGTGACCGTAGTCGTCGTAACGAACGTGGCGGTGAGCGCGCTGAGCGTAAACCTCGCGAGCGTAATAGCCGTGATGCAGGTCCTATGGATACGTACCGTATCGAAGTAGGTCGTGAGCATGGTGTTCAGGTTAAGAACATTGTTGGCGCAATTGCTAACGAAGCAGACATTTCAAGCAAGTTTATTGGTGACATTCGTCTTCACGACAGTCACAGTACGGTACAATTACCGCAAAACATGCCTAAAGATGTACTTGATCACTTCCAAAAAGTGTTTATTTGTAAACGCCCAATGGGTATGACATTAACACAAGATCAAGGCCCTTCTGAGCCACGCGGCGAGCGTTCTGAACGCCCTGCTGGTGACAAGAAGCGTAGCTTTAATAAAGATGGCCAACGCCCTGATAAGCGTAGCGGCCCTCGTAAAGAACGTCGCCCAGTTAGCTTTACCGCTAAGTAAGCAACGACTCTTTAGTAAAAAAACCTTGCCACGAAAGTGCCAAGGTTTTTTTGTGTCTAGAATTCAGGTATCAGGTCAGCTTAAATTTCATAACTCGCTAACTCGCAGCCAACTTTTATGAGCTTTAAAGTGCAGTGTACCTACACCTCTTTGTAAATAATTCACTTAGCCCGTTCCCCACAGCTCGAACCTCGTGACCCGCCCCCACTAGCCTTTGATACCTCAAACCTCTTTATGAATAATGCATTTAACACAAAAAAGCCCCACCAGTTCATGGTGGGGCTTCTACTTTTTTATAGCGATTATATTTGTTAAGGCGCTACTGCTGGGTACACGTAGCTGGCATCAAGTCCTAATGGGATACCGAGTGCCCAGTAGCCTAGCAAGAAGATACTCCAACCGATCATAAAGGCGATTGAATACGGTAGCATCATCGCGATAAGCGTACCTATGCCTGTGCCTTTAACGTATTTTTGGCAGTACACCACCACCAGCGGGAAGTATGGCATTAGCGGGGTGATAATATTAGAGCTAGAATCTCCCACACGGTACGCTGCTTGCGTTAAGTCTGGCGAAATACCGAGCTGCATTAGCATAGGTACAAATACCGGACCTAATAGTGCCCACTTAGCCGAGCTTGAACCAACAAACAAGTTTACAAAACCAGTTAGGAAAATAATCCCTACTACCGTTACAGAGCTCGGTAACTCCATTGCTTTTAATACTTGAGCCCCTTCAATTGCCAGTAAAGCACCTAGGTTTGATTTACTAAATGCAGCAATAAATAATGAACAAAAGAATGCCATAACAATGTAATACGCCATACCATTCATGGCTTTGCTCATCGCATCTATCATGTCTTTAGAGCTTTTAAAGGTGCCTACGGTAAAACCATATACTGCGCCTGGGATCCAAAACAGTAAGAAGATTAGCGGCACTATTGACTGCATTAATGGTGAACTAAAGTTTGTTAAAGAGCCATCGCTGCTGCGCATCGCTGAATCAGCGGGTGCAGATACATACGCTAATAACGCAATACCTGCAATCATTACGGAACTGGCAATAAGAAAGGCGCGCTTTTCGTCACTACGGGCATCTTCAAATGCTGGTAGGTCTTGAGTTTCGCCATCAACTGGTGAATTTTTTAAACGTGGTT
Organism: Pseudoalteromonas sp. P1-16-1b; assembly: GCF_001401785.1. Classification (GTDB taxonomy): domain Bacteria; phylum Pseudomonadota; class Gammaproteobacteria; order Enterobacterales; family Alteromonadaceae; genus Pseudoalteromonas; species Pseudoalteromonas undina. Next base: position 253,690 of record NZ_LKGQ01000002.1, on the reverse strand, counting down.
CAATAATTTTATCGGTGATATACCAACCTAGCATCACAATAAATAAACTTGATGCTGAAGCAAAGCCCCAGTTATTAAGCGGGTTAATGCTCATTGTTGGATTAATAATTTGTGCTGCACTTTGCGTAAAACTTTGCAGTAATGGGTCAATCCCAGATGGGATAAAGTTAGCCCCAAAGCCACCACTTACCCCGGCAAATGCCGCTGCAATACCGGCAAGCGGATGACGACCTGCTGCAAAAAATATTACCCCAGCAAGTGGAATAACCAGCACATACCCTGCATCGGTAGCCGTATGGCTCACAATAGCTACCAAAATAATTGAGGGTGTTAGTAATTTTCTAGGCGTTACTTTGAGCATTAATTTAAGGCCGGTATTAATAAAGCCCGAATGCTCTGCAACGCCTACACCTAGCATAGCAACCAGTACGACACCCAGTGGCGCAAAACCGGTGAATGTTTTTACCATAGAAGATAAAAAAGTGGCCAACGAATCGCTGGCAAGCATGTTATTAATAATAATGGCTTCGCCAGTACGAGGGTCTATTGCATCAAATGTTACGCTTGAAAACCACCAAGACAAAAACCAGATTAATAACATGGCAAACAAAAAGATAATTGCTGGATCAGGAAGCTTATTACCTACCCGCTCAACAAAATTTAAAAATCGCGCAACTATGCCAGTTGGCATTGTCGCATCATTATTGTTATTCATTTCACTTGTTCCCTAGAATTTAGACTGTGCTACTTTAGCGTATCTAAGGAATGAGGTAAATTTTAACTGAATAAACAAGTTCTTTTTTAGGCACAAAAAAACGCGGCTCAGTAGCCGCGCTATTTTTAATGAATAAAAAAAGCTTATGCGAGTGCTTTTACTTCATCCCATATTCTTACTACGAGTGCTTTATCATCTTCATTAAGTTCGCCATTGCGATAAGCTTTTACTAAGCTTTTTTCAACCGTGTCGTTTAGTTCTGCAATTTCTAGATTTAATTCTTCAACTTGTGCATAACCTACGGCTAAATCAAAGTGGCCGCGTAAATAACCGCCGGCAAATAACTCGTCATCGGTTGCTTTTATCACTAAATCATCAAAATATTGCTGCGCAGCATCTATGTAATTTACTAAACTCATGTGTTACTTCTCCTCTGGGTGCAGCCCATCTTGATGACCTACTGCATACATAATATGGTCGTTAAACCCACTGGTTACACGTATATAACCGCTTAATTCATCATCTAATTTGCTATCACCGGTATCACAAATCAGCGGTCGGCCATTTAAAGCCTGTAATTTTGTTTTAGTAGCCACCACAATAATATTATCGCGGCCTATCGCTTTAATTAACGCAGGGCTGAGTTGTTGATTGCCTCGACCAAAAATATGCCCTTGGCCGCCAATTAGGGTGATCACTAACTTTGTTTCACGTTCTTTGGTAAGTTCAAGAAGTTGCTGGGCTGTTAGGTCTTGGCCTACTAAGGCTTGATCTTCAACTAAATCAACACCGAGTAAGGTGTTTTCAAGCCCCATCTCTTCCATCACTGCGCCAACGGTAGAGCCACTACCCATGACATAGAGGGTATCGGCATCCATTTCACTAACGACATAAGCAGCAATATCTGCTAGCACTAGCTCGTCAGTTTCTTTACCGCCATTTTTTACCGCTTGCACATAGCGCACTTCACTGGGTACTTGCATTTCACCATAACGTCTTGCTTTTACTGTTCCTTGGCGAAAAGCCACTTCATCAATGTCCATTACATCTGCATCGCTTAATGTTACCAGTTCACCTTTAACCAGCATTTCAACTACGCGCCCAGCCGCTTTTGGCGTTATGGCATACACGCCGGAATGAATTTTACACCCAGCAGGAATACCCAACACGGGTACCGAGTCTTCTACAGCATGGCAAATGTTGCGCGCCGTTCCGTCGCCACCAGCAAATAAGATTAAATCTACACCTTGTTGCTGTAATAAACGAGCTGCAGCTTCGGTATCGTCACTGGTTGTGGGTGAGTTACTTTGATAAACCACTTGCGTATTAAAGCCCAACGCTTTTGCTGTTTGCTCCCCCATTTCATCATTAACAGTATAAATAGTAATGTTTGATTGATGAGGTACAAGCACTTCAAGTGCAGCTTTAGTGCGGCTATTTGACTTAGGCTCTGCACCTAATGCAATGGCTTTAGCAGCGGTGTCTTCACCGTCACTGCCCTTAAGCGCAACACTACCACCGAGCCCTGCGACCGGATTTACAATCAATCCTAACTTAAACTGCATCTTTTAACTCCTCGGGAGAATGCCATGAAAACTGCGCAGCATGTAATGGCCACGTGGTGTTATAAAATTTACACAGTGCTTTTAATAGTAAGGTTGTTCTTGGGTTAAACCCGTTTTGCAATAACTCTAATAACTTTGCATGAACGCGAGACTGAAACGCAAATCGACATGTTTGCTCACCATTTAAATTATCTACCGATACGTTAAAATCAAACCCGGCAGCCACACTCAATGCCCACTCTATTGCTTGAGGTTTTACCTCTACTGATTCAAACTCCGCTTGCTGTGAAGCATCGCGCCCATCAGGGCAATACCAATAACCATAATCTTCAACTAAGCGGCGCTGAGAACCTGCCACTAACCAATGGGCTATTTCATGCAATGCGCTGGCATAAAAACCATGGGCAAACACAATTTGATGATGCGGGGTTGTATCATTTGCGGGAATGTAAATAGGCTCATGCTCACCTTTTACCAAACGCGTGTTATAGCTTTGGTAAAAAGTGTGTTCGAAAATAGAAATTAGATCAGCTACTTGGTGCATAAATACTTCGTATACTCGTTTGAACCCGATGCTTTAAAGACAGATGAAATTAGTATAAAGCACACTAAAAACGAAGCGAATTGTACGTACTTTTATCTACAAAGTAAAAAACAAGCGATTTAATTTTATCGCTTTGACCATCACCGATCACTGCTAGGTTATATATTTAGAAATATCTACTTCATCTATTTGTTCAGCATTGAGATAGCGCTTAGCATAATCAAGATAAATACCTGAACTTAAAAATAATTCAAATACGGCTTTATCAACATGATGATCGGCCACCATTTTAGCTAATATACCAATGGACTCACTGAGTGTTTTTGCCTTTTTATAGGGCCTGTCGGCTGCTGTTAATGCTTCAAAAATGTCAGCAAGTACCAGCACCCGTTCAGGTATCGATAAATCATCGGCACTTAGTTTACGAGGATAGCCAGTTCCTTTTAATGTTTCATGGTGAGTAGAGGCAAAACGCGGGACACGCTCCAACTCTTTAGGAAACGGTAATGTATCGAGCATACGTATGGTACTTATAATATGCTCATTAATTTTAAACCTATCTTCTGCGGTAAGGGTGCCTCTAGAAGTTTGTAAATTATAAAGCTCCCCTAAATTATATTTATATTTACACGGAGCAATTTTTATTCCTAAACGCTCGTCATATTCAATCGGTTTATCATGAGGAATTAAATGCCAAGGCTTATCGCTGAGTAGCTTTTCAGTAGCAGGCAGCGTGTCACTCGTTTGTGCATAGCGATACATTTCGACAGGTGAAAGCCCTAGCTTATCGTCAAAGTGCCGCACCCAAGTAACATTGCTTAGCAAGGTTAAACGCTCAAGCGAGGCTGCTGTGATTTTTTCGCCGCCAATATTACACTGTGCAATAAAGGCAAAATCGTCCAGTAATTGTTGATGTTTAGCTGTCAACTGCTTAGCTAGCTCACTCTGATTTTTTGGGGTTTGTTGCAATGACTTGTAGTAATCAAGCTCGGCATCTCGCCAAAGGACTTCAAACCGTGTTCTTACTTCATGAATACGATTATAAATCACTTCCAACTTAGTGCCTTTATCGACAATGTGCTCTGGAGTAGTTATTTTACCGCAATCATGTAACCAAGCAGCTAAGCTAAACTCTTCAATCTCCTCATCACTTTTAAATTTAAACGTTTGAAAGGCAGGTAACTCTGATTCTGAAGCGGCTTTAGCAAGCTCAATACCTAGCTCTGGGACACGTTCGCAGTGCCCCGCAGTGTAGGGAGACTTATCATCAATTGCTTGAGCTATAAGCTCAACAAACGAAGCCATGAGTGCTTTTTGGCTTTCTTCGTGTTGTTGTATCGACTTGCTCATTTCGACCATAGAGCTGGCTAAAGTATTAATTTCTTTAATATGACTTTTTAAGGTTGAGACTTGCTTAAACTGACGATTTTTAATTTTATTATTTTCACCCACCAGCGTTTTAATTGGGGCAACAATGGGGGATGCAAAAAACCACGACACAGGTAATATCAAAATAAGGCAAACAGCAGTAATGATAAGAGAAAGCTTTATTTTTTTCCGTGTAGAACTCAATACATCTTCTTTAGAAACCATAATGGCTAAGTAACCTGTACTGGCTAGCGATAAATAGTCAGATAAAGGCTTAATAAATACATACTGTTCTTTGCCATTAATATGCACTAACTTTAAATTAGAGAAATTACTATCATCGTCTAATAAAGTAATTAATTGCTCATAGGGGACAGTGCCCACAACTTTTGATTTTTTCTCTGGATTAGTATTAAGCCATTTATCACTAAGTTGTTGTTTAAATTGCATAGGCAGTTGCGTGGCTGCATAGTCAAACAAGGCTTTTAATTGAGCGTCTTGGTTATGAAATAATAAGTGATAGTCATTTGAAAAAAGCGCGGCACTTTCTTCATCTAGTTGATTATACTGAACCCCATCAATAAAAAATTGTTGTTGGATATATTGTAATACCGCCTTGCTGTCTATTCCCGCATAGGTATCACCATTGGCTACATGCGTTAACAACGTTTTTGTATTGGGAACCTCTACTAAGTTAATTTCTGGAAATTGCGCTTGCAATGTTTTTACAATTGACCAGCCCTCACCCACTGCAACTGACTTACCAGCAAGTTGCTGTATGTGGGTGATTGGTGGGTTGCTCTGATGGTTAACAATACTCAAAGGCAAATTTACCATGGGTGTACTAAGCATACCTAAGGTATTATTCGTTGTGGTATTAACTACAGGATGAAGTACATCTATCTGATTATTTTTAAATAAATTAAGTAATTCTTGCCAACTAAGTCCATTAACATAATTTATCTTAATACCCAGTAGCTGCGCAATCGCATTGATATATTCAATACTGTAGCCATTGGGCGTACCACTAACACTAAAGTCCATAGGGGCCCAATTTGTTTCGTTTGATACTGTAATAGTCGGGTATTGTGTAATTACTTTTTGCTGTTGCTCGCTTAGCGTTAATTGTTTCAAGCTTTTGTTTTTATCAACCTTATCTTTCTGATTTGAAGCAACAATCTCTCCTTCTCGATTATATATAAATAACTGCGCAGAGTTATGCATATCTAACTGCTGCTGTTGTGTTAATAAATAATTAGAAATATTATCGACCATAACTCCAAGAGCTAACACATGGTCTTTGCCTTTGGTTTTAATCGAGTAGGTTTGGCCTGAAGTTTGTAAATGCGAGAATAAGTAAGGTTTAGTTTTATTCACCTGCTCTGAATTTGCTTGTTTAAACCACGTTTGCTCTCGAGGATCAAAAAACGTCGGTTTATTGGTTTGTTTTCTTAAGTTAAAATCAGCATCAAAGTAGTACCTGTGTTCTATCCTTTGCCCTTTTTCGGTTTTAATATGGATCACAACCCACCGGTCATTATCAACCGTATTTAAACGCTCTCTGACTATTTTACCACTCTCAAGATTGATAATTTCATAAAAGTCTCCGTTGCTATAGCCCATAGAAAATGCGTAAAACAAAGGGTTTAATTCCATTATTTCGCTCAATACATTACGCAGCTCTGTTTTGTCTGAAAAGTTATTACCTACTAGTGAAGTATTTTTAACCATCATATTTAAAGTATTTTCAGATTTTTCATTGATGCGTGATAGGTAATCAGCAACAGATTGCGTGGTCATATTGAAATGCAGCAGGTTAGACTCTAGTGCCATTTTTTCGCTGAAGTAATACTGTAAACTAGTGGCTATAATGGCGGTAATAGACGTTGCCAATACAAATACAGCCACAACCGTTAAACGAATAGAAAAGCGCACTGTTCTTTTTAACTTATTTAACGCTTTAAATATCATTGAACTTTCCTTGAAGCACTTTTAAGAGCAATAAATACAGAGAGTTGAATACTGCTAAAAACAATATTTATAATCCGTATGGAGCTAAAGTAATATTAGTCACAAAATCAAAAATATAAAACTTTACGCACTTATTTACTGATCACTTAATTGCGCTTACCATATGCCAACCAAAAACCTAAATTGACTCACTCTTATGGTTAAACAACACAGCTCTTTTTCGTGGCTATTTATCTCTTTTACTTTTTTAACACTCTTGGCTACTTCTGCCAGCAGTTATGCAAAAAGCATAAGTATTAACGTATTTGCTATTCCTTCTAAGCCTATTGTTGAGTTAGTCGCTAACACCAGCGATAAATTAGCTACGCACCAAATTACTACGTTTTACCAACAAGGGTTACCCGTGCATGCCACCTTGTATTTAACGGATTACCCACTTGAAGCACAAAACGAAATTAAGCAAATGGTAGAGCGCATTGTAAAAGAACATCAGTCGTTTGAGATAAAAGCCAATGGATTTAGTGTGTCACCAAGTAATTGGGCATTTATAAATTTAGAAAAATCATATCAATTACAACGATTGGCAGATGAGATTACCCTTAAGCTTGAGCCGCTTCGCGATCATCAAGCACCAGTGCCAAGTTGGGTAAAGCATTACCCTAATAAACTTGTGGCTTTTGAACGTTATGGCAGCCCTAATGTATTTCAAAATTTTCAGCCGCATTTAACCCTACTTGCAAATGAGAAAAATCCTGCATTAGCGTTAGTACAAAAAGCGCTGCACGCTGAGCCGCCGCAGGCACAAGGGGAAATAATTGGGATTGGAATTGGAGTGTCTGATCAATTTGGTCAACAAAAAGAAATACTCGCTAAGTACTTTTTTGATGCCAAATAAATAGTTAATAACAGGGCTAATTACACACGTTGTAACTAATAATGTTTATAGGTTTGTGGTTAGCTTATCTGTTAAATGTTTTTTAAGTATGCGGGTGTTACGCGTATTTGCTTTAAACATGGCATCAAAAATATCTCCAAAAAATGGAATGAGCCCGCCAACAAAATCAATCAACATATTTATAATAATACGGCTTTTTACTCGCTTGCTAACACCTAAGCGCTGCGCTTCAATTAGTACATAGCCAGATAAAATAAGCCCTGCTAAATCACCTATCACAGGTAAAAGCCCAATCAGCGACTCTACACCAAATTTAAATTTAGTAAACGGAATACCAATGCTACTATCGGTAAAGCGGCTAAACTCTTCGAGTCGTTTTATGGTGGCTTTATATTCAGTTTGTGAGATGGAAGCTTGATTGTTTTTTTGCATACTAACAGCTCTCTTATTTTTAGGTGCGCTGAGCACATTTAAATTATTGAGCGGCAATAAAGATGTATAGCCTGTATATACTAAACGCAATACTTTACACTAAAAGTATCAAAGTTCGAGGCTATATAAAAGCTTACTGTAGATTCATTTTAAATAGTGTACTCTCATCTTTAAAGTCCAATAATATGCAAGGATTGCCTATAAATAAATCTAGTTACAGCCCTCAATTCACTATTTTGTTTATTATTGCATATTTGATTATTTTCCCAGTCATTAGTCAAGGAGGAGATATGTTTAGCTGGTTCAAAAAGAAAAAAGAAGTATTTCTAAGCCCTGAAGTCAATGGTGTTGTTACAGACAATGGTACACCGGTTGCCAACTTAGAAATCATTCGCTCATTAATCTACATAGATGAAAAAGTCCACCGAGATACTGCTAACACAGATCAAAATGGGCGCTTTCATTTTCCCAAAAAAACAATTTTCCCTCGATTCCGAATAAACTTATCGTTGAAAACCGTATTTCCCAAGAAATATTTATCCTAAATGATGATAATAAAATTGAGCTCTGGAGTGCTAATCAGTCTGGAATTAAAGAAATACCTGAATATACCAACAGATTAGCATTCATAAATTGCGAAATAACAAATAAATTAGTCAGGTTTGAATTCAAAAATTACAATAATGAGCATTTAAATAGGATAGCCTCCAGTATTTGTAGATGGGAAGATGACTATATACCAACACATATAATAGAGAACGGAGAGATAAAGTACAAAATACATGATGGAGATTTCAATAAGATTACAGAGCTTTTTACAGAGAAGGAGGTTGAGTTATGAATAATAAGTTGGCACCTAGCACAGCTGCGAGCGTTGCGGCAAGAGTATTTAATATAAGAAAAAGTAACAGTTATAAAAGAGAGTTTGAAATAGATTTTATTGAAAACTTTAAAGTCACCAACAAACAAATAAAAGACGTTAGTGGCGGTTTAATCAATCAACTGCTAAATCTGGTTACTCAAATTACAGGCTCTCTGAGAGGTTAAAAAGAGGGCATTTCACTTTACATGTGTTTTATTCTCAATTAGAGTTCAATAAAAATATGCAAGGATTGCCTATGAATAAATCTAGCTATAGCCCTCGATTCATTATCTTATTAATTCTTGTTTGTGTGATTATTTTTCCAGCCATTAGTCAAGGAGAAGATATGTTTAGCTGGTTCAAAAAGAAGAAAGAAGTATTTTTAAGCCCTGAAGTCAATGGGGTTGTTACAGAGAATGGCACACCAATTGCCAACTTAGAAATAATACGATCATTAATCTACATAGATGAAAAAGTCCACCGAGATACTGCAAGCACAGATCAAAATGGACGTTTTCACTTTCCCAAAAAAACGATCCTTTCCTCAATACCAAATAAGCTAATAGTTGAAAACCGTGTTTCGCAAGAAATATTTATTGAAAATAATGACACCTTAATCCCCCTTTGGATTGCAACTCAGTCAGGTATTGATGAAGTCCCTGAGTATAGTAAAAAACTATCACTTTTAAATTGTGAAATAACTAATCCTCACGTTGTATTTGAATTTAGAAATCAAAAGAATATACACCGTAACTATGTAGCACAAAGTATTTGCCGATGGGAAGAAGACTTTTTACCTTATAAACTTTTAAAAGGTGGTAAAGAGTACCAGATAAATAACTACGACTTAACAGATTTAACTGAAAGATAAAAGGAAGATTGACATGGAAAAAGTCCAAGCAATATTACCCCCAAATATAGCTGCCACTATAGCGGCTAGAGTTTATGATATAAGAACATCTACGTCATTTTCAAAAGAATTAGGACAAAGTTTTGATAGAGATTTTAAAATCACCAACAACCAAATTAAAGGTGTTAGTGGTGGCTTAATCAATCAACTTCTAAACCGCACTACAGGTTTCGCTTTAACTGCAGAAGGTGCATCACAACAATTTGAAGGCCACCATATTATTGGCATTCGTGGTACCGTTTTTACTTCCTGCGCTGATTGGCTAACAAACTTAAACGTAGCAATTACCCATGGCCCTAAAAACTTAGAAGTGCACTCAGGCTTTGAAAAAGCCTTTACCAGCATGAAGCCGATGTTTGCAAGTTATGTCAAACAGCATAAGCCTAAATGTTTGCACCTTGTTGGCCATAGTTTAGGTGGTGCGATTGCCCAACTATCAGCAATATGGGCAAGTGATCAAGGTATTCCCACCAATTTATATACGTTTGGTGCGCCAAGGGTAGTGCTAAATCATTCGGTGCATTCAGCTGCACACAATGTTGGTCAGTACCGTGTAACGCACGGTGCAGATCCTGTACCCTGCGTACCAGCTTGGCCATTTAGTCATACCTCAAGCGAATACCAAACGGCGATGAATGAAGGATCGTTTTTTAATATTGGTGCACACTCTATGGAAGAAAACACACCCGGTTATGTTAATACTGTAGCTGCACACAAAGATTATGGAAGCATGGAAAGCTCACTAAAAACTCTTCACTATAATCATACAGTTTTAAAATATGCTCTGCGCTATAACGTGACATTCTCACTTAGATGGCAGCGAATTATTACCGATGGCTTAATTACCTTTTTAAAGAAAACTGGCCAATACGCCTTTATTTCTGCACAAGCAGGTCTTAGCGTTGGGTTAACTTTTTATGATATTTTAGCGCGATGCTTACATGAATCTGTGGTTAAGTTTGTAGAGCTTACAGAAGAGTTAAAGGGTTTAATTGGCCATATGCTTGCTTTTGTAGGTAAAGCGTCATACGAGGTAGTAGAGCTCACAACTCAATTTATCCGTTGGGTGTTAGGTTTAATGATTAAAAAACTCTATATGGTTGCGAAACAAGCCATTGACCGTATTTAAGTATAGTCAGTTATGTAAGTGCGGCATCAAATATCAGCCGCATTTATTATAATTAAAGGCGCTTAAATAGCGCCTTTAATTGGCCCATGTTCGTGGTTTACATGCGGGTTTTGACCGCGTTGACGAAGTAAATGATCCATTAAAGTAATGGCCATCATAGCCTCAGCAATCGGAATAGCACGAATGCCTACACAAGGATCGTGACGACCTTTGGTGATCATCTCAACCGCTTCATTTTCGGTATTAATACTATTACCGGGAATAGTAATGCTTGATGTTGGTTTAAGCGCAATGGATGCGATTATATCTTGCCCCGTTGAAATACCTGCCAATACGCCACCGGCATGATTTGAGGTAAAGCCATCAGGGGTTAACTCGTCGCGGTGCTCTGAGCCTTTTTGTTCAACTACATCAAAGCCGTCGCCAATTTCAACGCCTTTTACTGCGTTAATACTCATTAAGGAATGTGCAAGTTCGGCGTCAAGGCGGTCAAATACGGGCTCACCTAAGCCAACAGGTACATTTTTAGCCACTACTTTTACTTTGGCACCCACTGAGTCGCCTTGCTTTTTAAGCTCCCGCATATATTCGTCAAGCGCTTCAAGCTTACTTGCATCAGGGAAGAAGAATAAGTTGTTTTCCACTTCGTCCCAATCGTAGTTTTCGGCTTTTATTGGCCCTAATTGGCTCAAGCACGCGCGTATTTCAATACCATGAAACTGCTTTAAATACTTTTTAGCAATGGCGCCAGCCGCAACCCGAATAGCGGTTTCACGCGCAGATGAGCGGCCACCACCACGGTAATCGCGTAGGCCGTATTTGTGCCAGTAGGTATAATCACCATGACCTGGACGAAATACGTCTTTAATTTTGCCATAATCTTGTGAACGTTGATCGGTATTTTCAATTAATAAACCAATGCTGGTACCGGTGGTTTTACCTTCAAAAACGCCCGCTAAAATTTTAATTTGATCGCTCTCACGGCGCTGCGTGGTATAGCGACTTTGCCCAGGCTTTCGACGGTCTAAATCGTGTTGTATGTCGGCCTCTGTTATCTCAAGGCCTGCGGGCGTACCGTCCACTACGCCGCCTAATGCAACGCCGTGGCTTTCGCCAAAGGTGGACACTTTAAATAACTGCCCTATGCTATTACCTGCCATTAACTTTCCTCATTCCTAATGACTTATAGCCGAGAATTAACTCGGCTATTGTTTTGCCCAGCCATTTGGGATGAATGGCTAGTATTAATTATTACTGTGCAAAGTAGGCATCTAGTTGTTGCTTGCTAATAACAAACACCCCTAATCCGCCTTGTTCAAACTCAATCCATTCAAATGGTGCGCCTGGATACAGTGCATCCATATGTACCATAGAGTTACCTACTTCGACAAATAACAAACCGTTATCTGTTAGATGCTCACTAGCTTGATCTAAAATAGTACGTGTTACATCAAGGCCATCGTGACCTGATGCTAACCCAAGCTCTGGCTCGTGGTGGAACTCACGTGGTAAGTCAGCCATATCTTCAGCATCAACATACGGTGGGTTTGCTACGATTAAGTCATATTTTTGCCCAGGTACACCACTGAATACGTCAGACTGGATCGGTAATACACGGTCACTTAGTTGATAGTCAGTGATATTAATATCAGCCACTTCAAGCGCTTCATAGGATATATCAACCGCATCAACTTGCGCATTTTCGAATGCTTGTGCCAATGCAATCGCGATACAACCTGAGCCCGTACATAAATCTAAAATACGCCCAACTGACTCTGGCTGCTCTAGCCAAGGTGTAAAACGATTATTAATAAGCTCAGCAAAAGGCGAGCGAGGAATTAATACACGTTCATCCACATAAAATGGCATATTGGCAAACCATGCAATGTTGGTCAGGTATGGAACTGGGGTAAAATCGTTAATGCGCTCGGCAATTAAGCCTGCTAAACGGTTTTTTTCAGTGCTGGTTAAACGGGCATGCATCAGCTCTTTGGGTGCATCAATTGGCAAGCTAAGTGCTGGTAATAACAAACTTACCGCTTCATCCCATGCGTTATCGGTGCCATGACCAAAGAAAATACCGCTACTTGCAAATTGACTTGTCGTCCAACGAAGCCAATCGTGTAAGGTTGAAAGTTCTGCAACAGCTTCATCCAGGGTTGCTTCTTCTATTAGTAATTCACTCATCAGTATTATCTGCCTGCTACTTTCAAAAAATTAACTCAATCGGGGCACACTATGGGCCCCATGATTGCCCTATTGTATACCCAAGCCACCTCTAGGTGCGAGTGACAGTTAGAATTAAAAGTAATTTAAACAAGGCATTGATTGCAAGTGTAATAGTCACTCTGTTGTTCAAATCAATAACGCAGTATAAATCGCTTTTAAACTAACCTTATTGGCGCCGTACTATGCACCTCAAAGCTGCTTGGGTATCACACCTTTTTACTCGATTTTTACCACTTTTTTGTTTAGACTGCCGCTATGAAAAAAGATCCACACTCAAACAACCTAATTAGTCCTGATGACATTGACTTGTTTCGTCAAAGTATCAGCGGTGCGCGCGTGTTCAAACAAGACACTCACCGTTTTAGCAATAAACCTAAAGTGTCACAAGCGAAGCAATTTGCCCAGCAAAAAAAGCAACAACAATCAGAATTTTTCTTTTCTGATGAATATGTGCCCGATATAGACACTAACGGCACTGTTAATTATGTGCAACAGGGTCAGGATCGTTTTTTAGCGAAACAACTTCGCCGAGGGGATTTTATACCTGATTTAACCCTCGACCTGCATGGCTTAAATAAAGAAGTAGCCAAGGATGAGCTCGCAGGGCTTATTCATGAGTGTAAAAAGAAGCATTATTACTGCGCCTGTGTTGTACACGGAATTGGCGGCCATATCCTCAGGCATAAAGTGCCGCAATACTTAGTGCAACACCCCGATGTTATTGCTATGCATCAAGCACCGCTTGAATATGGCGGTAAAGGTGCGGTACTGATATTAATTAATTTACCGCAAAGTGATGAGTTTAGACGCTAATCAATAAGAGCCTTTTAGTGCATATATTTTCGATTATATTCCCGCTGATATTTATTGTGCTATGTGGCTATATTGCTAGTCGCAGTGGCTTTTTAGAGCGTATCCATATAGCGGGATTAAGTAAGTTTACTTTTTATATTAGTGTGCCGAGCTTTTTATTTTTAAATATGGCCAAAGCAGACTTACAAACCAGTGTCAGCTTAAATGGCTTTTTAAGTTTTTACATTCCGGTTATTTTAGTTTACCTTTTTGCCCTAATTATTGACCGCTACATTCTCTCTAAACATCTTCAATACGAACGCCATAGCGTGTTTGCCCTTGGCAGTAGCTATTCCAATACTGTATTGGTGGGTTTACCTATTATTATTGCCGCATTAGGCGAGCAAATGATGGGCATTATTTTTATGATCATTACCTTTCATAGCGCATTATTGTTCACCCTTACTTTTTTAATTAGTGCAAACAGCGCCAGTCATGCGTTTTCCTGGTCAGCATTTTCCAAGAATATGCTACTCAATCCAGTAGTGTTAAGTATTAGCACTGGTCTATTGGTTAATTTAGCAGGGGTTACTTTATTTGCTGACTTAACTAATGGCTTAGCACTTTTAGCCGAACCAGCTATTACTTGTGCGTTATTTGTATTGGGCGCTAACTTAGCTTTTTATAAAATTAGTGATAACTGGCAAGCAGCAGCCATTGCCAGTCTATTAAAATTAGTCATATTACCTACCTTGGTTTTATTGCTAGGCACACACGTATTTACACTTAATGAGTCACTGTTAAAAGTACTGGTGTTATTAAGTGCATCGCCATTAGGCGTTAATGCCTATTTAATTGCATGCCAAATAAAACAACACCAAGATACCCTAGCCAGTGCGGTAGTTTTATCTACAGTATTAAGTGTGTTGAGTTTTAGTGTGTGGTTAACCATTTTACTTTAGATATATGCCTAACCACGTTTTATTGTCAGGCTTTAAGCTGGGGAGATTCGTAGTTTATACGGTTACATTAGCTGGCGCATCTATAGTGATGTAATCACTTTTATGGCTCACTTCATTGTAACTAATTTGGGCAACAGCACCAGTATTAAAAATTGGCATATTACCAGCGCATAGCTGATCAACCAAATAGCTCACCATAGGCATGTGGGCAACAACAAGCCAGGTATCGCATTCTGGATGAAGCGCAATTAACGTTTCTAAATAATCTGCAGCAACTTGAGGATTGCCCTCAGGAATAACATCGTGACAAGTTTCTTCAAATAAAAAGGTATTATTTTTTTTAACAGCCTCAGCCGTTTGCTGCGCTCTTACATAGGGGCTAACTAACAGGCCACTGGGAGCGTGCATTTTTTGCAACCATAGCCCCATTTTTTCAGCTTGCTGTTGACCCACAGAAGTCAAATTTCTACTGACATCATCAGAGTGCATCGGTGTTGCTTCACCATGACGCATTATCAAGATTGTTTTCATAAAAAATCAACCAATTAAAGAATATAAAACAGTAGCCAATTTGCTCGAATTTCCGCTATATTAATAACTCAAACCTATTTATTTTCTTAAAATAGTTCTTTCATGATGTTCAGGTAAATAGCGTCGCATTCCTGAAGTTATCATCTGTTGTTAACAATTTACGTTTAGTTTCAGGAGCATCATTTGAAAATCAGCACCAATGATAACAGAGCTTACCGCACACTAACACTGGACAATGGTCTAAAAGTGCTTTTAGTGCGCGATCAGGACTCAGCAAAAGCGGCAGCCTCCATGGCAGTTAACGCTGGTCACTTTGACGATCCTCTTGATAGGCAAGGCTTAGCGCACTTTTTAGAGCATATGTTGTTTTTAGGTACGGATCTGTATCCCGAATCCGGTAGCTTTAATAATTTTGTCTCTCAATCTGGTGGTAACACCAATGCCTGGACTGGTACGGAACATACCTGCTACTTTTTTGATATTAATAACAATCATATTGAATCGGCGTTAGCACAATTTAGCCGTTTTTTTATAGCGCCCGCCTTAAATCCCGCAGAAACCGAAAAAGAACGTAATGCGATTGAGGCTGAGTTTAAATTAAAGATTAAAGATGATGGCCGGCGCATCTATCAAGTGCATAAAGAAACGGTTAACCCTGCACATCCGTTTGCTAAGTTCTCTGTAGGCAACCTACAAACATTAGCTGATAGAAAACGCTGTATTAGTGATGAGTTACGCGACTTTTTTAATCAGCATTACCAAGCTCAATGGATGACTTTAGTCATTTGTGCCAATGAATCATTAGATACTCTTGAGGCATGGTCAACTCAATATTTCTGGCAGATTAAAGGCAATAACAGCAAGTTAAAGCCACCCATAGAGGCACCGCTTTATCGCAGCCAAGACTTGGGTAAGTTGCTCCATATTGAGCCACACAAGCATGTACAAAAGCTGATTATTAGCTTTGCTATGCCAAACATTGACGATTTTTACCGTCATAAAACTGTTAGTTTTATTGCCCACTTACTAGGGTACGAAGGGCAAGGCTCGTTGTATTCTGTACTAAAAGAACAAGGCTGGATCAATGCTCTTTCTGCCGGAGGTGGCATCAACGGTAGTAACTTTAAAGACTTTAATATTAGTATGGCGCTGACCGATGAAGGCATTGAATACTACGAAGACATTATTGAAATGGTATTTGAATACATTTGCTTAATAAATAACAACATCGGCAAACTCCCTCGCCTTTATCAAGATAAGCAAAAGCTGCTGCAAATCGCATTTGATAACCAAGAAAAATCTCGGCTGATTGACTGGGTCAGCAATTTAAGTATTAACATGCAACATTACGATGAAGTCAATTACTTACAAGGCGACTATTTAATGGAAGGCTTTAAAGCCACCACTCATGAAATGGCGATGCAATGGTTGACCCCTCATAATATGCGTTTAGTGCTGATTCATCCGGGTGTAGAGCCTGAACACACAGCCGCTTGGTATAACACACCGTATAAAATTGAAAAATTGTCACTGCATTGGCTCGAAGCGCTGGCACAAATTAGTCAGCCACAAGGTGAAATGTTATTACCTACCGCAAACCCTTATTTAGCTAAAGATGTTGTTCTATATCCAATAGAGTCGCAGCAAGCTCATCCAACGTTACTGGTGAAAGAAGCTGGCTTTGATTTTTGGTTTAAACAAGATGCCACCTTCAGAGTGGCTAAAGGGCATTTTTATTTAGCCATGGACTCTGACTTTGCAGTTAAAGATGTAAAGCATATGGCATTGACTCGATTGTTTTCTGATTTGTTTATGGATAGTGTTGGCGAGCAATTTTATCCAGCTGAGCTCGCGGGCTTAAGTTATCACTTAACCTCTCACCAAGGCGGCTTAACCCTGCATACTGCAGGGCTATCTTCAAGCCAACTAGAGCTGGTTGATCAGCTAATTGATGCACTATTTAACGTAAAAATTTGTGCTAAACGCTTTGCTGAATATAAAAAACAACTGGTAAGGCACTGGCGTAATAGCAACCAAAACAAACCCGTTAGTGAGCTCTTTAGTATTTTAGGCGCTAAAATAATGCCATGGAATCCACAACCTGACGAGTTAGCAAATGCACTTAAAGATACCTGCTTTCATCAGTTTAATGAGTTTAGACAGGCGTTTTTTAATGCACTTCATGTTGAGTCTTTTTTACATGGCAATTGGCAACAAAATGAAGCGCTTGAGTTTCAGAAAAAGGTGGCACTGCACCTTAAAAAGTCAGCCGTTATAGAAGATTTAAAGCGCCCACTCTTTGAAATTACCAAAGTGACTCGTTACGAATTAGAGCTCGCTTGTAGTGATAATGCCATGGTGATTTATTATCAAGCATTAAGCGATGATGTTGATGAAAAAGTAAAAATGATGGCGCTTAATCATTTAATTAACCAAGATTATTTCAATGAGCTACGGACCACACAACAACTAGGTTATTTAGTTGGTGCCGGTTATGCCCCCTTTAATACCCGTGCCGGAATTGCTTTTTATATTCAGTCACCTAAATTTGAACCAAGCACATTACTGCACAGGCATAATGTGTTTATTAGTCAATATTTATCAACCATTGATGAACTGACAGAGCAAACCTGGCTGCAACAAAAACATGGGCTAGTGACGCATATTGCCGAAAAAGACAAAAATTTGCGTTTACGTTCACAACGTTTATGGCTTGCAATTGGCAATGGCGATCATCAGTTTAATATGCAGCAACGCCTGCTAGATTCTTTAAACGCATTAACGCTTGAAGATTTAAAAAACTATGCAGCTGAAATTTTTAATCCAGACCGCCCAAGATATGAGCTTTTAAGCGCTAAATCTGTGAATCAATCGGAGAATCTACCACTTTATTCGCATTCTCTTTGACTCTTGCTCGCGCTTGATTTAGATTGTCTTTTGTAAATAAGAAGTAAGACAATGAACAAAATAAAAATAATAAAATACATTCTGTTGTTGACCACTTTGGTCACCGCCTACTCTGCTAGTGCATTTGAGTCATCATTTAGCTTGAACTTAAATGCGCTAGTCGTTAGCGTGTGTGCAATAATGTCATTACTGTTAATTTACTTTTTAACAGTTATTCACTCACTCAAGCGCTCACATTCCCAATTACAGCAATCTGAAAAACGCTTAAAAAGTACCGTAGAAGGTAGTGGTGACACGCTTTGGGACTGGAATATAAAAACCGGCAAAGTTATTCGTATTAACGACAAGTACGTGTTGAATAACAACAATCTAGTAGAATTCCCACCTAATAAAAGCCTTATACACCCTCGTGATTTAACTCATGTAGATTACCTACTAAAAAAACACTTTGCTGAAGAGAGTACTTTTTTTGAAGCTACTTATAGAATTAAAGATAGCTTTGGTAAATGGCATTGGGTGCTCGACCGTGGAAAAATAATTGAAAAAGACGCAAACCTTAGCCCACTGAGAATGACTGGCACGGTGAGAGATATTTCTCAGCTCAAATCAACCGAAGAACGACTAAATCTATTTGCAAAATGCGTTGAGTCACTCACGGATGCACTGGCTATTTATGATAAAGATTTTAAGCTTGTTGATATTAATCCAAGCTTTTTAACTTTGTTTGGCGGTGTGCGTGAGCAATACCTTAAAAAAGAATTTCATTTAGCCGGTTACGACAAAAGCTACATAGAAACTATAAAAGACACCGTTCGAAAGCACGAGCATATTCAAGAAGAAGTAAAGCTGCGCAATAGCGATCATGCCCTACTGCCATTTGAAATTTCGATAGATGAAATTAAAAACGCGCAAAATCAAATAACTAATTACGTGGTGGTGTATTCTGATTTAACCGAGCGTAAAAAAACGGAGTCAGAGCTCAATAATTTATCCAATCGAGATCGCACCACCAGCTTACCTAACCGTAATTTATTTTTTTCTGATTTAAAAAAACTAGCAAAGCAGCATTCACACCATGCATTGTTAGTATTTGATTTAGATAACTTTAAAAAGATAAATGACTCATTGGGTCATCAGTTAGGTGACAGCTTGCTGGCAAAGCTTGCTATGCGCTTAAATAAGCTTACCCGTGAAAATGATGTGTTTTATCGCCTTGGCGGCGATGAATTTGCGCTGGTTATGTCAAACACCAACGATATTCTCACTATCACCCGTATGGCTAAACAGTTTTTAGCGGCAATAGCTACACCGTTTAAAATGGCAGGTCATGAACTTGCTATCACCTCAAGCGTGGGTATAGTACTGTTCCCTGAAGATGGTAACACCCCCGAAATACTATTAAAGAACGCCGATACCGCTATGTATCATGCGAAAAAGAAAGGTAACAGCTACTTGTTCTTTAATGACACCATGAACCGCCAAGCAGTAAAGCGACTACAAATAGAAAACCTAATGCGCTTTGGCTTAAAAGAAGATCACTTTGAGGTGTATTACCAGCCTAAAATGAATATTCGTACTGGTAAGCTTGCTGGAATGGAAGCGTTAGTGCGTTTTATTACGCCGAAAAAGGGGGTTATTAGCCCGGGGGTATTTATTCCAATCGCCGAAGAAACAGGGCAAATTATTGAAATTGGTGAAGTGGTTTTAAACAAAGCCTGTCGTGACGTAAAACAATGGTTAGACGCTGGATTATTTAACGCTCGTGTTGCGGTAAATTTATCAGCAAAACAATTTAGCCTACCCGATTTAACTTCGCGCATTGATGTGATTTTACAAAAAAATGAACTGCCCTCTTACTTTTTAGAACTTGAGATCACCGAAGGCACCGTAATGGACGACCCACAAGAAGCCATTGCGATTATGCGCTCTTTAAGTGCCCGCGGCATTCATTTAGCTATGGATGATTTTGGTACTGGGTATTCGTCGCTGGCGTATTTAAAACAGTTCCCACTAAATACGCTTAAGGTAGATAAAGCCTTTATTGATGATATGAAGACAGAGCGTGGTCGCAATATGGTGGACTCTATTGTCACTATTGCACATAACCTTGATTTACATGTAGTTGCAGAAGGTGTAGAGCAAGCCTCACAAATAAGCATACTGGAAGAGCTTAACTGTGAAACACTTCAGGGTTATTACTACTCTAAACCACTCTCAAAAGATGAATTTACTGCGTTTTTAAAACAACAACAAAGCCAATCAAAACTCAGTTTAATTAGAGCAACCAGTTAAGCACGCCATAGGCACGTTTTTATGCCGGTATTGCGTATTAATGCACGTCGATAATGCAGATTAAATAAACACCACGCTGCAGGTCCCAACAATCCGCTTAAAAATAACCAGCGCTTCACAGGCATACCTTTTTTGATGGTTTCAATATACATAAGTGCGATAAACACACCGCTGAGTAAAATAAATACTACCATGGTCATCAAACTGCTTAAAAATTGAGGCGCGTATAATAGCGTTTAACTGGCTAAAATTAAAGCAACGTATTATTTAATTGTAGTCCTTTTAAATCAGACACAAAAAAGCCGAGCAACTTAAAAGCTCGGCTCTCAATTATCAATTCATCACAGCTTATTTGTCAGCACGACCCATAAACTTATGCTCGGCAGTATTAATGCGGATGCGATCACCCGTTGAAATATGCTCTGGTACTTGAATCATTAAGCCCGTTGATAAGCGTGCAGGCTTTGAGCGAGCGCTGGCTGAAGCTCCCTTAATTGAAGGGTCGGTTTCTTCAACAACAAGTTCAACACTTGAAGGAAGATCAAGACCTACCGCAGTACCGTCAATTACAATAACGTGCACACCTTGAGTTTCTTCATTAACAAATTGAATTTCTTCCGCTATGGCGTCTTTATTTAAATTGTAAGGCGTGTAATCTTCATTATCCATGAAGACATACTCATCCCCATCAATATAGGACAGCATGGCTTCACGACGGGTTAAATCAGCAAGATTAAGCATATCGCTGTCTTTAAATGTTTCGTCAACTTTACTACCCGTTACTACATCGTATAAACGCATACGGTATAAACTACCACCAGCACGACCTTGTGGTACTGAGCGTACGATATCTTTTACTACTAATACACGGCCATTAAAGTCAATAGCCGTCCCTTTTTTAACATCACTCGCCTTTGGCATGGGTGAATTCCTATTGTTTTTTTGATTGCGAGAAACATACCACGAAACTGATTTTGTTCAACAATAAAGTGATATGATTAGCTTCTTACTCCGTATTGACTTATAAATCTGTAATTTAGACTGAAACACGTGTTATCTAGTGGCAAAAAGCTGCTATGGTTAAGTTATCGATTATGACCTCAAGGAATGGCTCATGAACCAACAAACTGTACATACTTATTTAATGAACAAACCGTTAGTTAAACTAACGCAACCTTTTGCTAAAGATGTTGATGTATATAAAGTAAACCATAAGATGTTCGCCACCCTTGCACTGAGCAATGAGGGTGAAACCGATGAAAACGGCGAACCTATTTGGTGGCTAAACTTAAAGTGCGACCCTGATGAAGCACAGTCATTACGTGATATTTTTCCTTCGGTGATTCCAGGTTATCATATGAATAAACGCCTTTGGAATACAGTGATTTTAGACGGCTCAATACCACAAGGTGAAATTGAGCGTATGATTGATAATTCATTTAATTTGGTGGTCGACAACATGCCAGATAAAGACAAACAGGCTATTGAAGCCTTACTGTAAATAAGCGTCTATATCTCTATATTTTCTGATTATCAAACATAAAAAAAGCCGCATAATTTGCGGCTTTTTTACGTTAACTTAAGACATTAATCTTTGTGTTCAGTCATCTCATTTTGAGTATCAGTCGATTTATTATCTACCTGCTCTGACTCAACTTCAGCTGTTTTAGTGGCTGTAGTGTAAAACTTATCGCCTTTATCAGCCATTGCAACCAGTGATTCACAGGGTGCAAAAATCGCATTGCTGTTAGCCAGTGTAGACATATCAGAGCTTATTTTACTCGCACCTAATTTGTCCATGTAGCTAAACGGGCCACCTAAGAACGGTGGGAAACCAATACCAAAAATAGCACCAATATCACCATCACGCGGGCTTGCGATAATACCATCATCTAAACAACGAGCCGCTTCATTAAGCATTTGTGAAACACAGCGCTTAGCAATCTCGTTTTTATTTAAACGTGGGGCTGGGGTTACACCTAGTAGCTCATAGACTGACTCATCAACCTTCTTACCTTTCTTGTCGTATTCATAAAAGCCACGACCTGTTTTACGACCAAGACGTTTTGAATCAATCATGCGTGAGAAAGCATCGGGTCCTTTAAAACGCTCACCCAATTCTTTTTCAAGAATTGGCGCAATTTTAGATCCAATATCAATACCTACTTCGTCCAGCAATGCCAACGGTCCAACAGGAAAACCAAACTCGACTAAAGCCGCATCTATTTTTTCAATCGGCTCACCAGCAAGCATTAAGTTAGCCGCTTCATTAAGGTATGGCGCTAAAATACGGTTTACATAAAAACCAGCCATATCTTTTACCACAATTGGCGTTTTACCTTGCTTACGTGCAAAGTTAACTACACGAGCAATGGTTTCTTGTGACGTGCCTTCGTGAGGAATGATCTCTACCAGTGGCATTTTCTCTACTGGCGAGAAATAATGTAAACCAATTACATTTTCAGGGCGTTCTACTTTTGCTGCAATTTGAGAAATAGGTAATGACGAGGTATTACTTGCAAAAATAGTATTCGCTTGGCATTGCTGCTCAACATCAGCAACCATACCTTGCTTAAGCTCTAAATCTTCAAATACCGCTTCTATAACTAAATCTATGTGCTTAAAGCCGCTGTAATCCGTAGTGCCAGTAATGCGGTTCATGGTTAACTGCATATCGGCTTTTGACATAATGCGGCGCTTAAGGCGTTTATCTAAGATTTTGTATGTGTAGTTCATGGCATTACTTATGCCCTGCTCTGCCACATCTTTAATGCGTACCGGCAATTTAGCCTTAACCGCACTTACATGGGCAATACCTGCGCCCATTAATCCGCCACCTAACACAGCAGTTTTACTAATCGCAGGAGCGTCATCGTTGCGCCATTCTTTTTTCATTTCAGTGGTTGCAAAGAAAATACCGCGAAGTGCTTTAGACTCATCACTCATTACTAACGTAGCAAAGCCTTCGGCTTCGGTTTTATACGCTTTCATTTCATCAAGCTCTACGCTTGCACGAACCGCTTTAATAATCGCAAGCGGCGCTGGGTAGTGACCACCGGTTTTTTTAAGTACGTTTTCTTTAGCTTTTTTAAAGATAAAGTTACGACCAAACGGGTTTGATTCTAATAACTTGCTGACCTTATCAAGTTTAGGCTCTTTAGCTTGTGGCTTTTTCTTCTCAGCAAACTCTTTGGCCACTTTTAGCAGTACGCTTTGTGGAACACAATCATCCAATACACCGGCTTTTTTAGCTTGTTTTGGACGAATTTGCTTACCAGTTAGCATCCACTCAAGGGCTTTTTGAATACCCACGATTTTAGTTAAGCGTTGTGTACCACCACCGCCAGGCAATAAACCTAGTTGTACTTCTGGTAAACCAATTTTAGTTAAATCGCTATCTGTACCAACGCGATAATCACATGCTAAAGCAAACTCTAAACCACCACCTAAAGCAGCGCCGTGAATAGCACTAACCGTGGTATACGGTAGTTTTTTCATATCAAAAAATGCTTGATGGCATAATTCGCTGATAGCTAATGCATCTTCGCGTTTTTCAACGCTGTCTAGCATTTTCACATCAGCACCGGCAATGAAGTTATCACTTTTGCCACTAATAAATACCATACCTTTCACTGCATGCTCTTTAGCTTGTGCTAATAATGCTTTTAAATCATCAGCAAAGCTGTCACGCAGGGTATTCATTTTTTCACCCGGCACATCAATGGTTACCACGGCTATTTTGTTATCATCAACCGTTAAATTAAATACTGAATCTGTCATTACGCACTCTCCAATACAAAGGCTGCACCTAAACCACCCGCAGCACAGGCAGTCGTTAACGCTAAACCACCGCCACGACGCTTAAGCTCGTATAAGCTTTGTGTAATTAAACGCGCGCCGGTTGCCGCAAATGGGTGACCATAAGCGAGTGAACCGCCGTTAACGTTAAACTTATCCATGTTAATTTCACCTATGGCTTTATTACGCCCTAAGTGCTCTTGTGCAAATTTATCTGAAGCAAACATTTTCATATTCGCTAAGGTTTGCGATGCAAACGCTTCATGCATTTCTATAAGGTCTAAATCAGCTAACGTAATACCTGCTCTATCAAGCGCGATTGGCGTTGAGTGAGCTGGCCCCATTAGCATGTCTTTTTCTACGCCTATGGCTGAAAACGCAAAACTGCGTACGTAGCCTAAAATTTCGTAACCCAATGCTTTGGCTTTGCTTTCGCTCATCATTAACACTGCAGCTGCGCCATCGGTTAATGGGGTTGCATTAGCGGCAGTCACAGAGCCGTGCTGACGGTCAAATACGGGTTTAAGCTTGGCATAACCTTCAACCGTTGAGTTTTTACGAATATTGTTATCTTCTTCAATAAAGCTTTTATAAGGCGGTAAGTGCGCCGTCATTACTTCATCTTTTAACTTGCCATCGGCCCAAGCTTGAGTTGCTAATGAGTGAGAACGATGTGCTAAAGCATCTTGATCTTCACGGCTAATATTATGGGTTTTAGCCATTTGCTCAGCTGTTTGTCCCATTGATAAACCCGTTGAGTACTCAGCAACCGCTGGCGGTACTGGTAATAAATCTTTTAAACGTAGTTTTGAGAATATTTTTAAACGCTGACCAAGCGTACGGGCTTTGTTTAAATCGACTAAACTGCCGGCTAATTTTTTACTTACACCAATTGGCAATACAGACGATGAATCGGCACCACCAGCAATACCCACGTTTACAGAGCCTGCCATAATAGATTCGGCAACATTTGCAATTGCTTGAAAGCTAGTTGCACACGCACGTGACACTGAATATGCATCAACGCCAACTGGCATACCTGTACCTAATACAATTTCACGTGCAATATTTGGCGCTTCTGGCATTTGTACTACTTGACCAAAAACCAATTGATCGATTTCTGACTTGTCGAAATTTAATCGCTCAAGCATTTCATTAACTACTAGCTTACCCATATCCAATGCTGGTACATGGTGAAACGCAGTTGCTTGCTTAGCAAAAGGAGTACGTAGGCCGCTTACAATGGCAATACGGTCGCCTTTTGGTGTTTTAAGTATGTTTTGCTCAGACATTTATTATTCTCTCCCGCTGACAGGTCAGACCTGTATGTTTTCCTCGATTCTAAACAACCCGTGTGATAAAGCCAATAGATAAACGTAAATTAATCATAAAGCGCCATTGTAAATCACTACATACATTGTGTAAGGGTAATACAATAGGCTTTTTTAGCAGGTTTTACAAAGTTTTGTGTTAGGCTAAAAAGCGTTAAAAAATAACGAACTATTTTCAAAAAATCAGTCTAACTCTTGAGTTATCCACTTATAAACCTTATAACTAGCTCAGTATTTGTTACCTAACCACTTTAGGTATTATTTAAGCTGACGAGGACAGTCCACTTATTATGGCAGCTAACGCATTTTCAAACTTAAAAACGTATTTAGACACCCAAATTATTGGCCAGCCAGCGCTCACTCAAGCACTCTTAATTGCTATATTAGCCGATGGTCATTTACTTGTTGAAGGCCCTCCTGGGCTTGCAAAAACGCGAGCGGTTAATGCTTTAGCAAAAGGTATTGAAGGCTCGTTTCAGCGTGTTCAGTTTACCCCAGACTTGTTACCAGCCGATGTAACCGGTACTGATATTTATCGTCAACAAACCAGTGAGTTTGTGTTTGAAAAAGGCCCTTTATTTCATAACCTCATATTAGCGGATGAAATAAACCGAGCACCAGCGAAAGTACAATCAGCTTTATTAGAAGCAATGGCTGAGCGCCAAGTTACTGTGGGCAAAAATACGTACCCACTTAGTGACCTGTTTTTAGTGATGGCAACGCAAAACCCGCTTGAGCAAGAAGGAACCTACCCACTGCCTGAAGCGCAATTAGACCGCTTTTTATTACATTTAAGTATTAATTATCCAGGGGCTGAGCACGAACTTGATATTTTACGCCTAACCCGTGGTGAAGCACTTAATGATGAAGCCCCAGTGCTTGAGCAAATTTCGCAAGCAGAGTTGTTTGCCGCTAGAAAAGCGATTTTGGGTCTGTATTTAGCAGAGCCACTAGAGCAATACTTAGTTCAGTTGATTATTGCTACTCGAGAAGGCGCAAACTTAGATGAGCAACTTGGCCGCTGGATTGAGTACGGCGCCAGCCCACGTGCCACGATTGCTTTGGATAAATGTGCCCGCGCTCATGCGTGGTTAAGTGGTCGTGATTTTGTATCGCCTGACGATATTCAAGCTGTGGTACATAATGTATTACGCCATCGTATTATTTTAAGTTACGAAGCACAGGCCGATGGTATTACAAAAGATCAGGTTATTAGCCGTATTGTTGAACTAGTTGCTGTACCTTAAGTTATGCAAACACACTTTGATTCTCAGGCATGGCTTAAATTAAGTCATAGCCATGGTGTTAATTTATCGCTTAAAGAGCTGATGTATTATAAAGCAAAAGCGCAACTGCTTGAGCTGGCACCTAAAGTTAGAATAAAAAATACCTTAGCGGGGCAATATCTAGCGCCGCATAAAGGCCGTGGCATGGAGTTTGCCGAAGTGCGCCATTACCAACACGGTGATGACATACGCTCTATTGATTGGCGGGTCACGGCTCGTACCGGTGAAACCCACACCAAACTTTTTCAAGAAGAAAAAGAACGCCCGGTATTTGTATTTACTGACTTTTCAAACTCCATGTTATTTGGCTCTCAATTATTATTAAAGTCGGTGCAAGCTGCACATATTAGTGCCTTGGTTGCGTGGTCTGCTTGCCAACGTGGCGATAGAATTGGCGGTGTTGTGTTTAATCAGCACTCGCATTTAGAGCTTAAACCTAGTGCCCGTGAAAAGGCCGTGTTAAAGCTGTGTCATAATTTATGCGACGCCCATCAGCAGGCACTTGAAAATATTGATAAACCTGCCAGTAATAACTTTAGTGACAACCTTAAGCGTTTAAATCACTTAGCTAAACCCGGTAGTTTGGTTTATATCGTATCCGATTTTAACGCCTTAGATGACGCCAGCTTTAAACAACTCGAATTACTTGCGCGGCACTGTGAGTTAATAGGCTGCCATATTAGCGACCCCTTCGAGCATAAGTTACCTGCTTTCCAACAAGCGGTTACGGTAAGTGCTAATAATCAGCAGTTTGCCCTCCCTTTGATGGATAACAGTTTTAGAGAACGATTTGCCAAAAATGCCGAGCAAGCATTTAGCGCGCGTATTAATCGTTTAACAAAATCTGGGCTTAACCTATTATCATTCGATGCAGCCACTGCGCTGGAACTGCAATTAGTGAGAAGATAAATCATGCAAACCTCTCCACTTGATGGCCTTCACGATATTATTGCTCCCTCTCACGTTGACTGGTGGCCGTTAGCCCCTGCTTGGTGGGTAGTTATTAGCATTGCACTGTGCTTAGTGTGTGGCTTAATTATAATTATGTACAAAAACTATCAATTTAAAAAACCAAAACGTAAGGCGATTAAATTAGCTAATCAACAACAATCAGCGCAGCAATTGCATATTATTTTAAAGCGTTTAGTGATCACCTATTACGATCCACGCTTAGCAGCGCAATCCACAGCTAACTGGTGTAAAACCCTAAGTCAACTTGCTGCAATTGGTTTTAATGAAGATGAAATTTCAAGCCTATATAGCACAGCACAAACACCACCGGCACTCAGTGATAAGTTTCGCCAAGCTATTAAACAATTTAAGCTAAAGGAGCCACTGCATGTTTGAATTTAGCTGGCCATGGCTGTTTTTATTACTGCCGCTTCCTTTAACATTACTGCTATTAAAACCCGCAGCAAGTAATGCAACGACACGTTTACGCATCCCAAGTTTTGCATCGCATAATTTAAATAATCAACATGTAGAGCCCAGTGCGCGTAAGTTAAACACTCTTGAATGGTTGCTATGGGCATTATTAGTAACAGCATCGGCTAACCCTACTTGGTTAGATGAGCCTATATCGCTGCCTAATGAAGGTCGCGACATTATGCTCGCTGTGGATTTATCCGGCTCAATGACAGAACAAGACATGGCTTATAATGGCCAATATGTTGACCGTTTAACTATGGTTAAAGCAGTGCTTAGCGATTTTATAGAGCAGCGTCAAGGCGACAGACTTGGGCTAATATTGTTTGGTGATACCGCGTTTTTGCAAACGCCTCTAACCCGTGATGTAAAAACCGTCAGCAAAATGCTTACTGAAGCACAAATTGGCCTAGTAGGACGTGCCACGGCTATTGGTGACGCTTTAGGCTTATCGGTTAAACGCTTTGCTAGTAAAAAAGAAAGTAATCGCATTGTGGTGTTGCTAACAGATGGACAAAATACCGCAGGAAACCTTGACCCCGAAGATGCCCTATTACTAGCTCGTGAAGAAGGCATAAAAGTGTACACCATCGGAGTCGGCTCAGATAACCCTCGTGGCTTTAGTTTATTTAATATGGGCTCTGGGGGCAGCAATTTAGATGAGAGTTTACTGAAAAATATTGCCGAACAAACAGGGGGTCTGTACTTTAGAGCCAAAGATGTCGCTGGGTTGCAACAAATCTATGCAGAGCTTGATAAACTCGAGCCAATTAGTGCCGATGAGCAGACCTTTCGCCCGCAAACAGCCTTGTTTTATTATCCGTTATTACTGGCCATTCTATTAATAAGTGCAATGGCATTTTTAAAAACAGTACGTGCATTGAAGGAGCCAAGCTAATGGATTTTGAGTTTATTCGCCCCGCTATTTTATGGCTGCTACTCCCTGCCCTAGGGCTGTTTTTTATTGCCATGCTTAAAAAGAAAAAAGCCCAATCGGCGCCACTCATTGCGCCACATTTAGCACAATTTGTTATGAGTGAATCAAATAATCAGGCTCGTCAGCCGCTGTGGCTAGTTGCGTTATTTTGCAGTTTAGCCATTATATTTAGTGCAGGCCCGAGTTTTGAGGAAAAGCAAGTCCCTGTATTTCAAAGCAAAAGTGCCCGCGTTATTGTAATGGATATGTCGTACTCTATGTATAGCACCGATATTGCTCCTAATCGATTAATGCAATCTCGCTTTAAAGTCCTCGATATGATTGAGTTATTTAAAGAAGGTGATACTGCATTAGTAGCCTACGCAGGCACTGCCTATGCCATTTCTCCACTGACCAATGATGCTACCACCCTTGCTAATCTTATTCCTAGTTTGAGCCCTGAAATTATGCCTGATAAAGGCTCCAACGTGCTGGCAGGTTTAGACATGGCGCAAGAGCTGCTCACTCAAGCAGGCTACCTAGATGGTGATATTATTTTGATCACCGATGGTATTGAACAACAACAGCAAAGTGATATAAGTGGTTTTACTAACAGTAGCCAGTATCGACTTAATATTTACGGTATTGGCACTGAGCAAGGTGCACCAATAAAGTTACCTGAAGGCGGATTTTTAAAAGATAATTACGGCCAAATTGTAGTGCCTACACTCAATGGTTCTTTACTCAAAGGAATAGCAAAGAATAGTGGCGGCCAATACGCTAATTATCAGCCAAGTAATAGCGATATTGCCATTTTTTCACCGCAAGCAAACAGTGAAATACTAAAAAGTGAAAAACCAAATTTAGCCTTGTGGCGAATCGATGTTGGCATTTATGGCTTGCTTATTTTACTGCCCTTAGCTCTATACTTGTTTAGACGCTCTGCGTTCATTGGTGTGGTGCTATTGCTAAGCTTTATACCTCAGCAAAATGCCCATGCAGTAGAGTTACCAACGCTATTTAAAAATACCGATCAGCGTGCATTAGAAGCTTACAACAACCAAGAGTACCAACAAGCAGCGCAAGCGAAGTCCAACGCTCTCAAAGGCGCTGCACTTTATCAGCAAGGTCAGTTTGAAGGCGCTCTGAACGAATTTAGTCAAGATAAATCAGCTACTGGTTATTACAATTACGGTAATGCACTGGCTAAAGCCGGACAATTAGAGGCTGCTATAAACGCTTACAAACAAGCGCAATCACTGCAGTCTGATTTTACCCAAGCAGCCGATAACCAAGCGTTAGTTGAGCAGTTACTTAAGCAACAGCAACAGCAAGACCAAGAAAACCAACAAGGTAATGATTCGCAAAATCAAGATGATCAAAGTCAAGATGATGCAGATAAATCAAAACAAGATCAGCAAAAAAATGGCGATAAAAATAACGCAGATAAAAGCGAAGATAACAGTCAAAACAGTGAAGAGCAGCAATCGGGTGAGCCCTCGGAGCAATCAAAAGATCAACAAAGCCAATCTGGTGAGCAGTCAGATGAACAAAATCAGCCTGACATGCAAGCTCAATCACAAAACCAACAAGACGAGAACAAAGACGACGATAGTAAGCCTCAGCAAGACGAGCAACAGAGTCAACCCAATCAAATGAATGAGCAACCGCCATCAGATGAGCAGAAGCAGCAAGCACAACAACAAGCTATGCAAGCACAGGCGGCTGAACTCACTAATGAAGAAAAAGAGAAAGCACAACAACTAAATCAGTTACTAAGAAAAGTGCCCGATGATCCCGCTATTTTATTAAGAAACAAAATGCAATTAGAAGCCCAAAAAAGACAATATCAACGCCGTCCAACAGGAGTAGAAAAATCATGGTAATGCGATTATTTTGCTGTTTATTGCTATTAACTGCCATGCCATTAATGGCCGCCACTTCATTAGAGGCAAGCGTAGATAAAAACCCGGTACTGGCAGGTGAGTTTTTTATGCTCAATATTAGCGTTGATGATTCAATCAAAGGGCAACAACCCGATACTTCAGCGCTGTTAAAGGATTTCGTAGTCGGCCCTATGAGCTTAAGTAGCCGCACCAACATTATTAACGGTAGCATTAAAAAACAAACATCGTGGTCTGTTAAGTTAATGACTCGCAAAGCCGGCGAATACACAATTCCTTCTTTTAGTGTTGCAGGGCTCAGCTCTCAACCGATAAACTTGTCGGTTAAAGAGCGAAGCAGCGATGCGGGCAAAAATGATGATATATTTTTAAAAAGCTCGCTTACAAATAACAGCTTATTTGTGCAAGAGGCTGGCGTTTACACCATTAAACTTTACTTAGCTAAAGAGCTACTTGATGGCAGCTTAAGCACGCCAAGCATGGAAGATGCTCAACTCACCCAGCTAGGTAAGCAAAGTGAAGATTATGAACTGGTTAACGGTAAACGTTATTTAGTGATCACCCGTAATTATTTAATTCAGCCGCAAAAAAGTGGTGCATACACCATTGAAGCACCGGTTTTTCAAGGGCGTGTTCAACAAAACTATCGCCAACTAGAGGTGTCGGCACTTGGCGATGAACAACAGATTGAAATCAAACCCATCCCTGAGAATTATCAAGGTGATTGGTTACCCAGTGAATTAGTAAGTCTAACCGAGCAATGGCAACCAGACGATAATACCGTTGAGGCCGGCACGCCAATAACACGCACTATTATGCTTACCGCATTAGGGGTTACTAAGGAGCAACTACCCGAAATTGATATGCCTACTATAGATGGTATTCGCAGCTACCCAGATGAAAAAGAGACTAATAATGCAGTACGCGATGGTCGAGTGGTATCACAGCAAAGCGCCTCATTTGCGCTACTACCACAAACACCAGGCACTTATACATTGCCTGAAATTACCCTGCCTTGGTATAACACCAAAATGAACCGAATTAGTTACGCAACTTTACCAGAACGCACAATTACGGTAACACCAAGTACCACAGCGCCAGCAAACTCACTAAATACACCCGTTGAAAGTACTTTAAGCAACACGGATGCAGAGCCAACGCAGCAAGCGCTCAGCGTGCAACGCCACACTAGTACGCCTCTATGGCTTATTATAGTAGCCGTATTAGGTTACATATTATGGATTGTGACCCTGGTTCTTTACTTTATGAAACGCTCAGCTAAAGAAGTGCAACAAACGACGCAAGCAAATCATAGAGGCAATCAGCAAGCAGATTTAAAAACACTGCAAATACTTGCTAAAAGCCATGATAATAAAGCATTTTACGATGCACTTAATCTATACGCGCTAACTCGAACAGATAAAAAGGTAGGAGCTCTCACCCATTTATGCGCTATGATAAACAACTCGCAGTTCACTGCGCAGGTAAATAATTTACAAGCACAGTTGTACGGTAACCAATCGGCTAGCACTGATTTAGAAGCGATTGTTAGTTTATTAAAAAAACATCAATCGCACACAGCTAAGTCATCATCTGCGTTAAAAGAGCTATATTCTTAATAAGAATCTTAGTTACTTTTTTGGCCTATAATAATTTTAATTAAAAAGTGCTTATGTTTGGAAATAAAAAATCGAATGATCGGGTCTTAATTAATATGGCTGAAAAACAACAACGCTATGAAGCCTTGGTTCATGTTTATCATAAGGAACTCTATCGCTTTGCTTACTGGTTATGTAACGATCCGACTATTGCTGATGACTTAGTGCAAGAAACCTTTTTGCGTGCATGGCGCTCGCTTGATTCGTTACTCGACCAAAAAGCAGCTAAGCCATGGTTGCTGACCATTTTAAGGCGTGAGAATGCCAGACGCTTTGAGCGCAAGCAATTTGATTACAGTGATGTAGATAACGACACATTGGTGGATCAAACCAGCCATAGTTTAGATACAGCAATGGAACAAACCGTTATTCAGCGACAAATTTCTTTATTGGCTGATGACTACAAGGAGCCGCTGTTGCTACAGGTGGTAATGGGCTGCACCGGAGATGAAATTGCAGACATTCTTAACTTAAATAAAAATACTGTTATGACACGTTTATTCCGAGCAAAAAATCAACTTAAAGAGGCATTAAGCCGTGATGATGAACAACTTAAAGGAGCATCAAAATAATGGATGAACTTGAGTTTCGTCGCCGCACGATTGCGCAGCCAAATGAGCTGGACAAAGAGCTTCAGGAATTTGCAAACAGCAGTGCCGACAGACAACAATTTTTAAATGAAAGCAAAGCATTCGATAAACAACTCGACGACGCGCTTGATATTACTGTACCTGACAATCTTGCTGAACGAATTATTTTAAACACCTCGTTAAAAGAAAAAGCTAGAACAGATGAACTTGAGCAAAAGGATAACGTGGTTAGTGCACGCTCATGGTTTAAGTTCGACCGAATGCATTTGGCTTTGGCAGCTTCGTTTGTGATTGCAGTTAGTGCGTTTATGTTTAGCGAAGAACAAAGTATTAATCAAACGGCTGGTGAGCATGCACTAGCCCATGTTTACCATGAAATTTATGCGTTAAATAAAACTCAACAAATTAGCATCCAAACTGTCAATGAAAAGCTGGCTTTACTTGGCGGCCATATTAGTGATTTACCTGGCAAAGTGACTTATGTTAACTTTTGCGATTTTCAAGGTGAGAAAGGTATTCATTTAGTGTTTGAGTCTGACTTTGGGCCTATGACCGTGTTTATTGTGCCAAGCGATAATCAAATCTTTGAAATTGGCTCTGATGATTTTAATGACTCTCGCTATGCTGGCCATATAAATCGTGGCAAACAGGCCGATACCGTGCTAATTGCAAGCCTTGGCTCACCAGTTGATATGTATAATGAACGTATTTCAGGTGCTATTCGCTGGCTTTAAGCCATTATAGAAACAATAAAAAACCGCAACGAGTGTGCGGTTTTTTTATTATTTAAAAGCCAAAGCTGCTTACTGATTACTTACAAACATCAGCAACTGCGTTAGCAAAGTAGTTGATATTTGCTTGGCTAATACCTGCTACATTAACACGGCTAGAACCGACAATGTAAATACCGTATTCTTTTTGCAAGCGCTCGATTTGCTCTTTATTAATACCTAAGAAAGAGAACATACCGTGTTGGCGGTCAATAAACGAGAAGTCTTGAGCAATGTCTTTCGCTGCCAGGCTGTCTTTAATTAAACTACGTAACCCATTAATACGGTTACGCATTTCATCAAGTTCACTATGCCATAGCTGCGTTAACTCTGTGCTGCTTAAAATAGTGTTTACGATGTCTGCACCATGCGCTGGCGGCATAGAATAAATGCTACGTACCACACTTAATAACACCGAGTTTGAAATATCAGCTGTTGCACTGTCTTTTGCAATGATTGAACAGGCACCAATACGCTCACGGTATAAGCCGAAGTTTTTAGAACATGATGAACAAATGATCAACTCTTCAACCGCATTGGCTAAAATACGTAAACCATTCGCATCTTCTTCTAAAGAAGAGCCAAAACCTTGATATGCAATATCAATTAATGGCGTAAAACCCACATCTTTTGCAAGTTCAGCAATAGTATTCCATTGTGTTTCGTTTAAATCCATACCACTTGGGTTGTGACAACATGCATGTAATAACACCACATCGCCCTTAGGCACCTGTGTTAGTGTTTCAACCATTTCATCAAACAATAAATCTTTGTTTTCGTAGTCGTAGTATGGGTATTCTTTTACCGTTAAGCCTGCAGCTTCAAATAAGCTAATGTGGTTAGCCCACGTTGGGTTAGTAACCCATACAGTAGCGCCTGGATTACAACGTACAATAAATTCTGCTGCAACACGAAGTGCGCCTGTACCACCAGGTGCTTGTGCTGTGCGTACGCGATTAGCTAATAATGCTGGGTGCTCACCAAGAAGAAGATTTTCCATTTGTTGACAGTAATCTAAGTTACCAGCAAGTCCAATGTAAGATTTGCTCATTTCATTTTCTAAACGAAACGCTTCTGCTTTTTTTACTGACTTTAATACCGGGGTATTCCCCTGCTCGTCTTTATATACACCAACCCCTAAGTCAATCTTATTTGGGTTAGTATCTTGCTTGTAGGCCGCCATAAGGCCAAGAATAGGGTCTGTTGGTAATGGTTTTAATACTGAGAACATTGGCTATCTCTTCGTTATTTAGGGGTTAGCTGTTGCGCTAAGCTTAACATAAAAACTCACTTGATTGACTAGTGTTATTTACACTAAAAAGTGAGGAATTTTAATACAGCACGCTATTAATAACGCGAGCGTCGCTTTATCAAAAAAATCAGTATTAAAAGCTTCACCATCAACAATACCTATACATTGCTGTTGTGCATTAAATAGCGGTAAACAGGCTTCTGCTTTTACTTTCGGATCGCAGGTGTAATATTCACCGCCTGCTGCCAAATATTGCTCAACGTTATTGATAACGCGTCCTTTACCGCTAAGCGCTACTTGAACGTTATTGCTGGCAGTCGCAAATTCAGCAGTAAGCGGAAATAAAGGACGACTCGGCGCACCAAAATAAGTCAGCTTTAATAACTGCTCCCCTTCATTGGTGTGGGTATTCTGATAAATGCCGTACCAATCAAGCTTTGTGTTTTCAATGACGTAGTCAACAATCAATTGAAGTTGCGCTAATTTTTCAGTTGTTTGCGTACTTTGGCTGACATAATCGCTTAGTTTAAACGGCTCATCCTGTAGGTAACCAAATAAACTACATGCCCCACCTTCACCTAGCTCAGGAATTTGGTATTCCCAACGCACGACTGGTGCAGCATTTTTATTTAGGTATTGCTCAAGCTTTTCTAGCTCAGCGTGAATTAACTGTGGCTCAACATTAAGTTGAGCATACTCTAAGTAAGAATTAACCATTTGGACGTCCATACATCTATAATGCCGAAATAGTAGCATGGATGTTTTTATAGTGCTAGCCAATTTAAAGCGCTTTTTTAAAATCTTTAAACACTTTTATTCATAGATATAATTGCGGTATTTAAACAGGTTGTTTTATCTTTGGGGGCATTAAAAGGTGTTCAGCTTAGGTGCAAAAATTACGCCTTTGCTTCACAAATTTGTTATTATTTGCCGCATTATTATATTCAATCTTAAGTAGGTTAATTATGAGTGATAGTCACTTAGTGTATTCAACAGCAACAGGGCGAATTGATCAGCCAAAGCCAGAAAAAGAACTGGATGTAAAACTATTTAAAGACGGGTCAATTCGCATAGAACGTCAAACCAAAGGCCGAAAAGGTAAAGGTGTAATGCTGGTTGTTGGTCTTGATCCACAACAGCATGATTTGAAAAAGTTAGCAAAAACAATAAAAAGTAAGATGGGCCAAGGGGGCGCAGTAAAAGAAGGTGTTATTGAAGTACAAGGTGATGATCGCGACAAATTAAAAGCGATTTTAGAGGGATTAAAATTTAAAGTAAAAATTGCGGGTGGTTAACCCGCAATTCTTGCTTATTTAATAATTTTTAGCGCTGCTAATTGATCAAATAATGCGGGAATATCATCCTCAGCCACTGGCTTACTAAAATAATAGCCTTGAACAATAAAACAATTATTATTTTGTAAAAACTCAACTTGCTCGATTGTTTCGACCCCTTCGGCAACTACATCAAGCTTCAGCTTTTGTGCCATAGCAATAATGGCCGCAGTGATCTCCATGTCGTTATCATCCTCAGGTATATCTTTGACAAACGAGCGGTCAATTTTAAGAATATCGACAGGGAAACGCTTAAGGTAACTCAGTGAAGAATAACCCGTACCAAAGTCATCAATAGAAATTGAGATACCCAACTTTTTAAGTTGATGTAACTGATCAATAGCTGCTTCAACATTCCCCATCAGCATGCTTTCGGTTAATTCAAGATGCAGACTTTTAGCATTAATCTGCGTCTCGATAATTATTTTTTTCAGCATAGGCACTAAGCTTGCATCTTTAAACTGTCTTGCTGACAGATTGATGGACATATTACTTGCTCTACCTTGTTGTTCTAGTCGCTTCGTAAACTCACACGCTTGTTGTAGCACCCATTTACCGAGCTCCACAATTAAACCCGTTGCCTCAGCTATCGGAATAAACTTAGTCGGAGGAATAAACCCTTGCGTAGGATGGAACCAACGAAGTAATGCTTCATATCCCACCACGCTATTATCGCGACAATCAACTTGAGGCTGGTAATGTAGCGTGAGTTGCTTTTCTTTAATTGCATGACGCAATTCATTTTCTAGGAATAATCGTTCATTAGCTGCCGCATTTAGATCTTGGCTATAAAAATGGAAAGTGTTACGCCCTTTGGCTTTGGCCTCATACATGGCTAAGTCGGCATGCTTTAGTAACTGATCTTCTTCTAGGCTATCAAATGGTGCTAAGGTGATCCCAATACTTGCACTGACAATTACTTCATTGCTGCCAAGTTTTATCGGCTGGTTTAAGGTTTTTTGTATGGTGTCAGCGACTTCAGATGCTTCTTTTTGATGTTCAATACCACTGAGTAAAACAGCAAATTCATCCCCACCTAAACGGGCTATGGTATCTTCTGCTCGTAAGCGCTGTTTTAAGCGTGTTGCCACTTCAACTAACAGCTGATCACCCGCATCATGACCTAAAGTATCGTTAATACGCTTAAATTCATCCAGATCAAAATAAAATAAAGCAAACGAGTAACGCCCTCTCTCAGCAAGCGCCATCGACTTCCTGAGCTGCATTCTAAAGAATGTACGGTTAGCAAGCCCGGTTAGTGTGTCAAAGTAAGCGAGCTGTTCCATTTTTCGTTGGCTTTCTTTCACAAACGAAATATCTTGCGCTGATGCCACGTAACTGGTTATTTTACCACCGTCTTCTCGAATAGGTGACACACTAAGCGATACCCATATTGGCGACTTGTTTTGCGCTTCAATAAGCGTATCTCCTCGCCAGTAATTACGATTACGCAAATCAATGTCAATATCCTCTACCAACATGGTCATTTCATTGGCAATAATTGTCAGTAATGGCTGACGCAAAAAATCATTTTCGACAAAATCAGTCATCTCTAACATTTTTGGATTAACGTATTCAATGACAAAATTTTCATCGGTGATCACCACCCCTGTACCAGAGAACGCAACCGCTTTAGACAAGCGATTTGCAGCTTTCTCTGCGATTTCTTTTTCTATTATGCGCTGGTTTAAGCCGTCAATGAGTTTGCGAATTTCAATGGTCATATCTTTGAATGAACCATTAAGCGTACCAATTTCATCTTTATTTTCTTTTGGAAACTCAATCTCTAACTGGCCTTTACCAAAGTTAGTAACTGCATAAACCAATGAATGTAAGCGTCTTAATACCAATTGGTAAAGTGCTTGGTGTAATAATAAAGCAACTAAAATGGCATACAGAATAAATAGGCCAAAAAACTTAAGCTTTAAGTCTTTCAATGCCGATAACGTTGAGGAGCGCTTTTTATATACACCCACATACCAGTTTACACCTTCAACTTTATGGATATTTATAATGTAGTCTTCATCATTTAATGAAAATGAATCGGCATATTCTGGTAATTGTATTTGCCCTGCGTTATCAATAACGCGCTTTAGTTCTGGAGAAATAAAGTCATCTGGTAATAGCTTTTTGCCTGCCTCTCCGTACTCTTTATAATTTTCAGAGGTTAAGTTCGGATGTGCTAATAGCTGTCCTTGTTTATCAAACACTACTAAGTGTTTTTCCTTTCCACCGACGGGTAATTGCGATATGAGTGAGTTTAGTGAAATATCGCTACCGGTAACCC
The DNA here is from genome assembly GCF_001401785.1 of Pseudoalteromonas sp. P1-16-1b. Taxonomy (GTDB): domain Bacteria; phylum Pseudomonadota; class Gammaproteobacteria; order Enterobacterales; family Alteromonadaceae; genus Pseudoalteromonas; species Pseudoalteromonas undina. Next base: position 215,035 of record NZ_LKGQ01000002.1, on the reverse strand, counting down.
CTAAAAACTCATCATCTTGATAAATGGGAACAATTAAACTGACTACCCATTTATTCCAAACTTCATCATAGTAAACTTTTGACCATTGAGGCTCTCGTTGTGGGTTAGTTAAAGACTTCGCATAATTGAAGCTATCACTTTGGTTGAATGTATAATTTCCAGGCACATTAAGCGCCCAGTTTGGCGGTGCGACACGAATAAAGTTATCTTCAGTTATAAGATAAAAATTATAGAAATCTTGAATTAACGTAGGAGAAATAACTTTCCAAAGGGATTCGGAATCAGCAATTAGCTGTTTATAAAAAGGAGAATATGCAGTTTGAGGGATAAACGCGGCTGATAGCCCATCCGGTGATGCACTGCGCACTGAGCCATCATTGGTGAGCTGCATTGTCGGTGCAGTATTATTTTTAAATGACAACTGTCCCTCAAATAACTGCTCGCTAACAACAATATTAGCTTGCTCTGCTATTTTAACTTTGGTGGCTATCAGGTTATTAAACTGGTTTATTAATAATTCATTTGATTGCTTTAATACCTCATGCTCTTCAAAAACAAGCTGTTTTTCTTCTGACTTGAGCATTAATGCAGCCGCACAAATGCCAGCCACTAAACAGATACCAGAGATCAACAATGATAACTTTACACTAAGTGAGTTTATGCCAAATCGAGATGGAGGGCGTCGATACACAAAAAGCCAACCTTATTTATAATTATTATTTTTTCAAGTAATAGAAATATACCAGAACTTAAATCAGAATTATAAATTATTTATAAACTTTTAAAAAACAACACCTTTTGTACACATATTAGGTAAAAAAGCCGCGTCAGGTAAGTGCTTGTTGACATTGGGAGTGACACTTCATACATTAAGGGTATGAATATAAATTACTCACACACCTTTTTTTCTTTTTTTAGCTTCTTTATATAGAAGAGGCTTCCCTGTTTGTGAGATAAAATCAATCGAATAGTAAAGCCTCCCAACTGGGAGGCTTTTTTATTTTCACTGCAAAATCAGTGATATTTTTGGAATGAGGAAAACCAAATGAGCAACGATGTACTTGATACTCTCAGGCACGATATAAATGAAATCGACTCCGATTTACTTGTTTTACTAGCAAAGCGACGCCGCATTAGTCATGGCGTAGTCGAATATAAAATTGCAAATAATAAACCCATTCGTGATGAGGCCCGTGAACTGGCTTTGCTCGAAAAACTTATAGGCTATGGCAAATCGTTAGGACTTGACGCTTACTACGTTAACAATGTTTTTCAAACAATATTAGAAGATTCCGTATTACATCAACAAGCCATGCTTCAAAAGAATTTAAACCCCGATGCACTGAGCGAAACCCATCGCGTAACGTATTTAGGCGGTCAAGGCTCTTATAGTCAGCTTGCATGTCATAAATATTTTAGCCGTCGCCCGGGTAAATTAGTTGAAATTGGTTGTACCTCATTTGAAGAAATCACTGGTAAAGTAGAAAAAGGTCAAGCCGACTTTGGCTTACTGCCTATCGAAAACACTAGCTCAGGTAGTATTAATGAAGTATTTGATTTGCTACAGCATGCACAAGTCTCTATTGTCGGTGAAGTTACTCATAGCGTTGAGCATTGCTTATTAGCAGCCCCAGGAACTGAGCTGAACCAATTAACTAAAGTCTTTGCACACCCACAACCCTTTGCCCAGTGTAGCCGCTTTTTACAGGGTCTTGGTGAACTTCAACATGAAACCTGTGATTCGACCTCAAGTGCATTAAAGTCAGCTCTCGACACACCAAACAGTGCAGCTATCGGCTCAGCGCAAGCTGGTAAAAATGTAGGCCTTGAAGTGATCAAGGCGAATCTTGCCAATCAAAAAGAAAATCATAGCCGCTTCATTGTTGTTGCACGCAAACCACTGCAAGTATCAACTCAAATACCTACTAAAACCAGTTTAATTATGTCAACCAAGCAACAAGCCGGATCGCTTGCCGATGCGTTAATGATTTTTAAACAGCATAATATTAATTTAGTGAAACTAGAATCTCGACCTACTCCTGGTAACCCATGGGAAGAAGTATTTTATGTGGACTTGGAGGCTAACTTAATCGATAACCAAGTGAAGCATGCATTGGAGGAGCTCAAACAGCACACTCAATATGTTCGTGTACTTGGTTGTTACCAAAGCGAGTCTTTACAAGCTGTTAGCGTAGAAAGCTAACAAAATATTAAAAAAGGGCCTAGCGGCCCTTTCCTTTCCACGGAGCTATTCTTTTTAATCAAGTACTTTCGCATCATTCGCTTTATTTAATAAACTACGGCTTTGGGTTAAAAAGTGCGCCGTTGAATCTGAAAAATAAGACTTTGCATCAGCAAAAGCATCAATTAATGCGGGCTTATCCCCTGCTTTTAGCTTTTCAAGCGTTTGCGAAAACAAAGACTGATACTGCGCCAATAAGCTTTCGACATTGTCAAACTGCGCTAACATAATATCGGTGTATAGCTCTGGCGATTGTGCAAATAAACGGCCAACCATCATTAGCTCTAACTGATATATAGGTGATGAACAACTTCTTAGCTCGGCGAGTGTGTGTCCCTGTTTTGCTAAAAACTGACCGTACACAAAGGTGGTTAAATGGCGCATAACCTGAATAATTTGCATTGCTTCGTCATGCTTTTTGGCCTCAAGTTCAACCAACTGACAACCCCATATTTGTAGCTGTTTTAATAACCCTTGTGCCACCTCATGACTACGCCCTTCACACACCACCACGGTTTGTTTCACCCAATGGGAAATATCAGGTCCAAACATTGGATGTAAACCAACAACTGGCCCACTATGTACTTTTTTAAGCACAGCTAATGGTGCTTGTTTAACTGATGTAATATCAACCAGCAAACAATCATCATCAAGCTTTGGAAGCGCGTTAACAACTGTTTCAAGGGCATTTATTGGTACACTGATCATCACCAGTTTTGCACCTTTTAGAATATCCGCTGCCTGTGATTGCTGCGCTTTATCTAAAATTTTGACTTCGTAACCCGAACGCTGAAATTGTTTTGCAAATAACTGACCCATTGCCCCTTCACCACCAACAATAACAATTGGCGATAATTGTGGGTCGGCACAGGCTAATTTGGCTTGTTGATTTTGATAAGCTTCACGCATCATACGTCTGAGAATGTCTTCGACTAAATCAGGGTTTACACCTTGATTAATAGCCTCTTGACGGCGTGCAGCTAATAAATCAGCTTCTCTATCGGGTGCATGTAATGGAGCGCCAGTTTGTTGTTTTATTGCGCCTATTTGTTGGGTAATACCATTGCGTTTTGCAAGTAAGGCAACCAGTTGCGCATCGCATTCATCTATACTTGTTCTTAGCTGCGCTAAATCACTTATCTCTGCCACGTTCTCATTCCATCCAAAAAAGCAAAATCGTAAATTAAAACTTACAAAAAAGTAAACTAATCAATACGATAAATACTAACAGGATACGTTAGGGGTTAAAAGGCAAATTATTGAAAAGATCACTATCAGTTGTTCAACTAAAACCAAGGTGGAAACGGTAGTAAGTAACCTAAACGCTAGATAATAAATCTATCTCAAGCAGCTATTTCAGCGCTAACTATATTGAATTTACGTAGGTTCAGGTTAAGTAGAGAATCTTAAAAAGTGGCTAAAGCCACTTTTATTAAGTAACCGGCGAGCGGTTAAGGAGAACTATTAGTATTCTAATGCCATAGCCGCAAGCGACATAACACTGTCGAATGATTCTGCGCCAGCGATAAATAAGCCATTGTGACAAAACATAGCATCATCGATACCGGTTACCGCTTGAAATTCTTCATCTGATAATCCTGCCCATGGTGCAGGTAATGACTTTCTGTCTTCAAAAGAGCCTAATTCTGCAGGCACCGTTTGCACTATCCACTTGCCAGAATGAGATGGGTAAACGACAAATAATGCCTCATCAGATAAACTATGTACGGTTTTTTTCCACGGAGTATAGCGCTCTAACACGATTAATCGAGGATCATCAGCTTGTTTTATTGCTTGAGCAACAATCTTTTTAGCGTTTAAACCACCTCGGGCAGAAGCTACAAAACGAATCAGTAAAGTGTGTGCAAATTCAACCGCTTGATCAAAAGCAGCATCAAAATCACTTTCCTCTTCCCATGTTGGGTTAAACATAGAAATTGTTTGGCTTAAGCTAATGCCTGTAGCAACCCCTTCAACATGACCACAATCAATGGCATCAATAGTTGATACAAGCCCTGCATCCACCGCATTCGCCACATCTTGGTTATCATCACATATTGCTAAGCCATATTTTTTCCACACCAAGCCAAATGACGAAAAAGGAATACCATTTTCACGAGCGCCAGCACCGCCACGCTGATGATGATCAAACCGGTTAGTTTCTGGGTCATATTGACCACCAACATCAATAACCACATCGGCGTCATTAATAATCGCATTATCGCGTGTGCGGATCAGGGTAAAAGAAGGGAAAATAATTTTAAGTGCAGCGATACTAAAAACATCATCTGCGTGAAAATTGCCGTTGTGTGTAACTATCGTTTTATCATTCATTTTTGTACATCATTTTTGCAAGAAGTGAGAAGATATTGTGATTTGAAGTGAACCACACTTTAACGCATGCAGGTTAAGGTGTGTATTGGTTTTTGAATGTAGCGATATAAAAACCGCAATAGCATTAAAACCAAAACGGGTTGCAACCCAAAGGTTGCAACCCGTTTTTTTGCGTTGATAAACAGCGCGTATTAGTTAAGTTTTTCTCTAATACGTGCAGATTTACCAGAACGCTCACGTAGATAGTAAAGCTTAGCACGACGAACCGCACCGCGACGCTTAACTGTTACGCTATCAATAAGAGGGCTGTGCGTTTGGAATACACGCTCAACACCTTCACCGTTCGAGATTTTACGAACTGTGAATGCTGAGTGAAGACCACGATTACGCTTAGCGATTACAACACCTTCAAAGGCCTGTAGACGCTCTTTAGCACCTTCTTTTACTTTTACCTGTACAACTACTGTATCACCAGCGCCGAATGCAGGTACGTCTGTTTTAAGCTGCTCTTCTTCAAGCGCTTTAATAATATTTTGGTTTACTTTTGCCATTATGTTTCTCACTTTCCTAGGTGTAACTGTCTTCTAGCCACAAGCTTTTTGGTACTCTTGCTGAAATTTCGCGAGTAATACCGCTTGCTCCTCAGTCAGAGCTAGGTTATGCAACAAGTCAGGACGGCGAAGCCAAGTTCTACCTAATGACTGCATAAGCCGCCATTTTGCTATCTCTTGGTGGTTTCCGCTGAGTAATACAGCAGGCACCTGTTTGTCGTCCAATGTTTCTGGCCGTGTATAGTGAGGACAATCTAGCAAGCCATCCGAAAATGAATCTTGCTCTGCTGACTGGTTGTGTCCTAAAACCCCTGGCACTAATCGAGCTACTGCGTCAATTAATGTCATGGCAGGTAGTTCACCTCCACTCAAAATAAAATCACCAATTGACCATTCTTCGTCAACGTACGATTCTATTATTCTCTCGTCTATACCTTCATAGCGACCGGCAATTAAAATCAGTTTTTCAGAGCTTGCGAGTTCGCTAGCCCCTTGCTGATCTAGTTTGCGCCCTTGTGGCGACATATAAATTACTTTTGCACCATCCCCTGCAGCCTGTTTGGCTTCAAGAATGGCTTGTTTAAGCGGCTCAACCATCATTAACATGCCTGGCCCGCCCCCGTAAGGACGATCATCTACGGTTCTATGCTTATCAGTTGCATAGTCTCGTGGATTCCAGCAGTTAAAGTCGATTAAACCCTTTTTAACAGCGCGACCGGTTACACCTTGCGTTGTAATTGCATCAAACATATCCGGGAAAAGGCTGATAACCCCTACCCACAACGAACTTGTTTGACTCATTAAAAGCTTGGATCCCAATCTACAGTAATTTCTTTCGCATCATATTTAACCTCTTGAATAACTGAATCAGTTAAAAAAGGAATTAAACGTTCTGCTTGGCCAAATGCATCTTTACTGTTTGCTTTCACAACCAGTACGTCATTTGAGCCTGTCTCCATAAGGTCATCAACAATGCCTAAGTTATAACCTTTATCAGTTACAACCGACATGCCAATGAGATCTCGCCAATAGAATTCACCTTGCGGTAATTCTGGTAGCTGCGCTGAATCCACAGAAATTTCAACATTGGTATAAGCCATTGCTTGGTCTCTGTCATTTACTTGCGCAAACTTAGCGATAAAGCCTTTGTTGTGGCGACGCCAGTCGACCACTTCTAAGGATTGCCATTTACCTTGCTGCCCTATCAACCACGGGCTGAAATCGAAGATCCCTTGGGGATCATCAGTAAATGAATGCACCTTAAGCCAGCCCTTTATACCATATGGGGCGCCGAGCTTTCCTACGACAATTATTGATGAGGTGTTCTCTTGACTCATGGTTACACTTACGCCTATTAAGCCGCTTTACGAGCGTCTTTAACTAATTTAGCTACACGATCTGAAAGACCTGCGCCTTGACCTAACCAGTGCTCAACACGTGGTAAATCTAAACGAAGTTTTTCTTCTTGACCTGAAGCGATTGGGTTAAAGAAACCTACTTTCTCGATGAAGCGACCGTCACGCGAGAAACGGCTATCCGCAACCACAATTTGATAGAAAGGGCGTTTTTTAGCGCCACCACGTTGCAAACGAATAGTTACCATACCGTCCTCTAAATAGATTGACTGTTTTCATTAATAAGATTTACTCCCCAGTATGGGGAGCCGGTGAATTGTACGAGTTTTTAGCAACAATGCAAGTAAGAAGTGATGCAAAAAGGCAGTTTAGTAGATTAAACCGTGATCCAAGAAGAAAAAGCATGTGAACAAGCTATTCTGTGCATAGTTTATTCAACAATAAAGAGGCAATTTGCCTCTTTATTGATTACTTTTTATCTCGCATTGGAGATATTAAAGGTTAAATTATTAAAATTTCGGGCCACCGCCGCCCATCATTCCCGGTGGTAACATCCCTTTCATGCCACGCATCATTTTTTGCATGCCACCTTTGCCTTTCATTTTTTTCATCATTTTTTGCATTTGGGTAAACTGCTTAAGCAGCTTATTGATCTCTTGTACTTGAGTACCCGACCCCGCTGCAATGCGCTTTTTACGCGAACCTTTAATGATCTCTGGGCGTGCACGTTCTTTTTTCGTCATAGAGCTAATAATTGCTTCCATTTGAATGAAGGTTTTATCGCCCATTTGGCCTTTTACTGCATCTGGGATGTTTTGCATGCCTGGCAGTTTATCAAGCATCGACATCATGCCGCCCATATTTTTCATTTGCTTTAATTGATCAGCAAAATCATCCAGTGTAAAACCATCACCTTTAAATACTTTTTTCGCTACTTTTTCTGCCTGCTCTTTATCTACTTTCATCTCGACTTCTTCGATTAATGAAAGTACATCACCCATGCCTAAGATACGTGAGGCGATACGATCAGGGTGGAAAGGTTCAAGTGCGTCAGTACGCTCACCAACACCCATAAACTTAATAGGTTTCCCGGTAATATGACGAATAGATAACGCAGCACCACCACGGGCATCACCGTCTGTTTTAGTTAAAATCACACCGGTTAAAGGCAATGCTTCGTCAAACGCCTTCGCGGTGTTTGCAGCATCTTGACCTGTCATTGCATCAACAACGAATAAAGTCTCGATTGGATTAATTGCACCATGAAGCGCTTTGATTTCATCCATCATGTCATTATCAACATGCAAGCGACCTGCAGTATCAACTAATACCACATCAATAAATTTCTTTTTCGCGTGAGAAATAGCAGCTTGTGCTATATCAACTGGCTTTTGTGAAATGTCACTTGGGAAAAATTCTACATCTACTTCTGTTGCTAATGTTTCTAACTGCTTAATTGCCGCAGGACGGTAAACATCGGCACTCACTACCAGCACAGATTTTTTCTTGCGCTCTTTTAAAAACTTAGCCAGTTTACCCACACTGGTTGTTTTACCAGCACCTTGAAGACCCGCCATCATCACAACAGCCGGAGGTTGCGCGTTAAGGCTTAGCTCTTCATTAGCTTCACCCATGGCCTTTTCAAGTTCTTCACGAACAATTTTTATAAATACTTGGCCAGGACTTAAGCTTTTAGTAACTTCAATACCAACTGCGCGTTCTTTAACTTGTTTTACAAACTCGCGAACAACAGGCAACGCCACATCGGCTTCTAAAAATGCCATTCGCACTTCACGAAGTGTATCTTTAATGTTGTCTTCAGTTAGGCGGCCACGGCCACTAATATTTTTTAGGGTTTTACCTAATCGTTCTTGGAGGTTCTCAAACATGTAACGGTTCCGAAAAGACGTTGAAATCAACTCTATTAATAAGGTCGATGTTATTAAAATTCAATTAGAAATAGTATACCGTAAATGGTGGCATACAATACAGTGCTGAAATGCTGCTTATTGAGTTTCTTTTTACAGGGTCTATGCATTTGCTTTGCTATAAAATACAATGGCCACATAACGAACACGAATTATTTGACTTCAATTAAGTGGCCAAAGCAAAATGCTGATTATTAGTTTAACTATTATTGCCAGTTTATTTTATGTGTTAGCAACGTCTCACGTGCTTTCGCGATTGTTTCACCGTCAGGGGCCGAGCCAAAAAGTTACTATTATACTCAGTACTGTCGCTATTTTGGCGCACATGCTGCTTTTAGTAAATTCGGTATTTAGGGCTGATGGGCAAGATTTAAGTATTGTTAATGTGGCATTACTGACATGCTGGATTATCGTGCTGTGTGTCACCACTGTTTCTTTGAAGTTTCCCGCAACCTTGTTACTACCTGTTGTTTATGGCTTTGCTGCGCTTTTAACCATTTCTAGCTTATTTATCCCTCATCACGTTTTATTACAAAGTATTAATGTAGAACTAGCACTAGTTGCGCATATATCACTGTCGTTATTGGCTTACTGTATTTTAATTATTGCGACTTTATATGGTGTGCAATTTTATTTTATTGATAAGCGCTTAAAGCGAAAAGACCTAGCAATAGTTCACAGTCACTTGCCACCTCTGATGGTTGTAGAGCGTCAACTTTACCAGTTATTAAACTTAGGCACCGTATTATTAAGTGTGGCGCTGATCACTGGTTTTGTATTTCTCGATGGCATGTTTGCCAAAGAGTTTATTCACAAAACAATCTTATCCCTAGTTGCTTGGGCCATTTTTGCCACAATTGCAGTTGGCCATGTCAAACGTGGTTGGCGAGGAAAAGTAGTGGTAGTTAGTATAATGATTGCCGCTTTTACACTCACACTCGCTTATTTTGGTAGCCGTTTTATACAAGAAGTGGTCCTGAATAAGTTTTAACTTGACTCTGAAAGCTCACTCTAGCTTAATACGCATTGGTTTATAAAAAAAGGATCCATCGTTGGACGACATATCGACAAGTACCCTGTTTATCATATTAGGTTTATTGGTGCTTTTTTCTGCTTACTTCTCCGGGTCAGAAACCGGAATCATGTCAATCAACCGTATTCGTTTGCGACACCTCGCTAAAGAGAATCATCGTGCTGCGAAACGCGTTAGTAAATTACTGAGTCGACCAGATAGGTTGATAGGTTTGATCCTAATTGGTAATAACCTTGTTAATATTGCTGCAGCGCAGGTAGCCACCATTATTGGTATTCGCTTGTATGGCGATTTAGGTATTGCCATAGCGACAGGTGCATTAACACTTGTTGTACTAATTTTCGCTGAAGTAACGCCAAAAACACTGGCTGCCCTCTATCCTGAGCGAGTTGCTTTTCCCAGCTCAGTGATACTCAAAGGCTTGTTAAAAATACTCTTCCCGTTTGTAGTTGTTGTTAACTGGATGACCAACGGCATATTACGCTTATTTGGAATTAGTGCTGCACAAATAGATGAGCACAGCATGAGTAAGGAAGAATTAAAAACCGTGCTTAACGAATCTGGAGCGCTGATCCCCGCGCGCCACCAAAGTATGCTGACCTCAATTTTAGATTTAGAACAGGTTACCGTTGAAGATATTATGATACCCCGCAATGAAATTGTGGCGATTGATATCAACGATGACTGGAAAATAATTAGTAAGCAGCTTACTCATGCTCAACATACTCGCGTGCTTTTATACCGCGACAATATAGATGATGCAGTAGGCTTTATTCACTCTCGTGATGCATTGCGTCTTCTTACTAAAGAGCAATTCGATAAACCTTCGCTACTGCGCGCTGTACGTGAAATTTACTTTATTCCTGAGGGAACGTCGCTTAATACCCAACTACTGAAGTTTCAGTTATCAAAAGAACGAATTGGTATTGTTGTTGATGAATATGGCGATATCCAAGGCTTAGTTACCCTAGAAGATATTCTTGAAGAGGTTGTGGGCGATTTCACTACTACTCAAACCCGCACACCAAGTGAAGAAGTAACCACACAGAACGATGGCTCTTACATTGTTGATGGTGGTGCTAACGTTCGCGACTTAAATAAAGAAATGGGCTGGGAATTCCCATTAGATGGCCCTAAAACTTTAAGTGGCCTGATTGTTGAGTATTTGGAAGATATCCCTGATGCTAACTTAAGTATTCGTATTGCGGGTTACCCAGTTGAAGTGCTAGAAATAAAAGAAAACATGATTAAACAAGTTAAAATTCAGCCCAATAAACGTAAAAAATAACCCAATAAAAAAGGAGCCAAATGGCTCCTTTTTTAATTAATCTGGGCTTAGATTAGTTAAAAGAATAAACGCTCTAACCAACCTTTGTCTAAATCATCCTCACAGCGTCTTAGCTGCGCTCCATAACGGCTCGCACGGTGTTTTACTTTATTGGCAACGCTCATTAACCATTTTTTCTTACGATAAGTGCCTCGCTTATAACCGCCCCACCCTTCGTGATAATTTAAATACTGTGCGTAGGCATCCCATTTAGAAACACCATTAACTTTATGGGTTTTATAAACAAACCACGCCATAAAATCGATCGCATCTTCAAATTCATCTCTATCAGCACCACTATTACCTGTTTCACGAATATAATCAGACCAAGTTGGCGTTTTAGCTTGAGAATAACCATAAGCATCACTTGCGCGTCCAGTTGGTATTATCCATAAAAAGTATTCCATGGGCGGTGCAGCATCATGACGAAAAGAGCTTTCTTGATACATCATGCTCATTAATACGTGTTTGGGAGAGCCCCACTTGTCTTGCGCGTCTTTTGCATCAAAATACCAGTCAGACTTCTCTTCAAAGATTTTACAAATATCTTCTGGTTGCTTAGGTGGTGCAGTGGCACAACCAACTAAAGTAAGCACTAGAGATAAAGTAATAATATTTTTTTTCATTTTTTAAGATCTCACTGAACTTTTTAAAAAAGCGTGGGTCTGAATCTATGAATGCAGCAGTACAGCATTGTTTCATCCCTAAAGAATATTTACGCAGCTACTATGAGCTGCGTTTTTTTTTGCCTACGACTTACTAAAATACGTATCTAAAAATGCAGTAAATGATTGATTATCGGCTTGCTCAATTGCTTTTTGAGCTTGGTAAGACTCTGTCGCTTGTTGCTCTAACCACGACTTTGAGAATTCAGTATAACTGGCTATATCATGGCTTTGTTTATACTTTTGAGCAAGTGAGAGTGCATAATAACCATTATCTAGCCCTGATGCTTTTAATTGCTCAACATAACGCCCTGAATAGGTTAATGTAGGATTATGCACCCACGTTGCCATGCGCTTAATAGTGTTTGAGTAATAATCAACCCCGTACGCGCTATCCATCCACTTAGCAACATCAACGAGCTGATTAAATATTTCATCACCCCATGATTCAAGACTGCGCTGCTCATTATTAAAATTAAGCATTAGGCCTTTTTCTCGGCCTTGGTTTACTACTGTATCAAGATTTTCAGTGCTTCGCGCTTGCTCTTCCCAGTCCATAGTCGCTGAGTCTTTTAATAAGCAATAGGTTAAAAATACATCTAAGAAGTGTATTTGCTCTAAATCAATGCCTACTTCACTAAATGGGTTAACATCCAATGCACGAATTTCAATATATTCTATACCCGCTCTTAGTAATGCATCAGTGGGGGTTTCACCATTTTTAGCATTACGCTTAGGGCGAATTGGCGAGTAAAACTCGTTCTCTATTTGTAGAATATTTTTATTTAATTGCTTTGGCTCTGCACTGGTGTAGTCGTCAATACTGCCATAAATATCTGAAGGCGTATTTATGGCTTTTTTAAGCCCTGCTACATATTCATCCAATGAGTTATACATCACGCGTAATGATGACTGTGCACTGTTGGTATAACCTAAGTTACCTAATCGTAGCGCCGTGCCCACTTCTAAATATAAAGTACCTTTACCCAGCTTTTTAAACGGTAAATCGCTTTTACGCCCTTGCAAAAATGAACTACACAATGCCGGTGACGCACCAAACATATAACTAATTAACCACAACTCGCGTTTAAAATTGCGAATTAATGCTAAGTACCCATCAGATATAAAGTCTTCAAGCTTCGCACTGCTTTGCTTTTGTGAATGTAGTGACTGCCATAACGTTTCTGGAAAAGAAATATTAAAGTGCACCCCAGCAATTGCTTGCATCATACTACCGTAACGGTTCTTTAAACCTTCGCGGTATAAAGTTTTCATTTTCCCAACGTTAGAATCGCCAAATTGTGCTAATACAATATCGTCTTGGTGATTTATAAAACACGGCATACTAATTGGCCACAGCAGTTCATCGCCCATATGTTCTAGGGTGAACTTTTGTAAATCTTTCAGCTGTTGTAACGTTTGCGTTGATGACTCGCTAACAGGTGTAATAAACTCAAGTAAAGACTCAGAAAAGTCAGTCGTGATATGTCCGTTGGTAAGCGCGCAGCCAACCCCTTTTGGGTGAGCTTGTTTAGAAATAGAACCATCGGGTTTAATTCTTAATGATTCTCTCTCAATACCGCGCATAATACCTTTAATAGCATGCTGATTATCTGCATTAGATAGCGCGTTGAGCGTGTTCTTTAAATTATAAGTTGCCAAAAAAAAGTTTCCTCGAGCCAAGTGGCTTAATCATAAGGTTATGGGGTCTAATTACCTTTACTCAAGATTAAATGAAGAAAAAACTATATGAATTTATTAGATATAGCTTTTAATGAATTTTAAACACGCTTTGTTTCACGCCATAAAAGATAATCTTGCCATTGCCACCAGCAATATACAATTTCTTTTGCATATTATTTGCCACAATACATCGCAACCTCAAGGCATTATTTCTCCCCGTACGAAAGGGTGAATCACTTGCTAAAAGTTTGGCATAACTAAAAAAATCAATTACTCTTAAAATTGATAAAGATCATAAAAACATTAAAAAAAATGCCTTACTACTGCTATTTAAAACTTATCACTAACGTACATTAGTTTTAGTAATTACAATAGACACCCTAATAAAGAATGATAAAGGATTACTATGCGTCGTAATCAAAGCTTAATAGATGAAGAGGTCACTTTTGAAGAACATCAAGAGTTAGTTTCAACGACCGATCTTCGAGGTGTTATTACCTATGCCAATCATGAATTTTGCAGTATTGCTGGCTATGAAATGGATGAACTCATTAATAAAAACCACAATATCGTTCGCCATCCTGATATGCCTAAAGCGGCATTTAAAGAGATGTGGGACACCTTAAAGCAAGGGCATTCTTGGCGTGGTGCTGTAAAAAACTTATGTAAAGATGGCCGTTACTATTGGGTTGATGCATTTGTAACACCTATTTTTGAACATGGCCAATTGATTGGTTATCAGTCTGTGCGTGTAAAACTCTCGCAACATGCAAAACGCAGAGCGCAGAAGCTGTATGCCAAAATTAACGCTAATAAGTCACTATTTAGCTGGCGTGAGCACACCTCACTCAGACAGAGCTTGAGCATAGCCGGTGTTTTAGTTTGGTTAGCTAGTGTCGCTATTTGGGGGTCAATCGCAATTGCAGCGGTTAACTTGGTGGTGTGTTTTATCATTTTAGCTTTAAATTATGATGAGCTAATAGCAACACCTGCAACTCTAAAGCAGCAAAAAAGCCAGGCAGATTCGGTGTCTCGTTATGTATTTAGTGGTTCACACCCTCACAGTATTAGTGATTACCGAGAGCAAATGCTTTGCGCCAAGTTAAAAACGGTACTCGGTCGTGTTAAAGACTCAACCTTGAGTTTTAATACCATTGCCCAAGGCTTAGATCAACAATCTACGCTGACCGAACAAGGTATTTCTTCTCAGGGAACCCAGCTTGAGCAAATAGCCACAGCAATGTCACAAATGAGCACCACCATTGGTGAAATTTCTAATAATACCAATGATACCGCAGATAAAGTGGGGATCACCTATCAAAGCTGCTCTGATATAAAAAGTCATATTGCCGATAACAGCAAAATGGTATCTGACTTAGCCATGCAAGTTGAGCAAGCGGCAACCACAGCCACAGGGCTGGCCTCTGAAGCTGATAAAATTGGTCAGGTAATGAGTGAAATAGAAGGTATTGCAGAGCAAACTAATTTGTTAGCACTGAACGCCGCGATTGAAGCTGCCCGTGCTGGTGAGCATGGTCGAGGTTTTGCGGTGGTTGCTGATGAAGTACGCGCATTGTCCTCACGTACTCAAAACGCCACAGCACAAATTCATAGCTCCATTAAAGAGATTCAAGACACCTTGTTCAGCTGGTCTAAAATCATGCAGAGCACAAAACAACAAGCCGATGACTGTGTTAACACCACAGGGCAAACACAACAAGAGCTAGATAGTATTTTCATTCAAATTAGTGAAATTTCACAACTTGCTACCGACATCTCAGCCGCCGCAGAGCAACAACAAGTGGTAAGTCGAGATATTGGCTGCAATGTTGAAAAAATTAAAGGCTTGGGGGATGACAATTTACAGCTTAGTTATAGCGTAGCGCATGGCGCTGCTGAATTGGTCGAAGGGTCACGAAAAGTAAATGATTTACTGCTTACCTTTAAAGTTTAATCCACTCCTTTGAATCAAAAACAAAAAAGCCGCTATTTTCAGCGGCTTTTTGCTGTGCTTCAGATTATCGGCTAGTAAACTCTAAGCCCTCACCACTTGCATCAATAACAATGATGCAGCCTGGTTGAAAATCATTATTAAGCAGCTTTTGTGCTAACGGGTTTTCAATGGTCTGTTGTATTGCACGCTTAAGTGGGCGAGCGCCATAAACCGGATCAAAACCACTGGCAGCAATCCGCTCAAGCGCAGCATCCGTCAATTCAAGTAAATAGCCCATCTCAGTTAATCGTTCACGCAATTTACTTAACTGTATATCTGCGATTTCTTTAATATGACTATGTGCAAGTGAGTGGAACACTACTGTTTCATCAATACGGTTAATAAATTCAGGCCTGAACTCATTATGCAGTACACCCATTACCTTTGCTTTAAGCTCGTCATAGTCATTACTTCCCGATTGCTCTTGGATAATGTCTGAACCTAAGTTAGAGGTCATAATGATAACCGTATTTTTAAAATCAACAGTACGTCCTTGACCATCAGTTAAACGACCATCATCAAGAACTTGTAATAAAATATTAAACACATCTGGATGCGCTTTTTCTATTTCATCAAGCAAGATAACCGAATACGGCTTACGACGAACGGCTTCCGTTAAGTAGCCCCCTTCTTCGTAACCTACATAACCAGGAGGAGCACCAACTAAACGCGCCACTGAGTGTTTTTCCATAAACTCAGACATATCAATGCGTACCATGGCACTTTCGGTGTCAAACATATAGCCAGCCAATGCTTTCGTTAGCTCTGTTTTACCCACCCCTGTTGGTCCTAAGAATAAAAATGAGCCTATCGGACGATTCGGATCAGCAAGCCCTGCACGCGAACGACGGATGGCATTAGCCACAGCAACCACCGCTTCATCTTGCCCTATCACTTTATTGTGCAACTGCTCTTCCATTTGCAATAGTTTTTCACGCTCACCTTGAAGCATACGTGCCACCGGAATACCAGTCCAACGTGATAAAATCTCAGCTATTTCATCTTCGCCCACTTGGTTTTTAAGTAAGCTCATTTCTTGCATTTCGGCTTGTGATGCTAAATCAAGCTTACGCTCAAGCTCGGGTATACGACCATATTGCAGTTCTGACATGCGCTGTAAATCGCTTGCTCTGCGTGCCACTTCTAAATCAAGTCGTGCCTGTTCAAGCTCAGCTTTAATGACTTGCGTACCTTGCAAAGACGCTTTTTCGGCATTCCATACTTCATCGAGTTCACGGTATTGCACCTCAAGCTCAGTGATCAGCTCAACCATTTCTGCACGGCGCTTTTGACTCGCCTCGTCTTTTTCTTTAGCCAAGGCGTTATCTTCAATTTTTAACTGAATGATACGACGCTCTAACTTATCTAAGGCTTCAGGTTTTGAATCAATTTGCAGTCGAATAGAAGAGCCCGCTTCGTCAATTAAATCAATTGCTTTATCAGGTAATTGGCGATCACTAATATAGCGATGTGATAACTGCGCTGCAGCAACAATTGCCGGATCGGTGATTTCCACTGAGTGATGTAATTCGTAACGCTCTTTTAGACCACGTAATATAGCGATAGTATCTTCAACCGATGGCTCTTCAATTAATACTTTTTGGAAACGGCGCTCAAGTGCAGCATCTTTTTCAATGTATTTACGATATTCATCTAAGGTCGTTGCACCTACACAATGGAGTTCCCCACGTGCTAATGCAGGTTTTAACATGTTACCCGCATCCATAGCGCCATCACTTTTACCAGCGCCAACAATGGTATGAATTTCATCAATAAACAAAATCACTTGGCCTTCTTCTTTGGCCAATTCATTTAAAACTGATTTTAAACGCTCTTCAAATTCACCTCGGTATTTGGCCCCAGCAACCAACGCGCCTAAATCAAGCGAGAGTACGCGCTTATTTTTTAAGCCCTCTGGCACTTCCCCATTAATAATACGTTGCGCAAGCCCTTCGGCAATCGCGGTTTTACCCACCCCTGGCTCACCAATTAACACAGGATTGTTTTTGGTGCGGCGTTGTAATACTTGGATGGTGCGACGAATTTCATCATCACGGCCGATTACAGGGTCAAGCTTACCTTGCTCCGCCCGCTCAGTTAAATCAATAGTGTACTTTTCAAGTGCTTGACGAGTTTCTTCAGCATTAGGATCATCAACTTTTTGACCACCGCGAATTGCTTCTATGGCAGTTTCAACTTTGTTAGCAGTGATATTAAGTGCTTTAAATACACTGCCAAGCGGCCCTTTATCTTCACATGCAACTAAAACAAACAGTTCGCTTGAGATATATTTATCTTTGCGTTTTTGGGCATACTTGTCACACAGATTAATAAGTGAAACCATGTTGTTTGACAATTGCACATCGCCACCAACACCTTCCACTTTAAATAACTTTTCTATCTCTTGAGATAGTTTGGTATTGAGCTCGTCAATACTAATGCCCATTTGTGCAAATAAGGCACGCACACTTGAACCACTTTGCTTTAATAAAGCATACATAAGGTGAACGGGTTCAATAAATTGATGATCGCGACCTAGCGCTAATGATTGCGCATCTGAAAGCGCAGACTGAAATTTACTTGTAAATCTATCTAAACGCATGGGGGTTTACCTATAAAAAAACTAATTACTTTATAAATGGGTATGTTAGCGGATTTGTTCAAGGTATTGAGGGAAAAATAATCACTTAATAGTAATTTACTTGCGCCAGATCAAACTTGCCATACGACCGGTTTGGCCGTCACGTCGATAAGAAAAAAACTGATTTTTTTGAGAGAACGTGCAGTATTCACCACCACTAATATTCACAACACCCCGTTGGTTTAGCAAAATACGCGCTATGTAATAAATATCAGCTAAATATTTATCGTTATTTTTAGGTTTAAACGCATCATGCAAAGTTGGATTGTTGGCTGTAAATGTTGCAACGACCTCTTGGCCTACTTCAAATTGGTTAGCCCCTATTGCAGGACCTAACCAAGCATGTAAGTTCGTTGGTGCATGTTTAAAATAGCCAACTGTATTATTAATGATTCCTTGCGCTAACCCTCGCCAACCGGCGTGAATTGCAGCCACTTCCTGGCCATCGCTTGAGGTAAGTAAAATAGGTAAACAGTCAGCGGTCATTATAGCTAAAGGTTGATTATATAATTGCGTGTAAAGCGCATCCCCCGTCAGAGTTTGGTTAAAATCAAACCCTTCATCCACTCTAATTACATCAGCGCTATGAACCTGATTTAACCAAACAGCAGGATTAGGTATGTAACTATTTACATGCGCTCGATTGGTTAATACATCTTGGCTGTTATCACCTACATGCAATCCTAAATTCAAGCTATCAAATGGAGGCTTTGATACGCCTCCATCCCGTGTAGTACTCAATGTGCCTACACCCTGAATAGATTGCCATGTAGCTGATAAGCCAGACATAATTAACTAGCTATGTCTGGATTTGCTTTTGTATCTTCACGCAGTGCTTGAGTCATCTGAACCATATCATCAGGGATAGGTGCTTGCCAGGTCATCATTTCACCGGTAATTGGATGAGCAATGCTTAATTTAACGGCATGCAGCGCTTGACGCTTAAAGCTACGCAGTAACTCAAACAGCTCAGGCGTTGCCCCTTTTGGTGGACGAGGACGGCCGCCATAAGATTGATCGCCAATTAATGGGTGGTTTAAGTACGCCATATGCACGCGAATTTGATGCGTACGTCCGGTTTCAAGGCGTAAACGCAAACGAGTATGAGCACGGAACTTTTCTGCTACACGGTAATGCGTAATCGCTGGTTTACCCATTTCATGAACTGCCATATGCGTACGCTGAGTTGGATGGCGGCCAATCGCTTTTTCAACCATACCACCGGCAGTCATAGTACCATTACATAACGCTTCATATTCACGTGTGAAATTTTCGCGCTTTTGTAAGGCTTTCACCAGGTGAGTTTGTGCCTGAATCGTTTTCGCGACAACCATTAAACCTGTGGTGTCTTTATCTAGACGATGCACTATACCCGCGCGTGGCACGTTGATAATGTCTGGAAAATGATGAAGTAACGCATTTAACACCGTACCGTCAGGATTGCCTGCGCCCGGATGAACCACTAATCCCATTGGTTTATTGATAACTAAAATATCATCGTCTTCATAAACGATGTTTAATTTGATATCTTGTGCTTCGTATTCACGAGGTGCTTCTATTGTTGTTTCAACAGCCACAACTTCACCACCGAGTAATTTTTCACGCGGGGTGTTGAAAATTTCGCCATCAACGGTGATTTTATCATCTAAAATCCACGTTTTTATCCGTGATCGTGAATAATCAGGGAACAATTGTGCTAATACTTGGTCTAGACGTTTACCACCTAAGTCTGTTGGGACCTCGGCTTGGAGAGATATTTGCTCTGACATTAGTAACTTTACCCAATTTACCAGTGCAAGCTTTGCTTGACTGGGTTAGAATCGCTTTTAATAAAAGCATAACATAATACGCATAGTTTACTCGGTTTTACCCACTTGGCCTAGCCGAAGACATCGAAGGTAACAAATAAAATGATAAATAAAATAGGGAAACGTGCATTCGCCATTGTTTTTTCAGTTTCAGTGCTTAGTTTAGGAGCTTGTTCGTCTGCGCCTGACCAAGAAGATATTCAACGAGTACCAAACAGATCAGCACAAGCACTATACGAAGATGCAAAACAAACGCTTGATTCTGGTTTATACGCACGTGCAATTGAACTGTTAGCGGCAATTGATTCTCGCTACCCGTTTGGCCCGTTTTCAAAGCAAGTACAAATGGATTTAGTGTATGCACATTACCAATCAGGTAATACAGAGCAAGCACTCGCGACAATTGACCGCTTCATTCGCTTAAACCCAAACCACAAAGATTTAGATTACATGTATTACATGCGTGGTTTGGTTAATATTAAAGCTGATAAAAATGCTTTCCAAGAATACTTTGGTGTAGATAGAGCCGACAGAGATGCTAAACGCACCCGTGTTGCTTATACCGACTTATCAACCTTAGTTAAACGTTTTCCAGAAAGTGATTATGCGCCGGAGGCAAAACGTCGTTTAGTTTGGTTATTAAACCGTATGGCTCGTTATGAGCTGAAGGTTGCGACTTACTATTATGAACGTGAAGCCTATTTAGCAGCTGCGAATCGCGGCAAATATGTGGTAGAACACTACTCACAAAGTAGCTACCTTGATGCAGCATTAGCCATGATGGAAAAAAGCTACGATAAGCTTGGGTTAACTGAATTAAGTGATAATGCAGCGCAAACACGCAAATTTAACAGTAGAAATAAATAACACAAAAAAGGCGCTACTTTTAAATTAAAGTAGCGCCTTTTTTATACTAAAGACAACGATTATATTGCGTCTTCATCTTCTTCTGCGGTACGAATACGAACAACACGCTCTACCTCAGTGACAAATATTTTACCATCACCAATTTTACCTGTTTGTGCGGTTTTAACAATCATATCAATAGCACGTTCTACATCTTCATCACCAAGCACAATGTCCAGCTTTACCTTAGGTAAAAAATCAACCATATACTCTGCACCACGGTATAGCTCAGTGTGGCCTTTTTGACGCCCAAACCCTTTTACTTCACTTACTGTCATACCCGTAATACCAACATCAGAAAGTGCTTCGCGCACATCATCGAGCTTAAACGGTTTAATGATTGCTTCTATTTTTTTCATATTAGTTACTTTTGAAAGCCTCAGTTGCCTCGATTTTAGACAATCATGAGGTTCATAGCAAACAAAGTGATTGAATAGCACAGGTGAAAAATAATCATGGTATGATTATTTTAATAAAAATAACTATACTAGGGTCTGTTGACCTTTCAACATCATCGAGTTAATGAGATTTATATGAAAACCAAGCATACAGGATTTACTCTATTAGAGTTAATGGTTACCGTTGCTATTGTTGCGATAATAGCGAGTATTGCAATATGGAATAGTAGCGATATGCTGGAAGAAAACCGAGGCGAAAACTTTTTATTGGAGCTAAAGCGTAATATTAGTTTTGCGCGATCACAAGCAGCTAGTACTGATGAAATCGTGGTTATTTGTGCAGCTCAGCATTCGGAGGTTAAAAATAATGATGATAGTATGCAATGCCGAGCAAGGTGGGATGGTAATAAAGTTATTATTACCTTTATTGATGCAGATAATGATGGTCAATATAATTCCTCATCTGACAGCTTAATTCGCGTTATGGAAAAAATTAACCTTAATGATAAGGTAACATTCACAGCTGGAGATAGACGAATACGGTTTAACACCAGCGGTCGTATCACCACTAAACCTGGAAATTTTATTTTTTGCCCTAATGGTACTAATGAAAATAATAAAGGGTTAACACTGTCTCAATCAGGGACTGCTTTTTATATAGGTGACACAACTCAAACCTGCAGCTAAAAGCCATTTCATACTTTGTCGTTTTTTGATTATTTACTAAACTAATATAATGGACTGTTCAATGTAAGGCTTCAGGGATGAAGTTAATTATAAGTGTTCACAAAAACGATGGCGTTACGCTAGTAGAATTGCTAATAACCATTTCAGTTATAGCAATACTGAGCCAACTCTCTTTATGGTTTGTTCCTGATTTCTTGGCGCTCAATCGCGCTGATAATCAGGTAAATTTATTACACCGAAATATTAATTTAGCACGTCTTTATGCTATAGAGCATGGCAGCTACGTAACTCTTTGCGCTTTAAAAGATAAACAATGTTTAGATGGTGAGTGGCACACGGGTGTGTCACTATTTACTGATAATGACAAGTCAACATCTTTGGATAATGACGAACGTCTTATTAGTACCTTTGAACATACCCATCCCTCTGATAGCTTAGAGTACCCTCGCACTGCAATCACTTTTAGACCTGACGGCTCTTTAAATGGCTTTCAAAACGGTACTTTTATCTATTGCCCTAATAGCGAAAAAGCAAGCCTTGAAGGGCTTGCTCTTTCTATAAGTCAAACAGGTCGCATACGGATAAAGTCCACAAATAGATGCAAAAATAACTAACCTGAACTCTGGTTAAGAGATTTACTAATATATTGGATAATAGTGATAGCTAGGTTTATTTCCTCTAGCCAGAGACTCACAGTGAAAACAAGGTGGATTTTCCCGTCAACAGCTGGGCTATTGCAAGTAAATTCAACGCCATTAGCGCTAAAAGCAGCTACTTGAGATGGGTATATAATCCAGAGTAAGGTTTACCTGCATTATCTACCCCAACAATAATTTATATCTGATTTACCTTTGGTCCCTTTAGCCCCTTTTAAGCCTAAGTCATTAATAGACAGCTCAGTACAATCAGCATCCCCTTTCACCGCTCCAGCGATGGGTTTAGCTGTAATTGTAAATTCATTGCTATCAACCACATTAATTGCCAACTCAAAATGCCCGTTTTCAGTTTTACTTTGAATACCTAAGTCGCTAAACGAAGTCGAATAAACTCGGTTATCTACAAAGTATTGCTCTTGCTTGTTTGCCGCATCTAACAGCGCAGATGCAGCTTCCGCGCGTGATGCCCTTTTTACATACTCAGTGTAATTCGGCAGTGCAACTGCAGCAATGATGCCAACAATCGCAACTGTGATCATTAACTCAATTAATGTGAATCCTTGTTGTGTCTTGTTCATATACAGCCCTTAATTGTTTATTTCGTCGTTTTCTTCACGCTTATAAATATATGTTTGCTGCGTTTTAAAGCCAAAACCAATGGGTTCTTTATCATTAACCAGCTTGATTGTACCGTCAACCACTTTTAAACCAGGTCCTGTAATTTCTACAGGTTTAAGAGGGTTTTCGGCTTGCTCACCTTTTATTCCAGGGCCAATTAGAAAAAACTGACTTTCTTCGATAACGTCTTCTTCAGGATTATCATCACACTTTCCATCACCGTTCGAATCGGTACAAGAGTTAGTTGCACCAAAATAAAGCTGTGGTGTATCGGGTACGTCATAACTGGTTGCAAATTTGAGCTGATCATACACTTTTGTACCATAATGCAAATGAAACGCATAAAGCGCACCACCGCCCCCACTTAAAGAACATTGATTCTCTACAACGGCATCAGATGCTGGCGTGAAAGAGGTAAAATAAGCAACCCCACCAACAACAGTAGCTGCAGCTAATGACTTTTCACCTTTGGCTAATTCATAGCGCCACCCTTTCTTTTTTGCCAACTCAGCTTCAACAAGATTAAAACCATCTATGTCATCTAGAGTATTACCAAACGGGTCATCGTTCATAATCATTAAGTCGGATGGTTTAATTGCAGCAGGCGCATTGATTTTAAATGAGCGTGTCAGCGTATTTTCATCACGGATCATAAACAATTGATCTTGCTCATTTGTATTCGTTGGTTTTGAACGATTACCACTGCCAATAACAACTGCATCATAAGGAGTATCTAAACGGGTAATAACTTTATCACCGTTGATGGTCGTCTCCGTTACTTTACTAAACAAGGTACGCGCAATCAAAGGTTTATAAAAGAAGCGTCTATCTTGGGTATTTTGATTGCTACCAAGCTCTGCAAGTTTGAAATGGCTGAACTCGCTGCTATCTTCTCCTGGCATATCAATGCGCCAAATATTACCACCGGTATCTGAAGCATAAATTCGGTCAATATAGCCGTCATAATCTGAATCAAGCGTAGTTAAATCAGCGGCAATGCTATGCTTACCTTTAAAACCATTGCTATCTGGGGTTAACGCCCAAACTAAACTGCCAGTTTTTGCTTCAACAATATAAATGCCCCGGCCGCTGGTGTCCTCAGACCTAATTGCGGCGTCTTTATTAATATCGTAACCAGCACCAAATATGAGTAAAGGTTTATTACCAAAAGCTTTAATATAAGCTATTTGCGGTTTTGACCATGTTTGTGCTAATTCCGTAAAGTCGCCTTTGCCGCCTTCAATTGGTTTGCTCCAAAGGCGCTTTGGCTGGTTCGGGTTTGTAATATCTAAGCCGTAATAATTCTTGCCACCACGACGCATACCAGCAAAAGCCCAAACAGCATCTCCTTTACTAGCATCTATAATACCGTCATTTAAACCTTCGCTATTTAAACTCTTATTACTAAAGTAAACACTGATAGGGCCGTCCATACCATATACTTTACTATCCGCTTGTTTATTTCTGAGTGGTTTAATAATGTCAAATAATGCTGAAGGTATAAACGCCCAGCTTTCACTTACAGTCTCACCGGCATCTTTAAACATATGTAAAAATCCAGCATTTGTTCCTATAAGAATTCGTATATCATCATTGCCATAGTCGATGGCAATAGGTTTTGAATGTAATGGGTCGCCAAAAATATCAGAGCGTTGATCTTGTGATGAACCATCTTTATCCTCATCATCAACGTCGACCCCTCTTGCCCAATTCACATCTTGACTAGATAGGGACAACGGGTTATTGGTAACCCCGCTAAGAATGTCACTAACAACCGAAGTATTAAAACTAACAACAGAGCCTTGATTCTCCGTAAATAAATTACGAGCAAGCGGATCTATCGTGCTTAAATAATGATTCACACCACCTTGTGCAACAGCATTACCGTCAGCGGGTTGGCCTGCAGGAAGCCAAAATGTTTTTGCATCTTTTGAAATTAAACCTTCGCTATTAAGAGCAGGCTTGTTAGTTGCGTCAACAATCTGACTACCTGAGACTTTTAACTTTTTGAGGTTGCCACGCCAGCGCGCACCTGTTTCTGGATAAAACATTGCAAAATAAATAGCATCACGGCTTCGAGTTTGATCTACGTTATTACTGGCCACTGATGGCGATGAAAAACTATCGTTTACTTCACGAATACGAGAAATCGTATTTTTGAGTGCGTCTGATAATTGTGCTGCAGTATTTGCATGTAAATACTGTCCACCGCCGTAGTTTGCTGTCTCAGTAAGTAGGTTCTTTCCTGAGTTGCTCATACCCGTACCAAAACCAATAGGAAATACACGTCCAATATCAAGCACATTATTGGTTTTGCTATACAAATCAACTTTTACATCATCTGTACCATGGATAATTTTCGCCAGTGCTGCTAAATAACTATTACTAACAGCAGGTGCATTTTCAGAAAAATAGTCATTATGAAGATTATATATATCATTATTTCTGTTAGAGTCGTTTGTAGGGTCACCGTCCGTCATTAAAATAATGTTGATACTATTATCACAACGTAATGGCTCACCCGCTACAGGGGCAAAGGGTGATTTATAAACTCCTGATGACTCTGCGGTAAAATCTCGATTATTAGTATTACCTCCATAGTAAACGTTTTGGCCTGTTATATATAAATACGCTTCCCACAATGTTTCAGTTAATGGGGTTGATCCGCTGGCAGGTAGCTCATCAACTTTATTTAGCAACGTTGATTTTGCAGCACCAACTCTGGCTAGTACATACCCACCATTACTACCATTAAAGCGCATTAAACCAAATTCGATATCATCATTATCGTTCACTAACTGTGTAATCGCATTTTGTGCAACTCTTAAACGACTATCACTACATGTGGCTTCATAATTGTAGTAACTAGTTCTTTTGTAACATTGCTCATTTCGTTTATAGCTATCTTTACTTTCAAAGCAATCAACCTCGTAATAACTATTACCGCTTCTTTTATAGCAGGCATTGCCATCGTTTACATCCCAGGCCATACTTCCCGAGGTATCAAAAATCATAATAACACGTGGCTTTTCATTAGTTTCCACATTGTGGTTAACATAAAGCTCTATGTCTTCACCATTCGCTGATAAACTAATTAATACACAAAATATAGAAATGAGTACTCTCTTTAACGTAAGTTTCATTTTAAATCCCCTTACTTATGCTAGCCATCTCTTGGGCTACGCCGGTCACAATTGTAAGCTGGTGCTTACTTTTAGAGCCATATTCTATGGTTGTTGAAACTTGTACCATGTTGCATGAGATACCAGCAGTAAAACTAAAACGACGAGGGCATTCTAAATCGAGTACACCATTGTTTAAATTAATCATATTGCTTTTCATATCATCACGTTCAGCCATAACAATACCCTTGTCTGAAACTTCTTCAGGGGTCAAAAAGAACTGATTGGCAGCTCCTTTACTGACTTCGTCAGCAATTATACGCTGCACTTCACCAATTAGTTGGTTTTCTGCAACCTCGCGCTCTTGGGCTGCGTTGGTAATTTTAATATCAATACTACTACTGCTCATTAAAGTAACCGCAATTCCTGTCACTGCTATGACCATAATAAGCGCTGTAATAAGTACAACGCCCTGTTGTTTATTTTTCATCTGCGTTAAATACGCCATAAATTTGCTCCCACGTTATTTAAACGAATAGTCGTCGTGAAAACAGTTCGTCTGAAATTATCTGAAAAAGTGAGAGTGCGACTATTAGCATCTTCCCCTAATACGTACGTTTGGTTCTTAATTTTAAGACCTGGATCAGGCTGCAATGCTCTGATCAATAAAAAAACTTGTACTGTTAAAATGCCTTTACGATTTTCCCAGTCACTGACATTCATATCATTGATGCTTTTGTATGTATCAACACGGCTGTCGCTGGTAGTATCTAGACCAAAAACAAAACGCATATTTTCCACGCCTTCCATTATGGTTTCAGTGTTTATAGACCCTCCCACCAAACGTTTTCGCATTAGTGCAGGTACAGTAAGGCTCTTATTATTTACCGTATAAGTTTGCTCTGAAATATAATAGCTGTGATGACTATACGGCCATACCGACGCATTAATATTTATGCTAGTAGGGTCAACAACACCTCGCTCAAAGCGAGCACTTTCTTGCTCAGCAATAAAATAATTCTCATCACTTTGCGTTTCATTAACACCTGCGGCATCCACTTCTAGTTGGTTTCCTTGTAAAAACTTAACCTGTAAAATATCAGTGCCTGCTAAAGGGTTATTAACGCAATTAAGTTCACTTGAACTAGTAGCTGTTTTTGCATAAAGCGTTTTAAAGTTACTGCTGCTGGTTAAATCAGGAAAGCTACCGTTATTGAGACCTTCAAAACAATCACCTGTAGGATTCGACAATGATGATGTGTTTATAACGGTGAAAGAATCATCATAAAATGTTCCCCAAAAACCAACCTGCTCAATATCACGTTGCATAATATTTATAGCTAAGCGACCTGATTCTTGTAACTCACCTATAGTCATTGTGTCTTTGGTGGTTACTTTCATACCGATATAAGTAAACATCACCCCACCCAAAATTAATCCCCCTATAAATAGAGATATCATCATTTCAATGAGTGTAAATCCTGTTTGCTTCATTTTAGCTCCTAACGTATACATAGCTATTAAGCACGACTAAGCGACGTTTTTTATCTGCAACACCACAGCTAATTTTACCTGTGGCCTCACTCGCTTTAAATTCTTGGCGACCCTGCCAAGAAACAATAACCTCTATGTTATATGCTTTCCCCCCAGACCCCCCTACAACTTCAGGGTTAATACACACAGTTGCCCCATCAAGTGATCCGGTATTCTCTCGGGCTCGGATAGCACGTTTCCATTGCTCGATATCTAAACTAGCTATTTGTGTGTTACTACAAGAGCTTGTAAAACATGTTTTAGACGGTTTCTTAGTGGTTTCACTGGTAAACTCTACATCATAATGGGTCGCGAGTTGCGAAGTATCGTTTGCTCGAATACGTTGAATAATATCATTACCAAGCGCAACAGCAGCAGCACGTTGCATTGAATCAAAACTTGCTTGCTTTGCTTTTGCTTGTAAAGCCACCGCACCGAGTAAGCCAAAGCTTAAAATAATGAAAGCAATCAGAACTTCGATGAGAGTAAAGCCCTTTTGAAACTTAAATACAGTCGAGAACATACTTAAACCAAATAATAATTATCTAACAATAAGTGTATGCAATTAAAAATTAGATTCAACTAGAACCATGACTAACGGTTAATTATGTTGATAAGCGGTTAATGGGTAGGTGTATTAAAGTTCGCTTTTTACGCTTTTGAGTGCTCGACGACTTACAGCTAAAAAAGCGCTACAGCCTTGTAGCTCAATAACATGTTGATGGTTTTTAAGCGTATGTAGGGCAATGATTTTGTTCTTATTCACCAAAGTATGTCGATGAATTCTTAATAAATGATGCGGGTATTGCATTTCAAGATGCTTTAAACTGTCCTCAATTAAAGCTTCCCCTTGATCAAACACAACCTTGGTATACTTTTCCTCTGCGTTAAAATAAAAAATACTCTCTATTTCAATACTTCTGATAGTGCCGGCCAGTTGATACGTTACTTTTTCTGTATGTTGCTGTTGCAGGTGTACTCTGTTTAAACGTCCTAGCTGTTGTAATGCATGTTGCAAACTTTTTACTGATATAGGTTTTACTAAATACCCAGCTGCATTTAGTTGCAGTGCATCAAGTGCATGCTCAGGGTGAGCGGTTATAAAAATAATCGCAGGGGGAACCGCCAAGCCATTGAGTTGATTAGCTACTTCGATGCCATTTAAGCCTGGCATGTCAACATCTAAAAACACTAAATCAGGCTGAAGCTCTTCTATTTTCATTAAAGCGTCATTGCCATTATCGGCCTCACCTTGCACATGAAGGGATGTATGGCTTTGACCAAGTAAACGCTTTAAGCGTGCTCTTGCTAAGGGTTCATCATCTACAATCAGTACATTCATAACATTTTCTCTGTTTGTTTTGGGATAACCACTTTAACTCTAAATTTATTTTCTTTGTTGGTTATAGTCAATTGCGCCCGACCTTTATAATAAATACTTAAACGAGAACGGATATTATCAATTGCCATACCGTTATGCTCTCTAGTATTAGCAGTTTCAGTAGGTACAGGGTTAGTTACAATCAAGGTTAAATAATGTGTTGTAACATGCAACTCAATACTAATGGTAGCACCACTTTGGCTGGGCTCTACACCATGACATACTGCGTTCTCTACCAAAGGTTGTAATGTTAGATATGGAATATAGAGCGCAGGGAGGTTTTCTGGTAATAACCACTCAACCTGTAAACGCTCTGCAAAACGCCATGATTCAAGAGCAATATATTGTTTAGTTAATATTATTTCATCACTGAGTAATACACTTTGCCCTGAACGCATTGCAGCTTGCGAAAGCGCTGCTAATGCCAAAATAGCATTCTCAGCAGCTTCAACGTCATGATGCGTTAATTCTGCTGCCGTATTCAAACTATTATATAAAAAATGGGGTCTGATCCGCGCCTGCAAGGCATCAAGCTCCGCTCGAGAGAGTGCTTTGGCTTGCTGTTCTTTTTCAAAATGAATAAGCAAAAATTGTACAAAAAGTAAGGTAAGCAAAAATACAATAATGCAATTACGTAACACAAAAAACGTAAGTTGTTTTTCGTTTTCTATATCAAAAGCAATATGAGAAAAAGCCAGACTAAATAAAGCAGTGCTCAGACTATATACAGCAATAAAAAAACTAAGCTGAATAAACTGAGGCTGTTTTGCAAGAAATCGCCGGCAAATGTATAAAAAAGAGGTACTGACTAATACTGTTACATGAAGAAATAAACTAATCTCTCCCAAGTGCAGCCATATGTCACCGCCAGCATTAGGAGCAAAAGCTAAAATAATAGCCACGACTTGTGTTACTACGAGGGATGCAAGTACACCACGCTCATTAAAAAGGGCCGAAAAAAGTAGTGCATCTGGTGTCAGTTGCTTACTCATTCGGCCCTCCTTTTATCTATTAATAGACTAACGCAGCTCTACTGGTACAGCAAAAACGATGTTTTCTTCTTCACCTGGGTTCTCGGTTACTTGCGTACCACCAAGCTCTTTTAAACGAGTAATGACTTGCTGAACTAATACCTCAGGAGCTGAAGCACCGGCAGTCACACCTACACTATTGATACCATCAAACCATGATGCTTCAACATTACTAGCATCATCAATTAAATAGGCTTGCGTCCCCATTTTATCTGCCAGCTCTCGTAAGCGATTAGAGTTGGAGCTATTTTTAGCACCCACAACTAATAACACATCTACTTTATCAGCTAAATCACGAACCGCATCTTGACGGTTTTGCGTTGCATAACAAATATCATCTTTACGTGGGCCATCGATTGCAGGAAATTTACTACGTAAAGCATCAATCACATCGGCAGTATCATCTACAGATAGAGTTGTTTGGCTGCAGTAAAAAAGATTATCCGCATTTTTTACATCAAGCTTTAACACATCATCAACCGTTTCAACAAGGTAAATACCACCTTGCTCGTTATCGTATTGACCCATAGTACCCTCAACCTCAGGGTGTCCGTGGTGACCAATTAAGATGCATTCAATACCTTTTTTACTAGCACGCGTTACTTCCATATGCACCTTAGTCACTAACGGACAGGTTGCATCAAATACTTTTAACTCTCTGCGTTTAGCCTCTGAGCGAACAGCCTGAGATACACCATGAGCGCTGAAAATAACAATGCTGTCATCTGGAACCTGATCTAGTTCTTCAACAAACACGGCGCCGCGATTTTTTAAACCATCGACTACATAACGGTTATGCACCACTTCGTGTCTTACATAGATTGGTTTTTCAAAAATATCTAAAGCGCGCTCAACAATACTAATTGCGCGGTCAACACCGGCGCAAAAGCCTCGTGGATTAGCTAGTAATATTTCCATTAACCTTGTACCTCAATAATATCAACCTCAAACGTTAAACGTTGACCTGCTAATGGGTGGTTAAAATCGATAGTGACTGACTCACCTTGCACTTCACGAACCAGGCCTGGAAGCTCAGTACCATCAGGTTGAGTAAAGGCAATAATCGCACCTACTTTAGCCGGTGTTTCTGCACCAAACTTACTACGATCTACATAATAAATATTATCTGGATTGGGTTGACCAAAGGCATCTTCAGGCTCAAGTTCAAATGTTTTGCTTTCACCCGCAGTTAGGCCAAGCAAACATTTTTCAAAGTTAGCGGTTAAGCTGCCATCACCCATAGTGAGCTTAGCAGGTTTGTTATGTACTTTTGTTGAGTCAGCGGCAGAGCCATCTTCTAGTTTAATAGAAAAATGAAAAATAACGTCTGAGTTTTCACCAATTACAGCTTGGCTCATGCTTTATGCTCCTTTGGTTCTTCGCCTGTAAAGGCGTCAAATAGTAATAATGCAGCGCCTATACAAATAGCGCAGTCTGCAATATTAAATACGGGGAAATGTGAGTCTTCGTAAAACACATGTAAAAAGTCAATAACGTATCCATAAGCAACACGGTCGTATAAGTTACCGATAGCACCCGCTAACACTAACGAATATGCACTGCACAATACTTTATTAGACGCAGGAAGGCGCTTTAACCACCATACCAACAAACAACTAATTGCAATTGCTATTACACTTAAAAACCAACGTTGCCAGCCACCCGCTTCGCTTAAAAAGCTGTAAGCTGCACCGTAATTATGTACATAAGTGATACTAAAAACAGGCAGTAGATTAATTGACTCACCATAGGCCATGGTATTTACAACCAGTGTTTTACTGGCAAAGTCTATTACTAGTAGTAATAGACTCAACCAAAGCCACACTAAACCACTTTTTTGGGCTAGTTTGCTCACTAAAAACAACTCCTAAGCGAATTGACGCTTTTCACCTTCACCGTCAACGTTACTAACACAACGACCACAGATTTCAGGGTGCGCAGGTTCAATACCTACATCTTCACTATAATGCCAACAGCGCTCACACTTTTTAGCATCAGTTGCTGATACGCTAATGTATAAACCTTCAATTTCGGTTACTTGTGAGTCTGCAGGCTGGCTATCAACCTCAGTAACATTTACAGCTGAAGTGAGTAAAACAAAGCGCAGTTCATCACCTAGTGCCGCCAGCTTAGCTGCAAGTTCTTTGCTTGCAAACAAGTTAACCGTTGCTTGTAATGTAGCGCCAATCACTTCTTCTTTACGCGCAGCTTCTAGCAGACGGTTCACTTCGTCACGCACATTTAAAATAGCTTGCCAGTCTTCATTACTAAACTTGGTCGTTGTTGGTGCTTGTAAGCCCTCATACCAAGTGGAAGTAAATACATAGTCACTGCGCTCACCTGGAAGTGCTTCCCAAATTTCTTGTGCTGTAAAGCTCATGATTGGTGCCATCCAACGCGTCATTGCTTCAGCAATGTGGTATAGCGCGGTTTGACAAGAACGACGTGCATGGCTGTCGCTTTTTGCCGTGTACTGACGATCTTTTATAACGTCTAAGTAGAACGAACCAAGCTCACCGGTACAGAAGTTCATTAGCTTTTGCGTTACTAATAGCATTTGGTAGCTATCGTACGCTGCTAAAATGTCATCTTGTAACTGTGCTGCGCGCCCTACAATCCACTTATCAAGCTCAACCATATCATCGACAGCAACTTGATCCGTTTTTGGATCAAAACCACTGAGGTTAGCAAGTAAGTAACGGCTGGTGTTACGAATACGACGGTAGCGATCTGCTGAACGTTTGAATATTTCATCTGATACCGTCATTTCTGCCGTGTAATCAGTTGATGCTACCCATAAACGTAAAATATCAGCACCTAGTTTATTCATCACATTTTGTGGTGAAATAACATTACCTAATGACTTAGACATTTTGCGGCCGTTTTCATCAACCGTAAAGCCATGCGTTAGCACTTGCTTGTAAGGTGCATGACCATTTATTGCCACTGAGGTCATCATTGATGACATAAACCAACCACGGTGTTGATCTGAACCCTCTAGGTATAAATCAGCAGGACCGGTTAAATCTTCACGCGCATCAACAACACAGGCATGAGTTACACCTGAATCAAACCACACATCGAGTGTGTCTTGCACTTTCATGTATTGTTGTGCGTCTTCTTCACCTAGTAAAGTAGCTGGCTCTAGGTCATACCATGCTTGAATGCCTGACTTTTCAACTAGCGCCGCGGCTTGTTCAATCAGCTCTTGAGTATTTGGGTGTAATGCACCCGTGTCTTTATCAACAAACAACGCAATAGGTACACCCCAGGTACGTTGACGTGAAATACACCAATCAGGGCGGCCTTCAACCATATTGGCAATACGGCTTTCGCCCCATTCAGGTAACCACTGAGTATTTTTAATTTCAGCCAGTGAATCTTGACGCAAGTTAGCCTGATCCATGCTAACAAACCATTGTGGTGTGGCACGGAAGATAATAGGCGTTTTATGACGCCAGCAATGTGGGTAGCTGTGCGTTAATGCATGGTGATGCATAAGGGCATTATTTTCTTTTAATACCTCAATTACACTCGCATTAGCTTTAAACACATGTTGACCGGCAAATAATTCAGTATCAGGTAAGTACACACCGTTTGCGCCAACAGGGTTAGCTACTTCAAGGTTGTACTCAAGACCTGCCACGAAATCTTCTTGACCATGACCTGGTGCAGTATGCACGATGCCCGTACCAGAATCTGTCGTTACGTGCTCAGCAACAATAACAGGAACATTAAAGTCATAAAAAGGGTGCGCTACGGTTAAGTTTTCAAGTGCTGCGCCTTTAACATAGCCAAGGATATGGAAATGGTTAAAGCCAAAACGATCCATCGCATCTTTAACCAGCTCAGAGCCAATAATAAGACGTTGCTGAACGCCTTCATCGTCTACTTGTACTAGCGCGTATTCTAAATCAGCATGCACAGCTACCGCACGGTTCGCAGGTAAAGTCCATGGTGTCGTAGTCCAAATAACGGTTCCTACGCTACCAGTTCCTGTATGGCCAGCCGCTAAATCAAATGCGTTAACTACCGCATCTTGATCTGTAAAAGTAAAACGCACATCAATAGCTGGAGACTGTTTATCTTGGTATTCAACTTCTGCCTCAGCTAATGCTGAACCACAATCTGTACACCAATGCACAGGCTTAGCACCTTTATGAAGGTGACCATTTTTTATAATGCGGCCTAGTACACGAATGGCATTAGCTTCAAAGTCGAAGTTCATGGTTAGGTAAGGTTTATCCCAATCACCAAAAACGCCTAAACGTTTAAAGTCTACTTTTTGGCCTTCCACTTGCTTTTTAGCATAGGCACGACATTTCTCACGAAACTCTGCCGCAGTTACCTTAACACCGGGTTTACCAACTTTTTTCTCAACCATTAGCTCGATTGGTAAACCATGACAGTCCCAACCTGGTACGTATGGCGCATCAAAGTCTGATAAAGTTTTAGACTTAACAATAATATCTTTTAATATTTTATTTACTGAGTGGCCTAAATGGATATCGCCGTTTGCATACGGAGGGCCGTCATGCAAAATGAAAGTTTTTTTACCTTTCTTCGCGCTGCGAATTTGACCGTATAGGTCGTCTTCATACCATGCTTTAAGCATTTTTGGTTCACGTTGTGCCAAATTGCCACGCATTGGAAACATTGTTTCCGGTAAATTCAAAGTATGTTTGTAGTCGCTCATTAATCCTACTTTCCGTTTCTATCGGCTACCTAATTTAAACCAAAACACTGCTTAGCGGCGGCAACATCGGTTGCTATTTGTGCCGTCAGTTGTGTTAATGTCTCGAATTTTTTCTCATTGCGGAGTTTTTCAATTAACTCCACATGCATAAATTGTCCATAAATATCTTGTGCAAAATCAAAAAGGTGAACTTCTAATAAGGCACGAGTTCCATTAAACGTGGGTTTGTTTCCAATGTTAGCCACCCCAAAAACTTGCTTTCCTGCGATCATCACTTGAACCGCAAATACACCATTGACCGGACAAACTTGACGTTTTAGTGCAATATTTGCCGTTCTAAAACCCAGTTCGCGGCCTTTTTTCCAGCCATGAATAACACGTCCAGATATTGCATAATTATGCCCAAGCATAACTTTTGCACTAACTAAGTCACCTTCAGCAAGCGCTTCTCGTATCAAGGTACTGCTTACTCTAGCATTTAATTGCCTAAAGCTGGCAGTGCTTTTAACACTCATTCCCACTTGGGTGCCCATAGTTGCCAATAGACTAAAGTTACCTTGGCGCTGTTTACCAAACCTAAAATCATCACCAACCGTTAATGCTTTAACGCCCAGCTTTTTAATTAAAATATCGCTAACAAACTGCTCAGCATGCATGTTTGCAAAAGCCTGATTAAAGCTAATACAAATAACGCGTTCAATTCCTAAGTTACTCAATAGACGAAGTTTATCACGCAGTCGAGTCAGCCTAGCCGGAGCGTTACTCTTTGCAAAAAACTCCTGTGGCTGAGGCTCAAATAACATTACAGTGCTGGGTAAATTATTTTCTTTTGCATCAGCTAAAAGCCCTTTTAATACGGCAGCATGACCCAAATGAACACCATCAAAATTACCAATGGTCAGCACACAACCAAAGTGTTGTGGGCGTATATTGTGTATACCTCTAATTAACTCCATGCCACCTAATGCCTTTTTCAGCGAGCGATAAAATGCGACCTCGGGCCGCAGAGTGTCCGATTATAATCTTTTTTTTAATTTGATTCAGTAATTGCTACACTTTTTATCGTATTTAGTCTAACACCCATCAAAAACAACATAAAAAAGTAACTAACAATCGCAATAATTAATAACACAACCAATAACATAACTTGTTCGCTAAAGTGCCAACTAACCCAGTCATATTGCCTACTAGTAAACCAAACCAATGCGCCCATTGTTATACTTGCCAACAAACACTTCAAAGTGAAGTAGCCACTCATGCTGGAAAACTGATAAACATTCTCTTTTTTAAGCTGTCGATACAGTAAGTAGGCATTACAACTTGCCGACATTGAGGTTGCCAGTGCCAAACCTAAATAGCCAATAAATGGTGCCAGCATAATATTAAACACCATATTTAGTACCAAAGTAATAATACCAATGCGTACCGGTGTTTTAGTATCTTGGCGAGAATAAAACCCAGGCGCGAGGACTTTAATTAACATAAAACTGACTAATCCCACTGAGTAGGCAACCACCCCTAAGCTCACCGCCTTAACATGATCGATGCCCGCTTCTTTGAAAGCGCCATGATCAAACAGCACGGTAATAATAAGTGGGCTTATAATCATCAATCCTATCATTGCTGGAAGCCCTAAAAAAATCACAAACCTCACTCCCCAATCTAGGGTATGTTGAAAGTCGCTACTTTTTTTACTGCTGTGTAATTTTGACAGCGCAGGTAAAATAACCGTCGCAATACCAATGCCAAATAAACCAAGTGGGAATTCAATCAGTCTATCTGAGTAATACAGCCAAGCGATAGAGCCTGTCATCAATAATGAAGCTATTACCGTATCGAGTAATAAGTTAATTTGACTAATTGATACGCCAAATAAGGCTGGGAGCATTAACTTGCGTACTTTTTTCACATTTTCATCTTGCCAACCCCAGCGCGGGCGCGCTAGCATTTTTGCTTTATACAAAAACGGCAGTTGAAATAATAGCTGTACCACGCCTCCTAAAAACACGCCAACAGCTAACGCATAAGCGCCTACAGAAAACTGATCATGTAATAAAATGGCACAACTAATAATGGATACATTGAGTAACACCGGGGTAAAAGCCGCAACGGCAAAACGATTATAAACGTTCATCACAGCGCCACTGAGCGCCACAAGGCTTACAAAAAACAAATAAGGAAAAGTCAGTTTTAATAGCGAACTGGCAAGCTCAAACTTTTCTGCGTCAGGGCCACCTTGCCACCAATCAATAAACCAACCAGTGCCGAATAAAGCAGCAATAACAGGTGACGCTATCACACCAAAGAGCGTCACTATCAGTAAAATAGTGCCTAACGTGCCGGCGGCTTGGGCAACAAATATTCTGACCTTCTCATCGCCTTGCTGCTGTTTAATTTCACTTAATACCGGTACAAATGCTTGCGCAAAAGCCCCTTCGGCAAATAAACGGCGTAAAAAATTAGGAATACGGTTAGCAAATAAAAATACATCGGCCGCAGCGCCTGCGCCCAACAAGTTAGCTACGACGGCATCTCGTACTAGCCCTAAAATACGCGAGATCATTGTCATTGCACTTACAATCATCCCAGAACGAAACAAACCTTTTGACACTATGAATCCATATTAAAAATCAGCAATTAAGTTAATTATGCCATAGTCTTTTTTATAAATCGCTTTAAAGCACTAGGCTGGAACCCCTTGCTTTGTTACAATAGCGCTATTAACTGCTAAAGCGGCAAATTGATGTTCGTTATAAGGAGCAGTTTTTCTTGGATTGTTAAAATTAAATTGACATTCATGATAAAAACAGGCATATTCCACGGCCTTTAATTTAAGCTTTATTTAAGATTGTTAGGAGCAAACCTTGGCTAACATCAAGTCTGCAAAAAAACGCGCTATCACAAGCGAAAAAAACCGTCAGCACAACGCAAGCCGTCGTTCAATGATGCGTACTTACTTCAAAAAAGTAATCGTAGCTATTGAAGCTGGCGATAAAGAAGCTGCACAGCAAGCTTTTTCTGTTGCTACACCTATCCTAGACCGTTACGCAACTAAGGGTCTAATCCACAAAAACAAAGCTGCTCGTCATAAGAGCCGTTTAGCTGCTAAAATTAAAGCGCTATAATTTGTTTTTGCAAGATTAAAAAAACCGGCTTTTGCCGGTTTTTTTTTGCCCAAAATAAATGCGCCTATTAAACGTTATCAAGCTCTGGGTAAAACTTTTTCAACATCGCCGCAATTTTCTTTGGAGAAAATGGCTTAACTACAAATCCTTTAGCCCCTCTATCTATCGCATCCTTCACATTTTCAACACCTGAATGAGCCGACACCATCACCACGTTTGTCTCTGGTGATAACTCATTAATTTGCGCAATAAGCTCTTTACCGTCGCCATCAGGTAGTTCTATATCTAAAAATATAATATTAAAATTGGCTGCACGACACTCGCTAATGCACTGCGCGGCCGTTGACGCCTCTTTTACATTCTCTATCCCTAAATGCATCAATGTTTGACTGAGAAAGCTACGCACCGTGCTAACATCATCAACTATTAAAATAGATAGCTGCGTATTCATATATAATCCTTATAGGCTAAAGCCATGTCTGCGAAATTGGTGATTTGCTTAAAATACAAATATTTACTTTATTATAGAGAGCTAAGCTAAAAAGGCCAGATTTGCTTTATGTCGAAAACCACAAAAAAGAGTCGCCGCAAAAAAAATAAAACGATTACTGTTAAACCTACACCCACTAATAAGCTTGCAAACCTTGGCTCACAATTAAAGCCGCAATCAAAGAACACTAAGCGTGGTATCAAGCTGACCCTGTTTTTTATTTTCACGATATTATTACTTATACTTGTTTTAGTGCCAAAGCCAAGCTTACTTACTTATAAAAAATCATCTATGGTAAGCCAAAGTGTGTATTGGCCTGGGTTGTTTTCAAGCGAACCAAAACTACTGGACTCAACCCTCCACCCGCGACTGGATAAGGAGCATAGAACCCTTTACCTATGTATTGATTTACAGCAACCGCAGAGCTGCCAAAAATATCGAATTATTGCTGAGGAAGGAATATTTCCAGTATTGCTTACTTACTTTTAACATTAAAAAAACTAATCTGAAAATTTAAAATTACTTGGTTGAAAGCTGTGCAAAAGATCAACATAATGGCGCTCCTTTTTTCAACAACTGAACTATTGAAACGACCATGCTAAACGAGCTAGATTGGCTTTTAAATACATTACTACTTGCACTAGGTTTAGGTGCATTCTTTATTAACCAACTGACACTGCTTCGCGTTGCTGCGATTAGTGCTTGTGGTTTGTTATTCCTATCATTTAGCTTAGATCTTATGTCGTCGAGTATTATTTCAAATATGAGTTTAGTTTTGATCAACACATTTTACTTGTTCAAAGTTTATACATTTGGGCAATTTACTGTATCTCAACACTAATTACTTCCCCTTAGAATATTTTATAGCCCAGTTTTTCTGGGCTTTTTTTATTCCACAGCTTTAAAGATCTTGGGTCTTAGTTTGAACTAAGTTAAAATTTATCTCGTATTAGGGTCTGTTGACCTTTCAAGGTTAAATTTGCAGCAGTCTGTTTGGTATTTAGGCAAGGCAGAGCCTATGTGGTGTGGTTATTCCCCATAAATAGGTGATAACGCAGCATCAATGCCAAACAGGCGCTGCCCTTAGGGTTCTGCCTAGGGGCGATTTACTCTTTGTTGCTCGGTTTTTACTTAGCCCACTAGGTTACAAACCGAGCGCCGCGATTAAACCGCCCCTAGTTTGAACAAATTTCAATCCGCAAAGGTCAACAGACCCTTGCCTAATTTGAGATAAGCCCATGCCGTTGTCAGATTTCGATTTATTCTTATCCTCTATGGAAGATGTTACCCCTATCAATCACGACACCGTGACATTACCATCTAAAAGCCATAAAACGGTTATCGCTCAGCAAGAAAAAAACAAAGCTGCACAATTAAATTTAAGCAGTGAACAATTTAATCCGTTAGATGAACCACTTGAATTGCTAGACCCACTCGCCATATTAAGCTTTAAACGAGATGGCGTGCAAAGCCCGGTTTTTAAAAATGTAAGACTAGCTAAATATCAGCTCGATGCGACATTAGATTTACACGGGCAACTTTTAAAAAATGCCCA
The DNA here is from genome assembly GCF_001401785.1 of Pseudoalteromonas sp. P1-16-1b. Lineage (GTDB taxonomy): Bacteria > Pseudomonadota > Gammaproteobacteria > Enterobacterales > Alteromonadaceae > Pseudoalteromonas > Pseudoalteromonas undina. Next base: position 175,277 of record NZ_LKGQ01000002.1, on the reverse strand, counting down.
TGGTTCGTTGCAGGCCTTTATTAAAGATTGCCACCAGCGCAATATAAGAATGGTTCTTGTTCGTCATGGAATAGGAATTAAAAATAAAGCCAAACCGGGTATTTTAAAAAGTTACGTAAACCAGTGGTTGCAAACTATTCCCTGTGTTTTAGCGTTTCATACTGCACTCAGGCAGCATGGAGGAAGTGGTGCAACGTATGTCTTACTGAAGAAAAGTGATGATAAGAAGCATCAAAACCGAGAAATCCACAGCAAGCGTAGCTAATTCCTACTGTGGTAATAATAGTTAGTTGAGCAGCACTGTCGCATTAGCTTGGTTAAACCACGCAGATATTCCTAATATAATGATAGATACAACCACAATGCTGATTTTTGCGCCCCCTTGATTGGGTTTCATAATTCATCCTATTTATTATTATTGTTAGAACAGCTTTTAACAATAATAAAAATTACAAATGTTAACAAGCTGTTTCTGTTAAAAGTTAAACAAATTTTAATGCTTTAAAGTCAAACAACTCTAAACTAATAACCTTGCTGCTTATTAATGCAATTAATTAATGGCTGTCTCGCTTTTAAGCGCAAAATATTATCTGCTATTTGTTCAACAACACTATCTAGATCTGACAACGCAGCACAATGCGGCGTTAAAGTAATATTTGGGTGCTGCCAATAAGGGTGTTCGCTTGGTAGTGGCTCACTGGCAAATACATCAAGCGTTGCTGCTCGTAAACGTGCGTTGTTGAGCGCATCGAGCAAATCAGCTTCAACAACATGCTCACCTCGGGCCACATTAATTAACACTGCGTGCTCAGGAAGTTGCTTAAGCAACTGTTGATTAATAATACCTTTGGTATTGCTAGTAAGTGGCAGTAGACAGATTAAATAATCTGTATTCACTAACATATCATTTAGTCCCTGATCACCATGGTAGAGTGTTGCTATGGTTGATGTTTTAGGACTTCTGCTCCAAGCATTGACTTTAAAAGCGTTACTAACCAGCCTATGTGCACATGCTTGACCTAGTTCGCCAAACCCTAAAATACTCACTTGATTATGTTTATGCGCTCTTTTGGGTTTCCATTCACTTTGCTGTTGTTTTAAAAAATATTCTTTTAATCGCAATTTTTGCGCTAATACATGAGTAAGTACATATTCAGCCATGTCGTTGGCTAACTGTTTATCGACAATGCGCACTACTTCAACATGTGCAGGTAGTAAACTTAAATCGATACTATCAACCCCAGCACCAAACGATGACACCGCTTTCAAATTTATCAACTTTGGCCATAAAGACGCGGGCGCATTCCAAGCCAGTACAAATTCCACACTTGCAAAATCTTGGCAATCATCAAGCTGCTCAATTTGAATATTGGGTAATTGTGATTGCATTTTTGCAATTAACTTTGTGTTATCTCGACCGGTAATCGCGACTAAAACTGACATGATGATTCCTTAAAAAGTAACCGTAAATAGTAGTACTGGTATGGTTTAATTCAATAGTAAGTAAACGGTTTTAAAAAGTCACACAACTGACCGCGTATTGTCATATCCGCACTCTAAGCTAAACATATTGGCCTTAGCCTAGTATAAAAAGAGGTGCGTATGATCAGTGTAGATAAAGTAATAGCAACCAATTTACCACAGTTAACTAACTCATTTAAAATAAAAAAACTGGTAAAAAAAAGTCTTAGCTACTTATTACATGAACAAGAATTTACAAACTTTGCAACTGCCTATCCCCATCTTCAAGGAATAGAATTTGTAGAGCAAGTACTTGATGAACTTGATTTTGAAACTCGTTATAAAGCTAAGCAAATAGAAAATATTCCCAGTGAAGGAAAAATTGTCATTATTGCAAACCACCCTATCGGCTCCTTAGATGCGCTTGCATTAATTAATGTGTTATCAACGGTAAGAGCCGATTTAAAAGTGGTGGCTAACCGTATGTTAATGACCGTTGACGCCATGCATTCGTTATTACTACCCGTTGATAACCTATCAGGGCAAAGTAAAAAACAAGAGCTGAGTAATATCCACCAGCACTTAAAAAATGAAGGAGCGTTACTTATTTTCCCTGCCGGTGAAGTTTCTCGACTTCGTCCTACGGGTATAAAAGACTGCAAATGGAACAGTGGCTTTTTACGCATTGCAAAAAAGGCTAACAGCCCTATTTTGCCTATCTATATTAAAGCCAGAAATAGCCCGCTGTTTTACGGCGCATCAATGCTTTATAAACCACTGGCTAGCTTATTACTGGTAAAAGAAATGTTTAAGCAACGTCAAAAATCACTCGAGTTTGAAATTGGCGCTTCCATTGCTCCTGAGTCTTATTTAATCCCAGACTTAAAAGACAAAGAAGTGGTTGAGCTAATCCGTAAGCAACTATACCGTTTAACCACAAAAAAAACGCTACCATTAAAAACTCATGCTCCAATTGCCTCTCCTGAATGTAAAAAAGAATTAAAAAAAGCCATAGAATGCTGCGAACATTTAGGTAAAACCAGTGATGGCATGGTGATTTATTTGTACCAATACCAAGGAAGCTCTCCCTTATTTCGTGAACTGGGCCGCTTACGAGAAATCGCTTTTCGGGCTGTAGGTGAAGGTAGTGGAAACCGCAGAGACATAGATAAATACGATATGCACTATCAGCACTTAGTATTGTGGGATGAACATGCACTAGAGTTGGTGGGTGCATACCGATTAGCTTGTGCACAGGATGTGATTGAACAACACTCACAAAGTGGGCTTTATACCGATAGCCTATTTAATTATACCCAAGATATGACTCCTTATTTTAAACAAGGCATAGAGCTAGGCCGAAGCTTTGTACAACCTAAATATTGGGGCAGAAAAAGTCTCGACTACTTATGGTATGGTATTGGCGCTTTTATAAATCGCTACCCTCAATACCGTTACTTATTTGGTGCGGTGAGTGTGTCAAACGCACTACCTGAGCAGGCAAAGTCTTTATTAGTGCATTATTATCAGCACTATTATGGCTGTGAAAAATCACTCGCAACGCCTAACAATGCTTTTCGTCACACACCTGATCAGCAAACTCAGTGCACTAACTTGTTCGAGGGTAATAATATAAAAGAAGATTTTGTAGAGCTTAAACACATACTCGCTAACATGGGCACGCATGTACCCACACTATTTAAACAATATACAGAGCTATGCGAACCAAATGGAGTTAAATTTTTAAGCTTTAGTATTGATCCACAATTCAACAATTGTATTGATGGCCTAGTATTGGTTGATCTTGAAAAAGTAAAACCAAGCAAAGCAAAACGATACTTGGGTACTGATAAATCAGCATCGGCAAGTTAAAGCGTTAACCCTTAATCGAATAACTATTAAAGCGGCATTAAGCGGCGCTTTAATAGTTATTAATACTTCAAGGCTGAGTAAAAATACCATCGAGTAATTGCGTATAAATCTTTTCTATTTCTAACAAGTCGAAAATCGGTACATGTTCATTAACCTGATGAATACTATGGTTTCGTACCCCACACTCTATGACTTGTGTTTTTTGCTGTGCAAAAAATCGTCCGTCCGACGTCCCACCACTGGTGCTTAATAAAGGGTAATTCCCCGTCACTTTAAAAATTGCCTGCTCTAACTGAGCGAGTAAGCAACTCTCAATCTTATGGCTTGTATAATAGGGTTCACATGGACGCTCCCACTGTATAACCAAATGCTCGCTGAAATCCTTCAGTGCAGCAAACACACGTTGCTTAACATGTTTACTTTTATACCCATGGCTATAGCGAATATTAAAAGTAATATCACACTGAGCTGGCACGAGGTTATCTAGCACATTATCAATATTAATACCGGTGACTTGCAGCGTTGTTTTTGAACTAAGTTCATCTAAAGGCCAGTCTATTTGTGTGAGCCTGTTAACCACTTCAGCACTGATGTGCGCAGCATTAATGGTATTCTCAGGATAGGCTACATGCCCAGCCTTTCCTTGAATAGTTAATCGCGCAGATAAGGCTCCACGTCGACCATTTTTTATAGTGTCACCTACCTGCAGATTGCTGGTGGGCTCACCAACAATACAGCCATCAAGCACAACGCCCTGTTGTGCTAATCGCTTGGCAATCAACACAGAGCCATGCTCCGCCTCACCTTCTTCATCTGAGGTGATCAGCCAAAATAATGTTCCCTGCTTTTGCTGCGCGCTGTTTATTAACGTCTGCGTTGCACTAAGCATCGCGGCAATGCCTCCTTTCATATCGGCGGCACCACGCCCATAAATTGCATCGTTAATTATGTGTCCACCAAACGGATCGGCTAACCAGCCACCTTGCGTTGCGGGTACCACATCAATATGCCCAGAAAATGCCACCACGGGGCCTGCCCCAAAGGTTATTTTTGCAATTAAGTTTGTCACATTATTAGAACTAAATTGCTCTGTACTAAAGCCTAACTCAGTAAGGTGGTTCGCAAGCCACTCAATGCCACCAGCTGGATTAGGAGTAATCGATTTAAATCGGATCAGAGTTTGTAAGTGACTCACTGTTTTTAACTGTGCAATAGTTAAGTACGGCGCTTGTGCTTTTGTATTGATAGCTTTTGTCATAATAAACACACCTCGTTTTAGCAGTGTATTTATTACAACGACTTTTTATGACCGCATTATGAATTTACTAGCTAACGTGCGCCCTCTTCTATTAATGTTTCTCGTGTAACCTGCACTATGTGCTTATCTTCTTTAGTTAACTTGGTTTTTTTCCAAGAGCCACGCATAAACCATGCAAATGCTATCAATGCGATGGTTATGTTAGTAATTGCAAAAGAATACCAAATGCCTTGATCGCCAAGCTCAGTATGATTAGAAAGAATATAAGCGGCAGGGAACTGCACTACACATTGTGATAATAACGCGATAACCATTGCATTGAGCATATTACCTGAGGCACGAAAAGCAGCAACAATACAAAGTTGCACCCCTATTCCACCCCAACTTAAGCACATTACTTGAATAAACTGCGCCCCATTAGTAATAACGTCATTATCGTCAGGAATAAAAAATGCAACTAATGAATCTGCATATAAATATGCAATGGCGCCAACACATGAGAGCCCTAACAAGCCCCACACACTAGCAAGTTTAGTGATCTGCTCAGCCCGCTTGATATTACCAGCCCCCATATTTTGCCCAACCAAGGTTGATACCGCCATTGATAAGCCAATAGCAGGGATCATTACCATTTGCAAAATATTAGAGCCAACACCATAAGCAGCAATTGTCGTAGTACCAAAGCTGGCAACTAGAAATGACATGATGATCAAACCAAATGCACGTGTCGATAATTCAATAGAGCCAGGCGCTCCCAAGAAAAAAGCGCGCTTAATATAATGCCAGTCGGGGTAAAAGCTTTTTAGCTGTAATTGAATACCATGTCGACCACGTAAAAATATAATGATGCCCGCAAGCGCCGCTAAGCTCTGTGTAACCAATGTTGCTAGCGCAGCGCCCATCACACCAAGCCCCTCAAAACGACCATAGCCAAATATGAATAACGGATCGAGTATAAAATTAAGTAACACGGTTGTGCTGACTATAATTAACGGCACCTTCGTTTGCCCAATACCCCGCATCAGCGATTGAAACATGGCATAAATAAACACAAAAATAACGCCAATAAAAGATACATGCATAAACTTAAGCGCATCACTATATACGGCCGCTTCAACCCCCAGTAAGGTTAAAAAATAAGGTGATAATGCATAGCCTAGTAACCCAAGTAATAGTGCAACTAATGTCACCATTAACACCGTTTGCGCGGCAACATGGTTAACCTTATCTTGTTGTCCTGCCCCCATGTATTGGGCCGATAAAATCGCCCCAGCCATAGCAAATCCTGAACCTATCGCAATAACTAAAAATGTGACAGGCATACTAATCGATACAGCAGCCACTTGCGCAGCCCCTAACCGGCCAACCCAAAAAGCATCTGTAAGCTGATAAGTAGACTGCAAAATATTAATGAGGACAATAGGAATACCTAACTTTAATAGCGCTTTGGCAATAGAGCCTTGAAGAAATAGTTGACCAGAGGGAGTCATGAGGCCGCTTACTTTTATTAAACCGTGAACATAGCCTTAGTTTAACAAAACTAGCTGATTATATTCTGAATACTTCGTTTACGGCCGGTATTTAAGTGATCAGTCAATAATTTTTGAGCACTAAGTAAGTAAAAGTTTAATCTAAATCAATAAATAGAGGCTCTTTACTTATACGCTTTTGAAACTTTGATCTAGAACAGGTTTTTATTTTTAAACTCGAGCGATAATAGCCTCAATCAACAAATAGTCACACAGTAGTTCACGGAGAACAACATGAAAACTAAACTAAGCATTGCAATACTTACTTCTTTACTAGCTCTTTCTCCTGCAGCACACGCTAACTTTAGCGTTAATGTTGGCGCAATTAATGTTAACCCTGATAACGATGGCTCAAAGATTAACGAAGCACCTACTCTTGGTTTAAAAGGTGATTCAAATACTCAGTTAGGTATTACTGTAGATTATGCATTTAACGACCAATGGGTGTTAGAGCTTATTGCAGCAACGCCATTCTCTCATGATGTAGAAGGTACAGGCGGTTTAGCTGGTAATAAAATTGCCGACATTAAACATTTACCACCATCACTGGTTGCACAATACCACTTTTTAGACAGCAGCTACGCACTTCGTCCATTTGTTGGTGTAGGTATTAACTATACGACGTTCTTTGACGAGCAGCCTTCTGCAGCACTTAAAGCAACTTTAAATACTGACGACGTGGAAGTAAAACTAGATGATTCATTTGGTTTTGTTGCTCAAGTAGGTGCTAACTACAAGATTGATGAGAAATGGGGCCTACACGCTATGGTATCTATCATGGATATAGATACTGATGCGACTGTATATGCTAATGGCGCAAAAGCATTAACTTCAACCGTGTCACTTGACCCTGTTGTAGCTATGTTTGGTCTTAAATACTCGTTTTAATAACGATTATGTGTGTGTTAAAAAGGCCGTAAGGCCTTTTTTTTTGCGTGTAATTAACGAGGTAAGTTATTTACTTTTTTTTGCTCAAGCATTTCTTTCCAATGAATTATTTCTGCCGGTAAAATAGGTGCTACGCCTTCAAAACCAGCAACCTCCAGCATATGCTCAACGCTTACCACCCCTTTTTTACTTTTAAATACGCCACGTACATAGGCAATTGCATGTAAGCCACGCTCTGAATGAAATTTTTGTTCAATATAAAAGTATTTATGATCCCAGCCGACTAAACGGGTACTAATGGTAAAGCGCTGCATAGGCTTAATATCACGGATATAAGTAATGGCGGTTGCATTAACAATAGGAAACCAACGACGCTTCATTATTTGCTTTAGTAAACCAACTCGTTCGGTCATCCATGTGCGCGATAAATCCATCATTGCTAAATAGCGTGAATTAGTTAAGTGCAAATTAATATCACAGTCACTTGGCAGTGCTTTGTAGTCTATATCAACCGTGTCTAACAATGATTGATAATCACGATTACGTTTAATTTTGAAAAATAATAGTAGCAGTCTAAAATATAAATTCACAGTAGAGGTCTTACCAGTTTGTTTTTTGTGAGTGTATCATAGCAATTGATCCCCTAGGGTATTTTTACACCAAGGGGTCAATCACTAAGAAAGGTTGTTTTAATATCTATCTTTAAACTTTAACCGTTTTACGATTAATACCGTAATCACGTAGTTTATTAGCTACCGCTGTATGGCTTAGCCCTAAGCGCTTAGCTAACTGACGTGAACTTGGATAAGCTGGATAAAGCTTACGCAATAAGGTAGCTTCAAAACGCTTAACCGCTTGATCAAGCGAGCCCTCAAAATCAGACTCTAAATAGCCTAAATCATGGGTAAAGGTCGGCAGTTGTAAATGCTCAACTCGCAATTCACTGTCTTCTAACAGCGATACCGCACGATAAATAGCATTTTCTAATTGGCGCACATTACCTGGCCATGGGTAATCTTGTAAAAACGTTAAACATTCTTCAGATAGCTCAGGCACAGTATGGCCATTTTGCTGCGCATATTTTTGAATAAAGTGTTCAGCAAGTGGGCCAACATCGGCTTTACGATCTCTCAGTGGTGCAATTTCTAACGTTAGTACATTAATGCGATAGTATAAGTCTTCTCTAAATACGCCCTCTTGCACCATTGCAGGTAAATCTTTTTGGGTAGCAGCAACTATGCGAACATTTACTTTAACTTCGTTTTCGTCGCCTACTTTTCGAAACGTGCCGTCTTGTAAAAAGCGCAGTAATTTAGTTTGGAGCTGAGTCGACATTTCACCCACTTCATCTAAAAATACTGTTCCACCATCCGCTTGTTCAAGTACACCGCGTTTAGGCGCTGCATTTTCTTCATATCCGGCGTAACCAAAAAGTTCTGACTCGGCAACATCATCTGGTAACGAGGCACACGATAAAGCAATAAACGGTTTTACTGAGCGGTTAGATGCATAGTGACAAGCTCGCGCTAATAACTCTTTACCTGTGCCGGTTTCACCGGTGATAAGAATAGGGGCTTCAAGTTGCGCCATTTTTCGCGCTTCGCGTACAACACGACGCATCGCCGTACTAAAATTGTGAATTGTCGCAAAGCTTTCTTGGCCATAGCGTCTAAACGCACTCACTTGCTGACCTAGGCGGCTTTGCGATTTTATATTAATTACCGCACCCGCTAACACATCCCCCTCACTGCCTTGTGGTACAGCAATAGGTAAAATATCGGCAATAAAGTCTTCACCTGCCACTTCTACACGGGTAGTTTGCCCAAGTACTTCTTTGCCTTCTAACCAACGGGTAAAATTAAAACCTTTAAGTAAATTATTGATATTGGCGCCAATGACTTCTTTTTCTGTTAGCTGTAAGTCTTTACACGCCGCGTCGTTACACAAACGCACCCAGCCTTTAGCATCAATAGATATAACACCATCAGGTAGTGCTCTTAATAAGGTGTTTAATTCATTGTGCTCTCGTTCAGAAGGTAAAAACGCGGTGGTACGTACATCATGTACACCATCGATCAATCGAATTGAAGGCATAATTTTTTGAAATTGTTCAAATTCAATTTCAGGAAAACTCACATACATACGGCAATTAACTGAGTCGACTTCAATTCCTTTCAAGTCAACATTGTAGCTAACTAAAATATTAAGAATCTCTTGAGCAATACCAACTCGGTCTGCACAGTGAATATCTAAACGCATACACCCTCAGGTAAGGAAAAAACTAATTGGCGTGAATAATACGCTAACTATGATTATCAGCATAGTTTATTGTAAAGAAATTTGGACGAAAAATGTTTTTTTACTTCCTAGAGCGCTTTTTCAAGCACTTAAAATATTTAATCTTGGCTGCTCACTAAAAGTCGGGGTCATTACATGTAAATATAGCCAAACTAACTTTGTATAAATTATATTCTCCAATGGGCTAATCATTGCTGTGCATCCGCTAATATTTGCTCATGTTTAATCTAAACGGTGATTATTAAAATAAAGTAGTAAAGGTTAACGGTTGTTGAATAACTTGGTGCTTGTAACCCCCCGTAAATAAAGCGGTTTTATATTTTTTCAATAGAACTTAAAACCGGATAAAAGATAGCTTTGCAAAGACAATGTTACTTGTGTTGTTAAATATCTTTTTTTATAAGTTTAGGTGTTTAGTGCAACAACTAGAACTTTAGGTGTTGGTATTTAACAATTACATAACGGATGTGTGATAGCGCGCTCAACGCTTCCCCTCGTACAAAGGTCTATGTATACTTAAGCGCAATTGTAACTAGGATAAGGGTGTGACTCTTACCTAAACGTATAGCTGCGTTTAGCAAACCATTACCTTAGCTGCATAAAAACACTGATGATCGAGCATTTATTATACTTTTTAGAAGTAACAATTTAGCTAAATAAAAAACCACAAGGTCATCAAAACAATAATGAATTAGGAAGTAAATATGAGTTCAAATTCTGACAGTGGCTGGTTTGGTCACCCTAAAGGACTTTCAACCCTGTTTTTCACAGAAATGTGGGAACGAATGAGTTACTACGGTATGCGAGCTATGCTCGTATTATTTATGACAGCAAGTTTACAACAAGAAGGCTTAGGATTTACCGTTGCTTCTGCTGCTGCAATTTATGGCTTATACACAGGTTCAGTATACTTTTTAGGTTTACCTGGTGGCTGGTTAGCAGATAGATTATTTGGTGGTCAAAAAGCAGTATGGTACGGCGGTATCATCATCATGTGTGGCCACATTATTTTAGCCGTTCCGCATGAATATTCTTTTTTCATTGGTTTAATCTTTGTCGCAACGGGTACTGGTTTACTTAAACCTAATATCAGTGCCATGGTTGGTCAGCTTTATACTGACGAAGATGAACGCCGTGACGGTGGTTACGCTATTTACTACATGGGTATTAACTTAGGTTCTTTAATTGGTTACTACGTTTGTGGTTACTTTATGGAAAACGTAGGTTGGCACTGGGCATTTGGTGCAGCTGCTGTAGGCATGGCTATTGGTTTAATACAATACAAACGTACACTTAATAACTTACCAGAACATAGCTCGTTACCTGCGAATCCATTAAGCCCTAAAGGTGCTTCACGCGCCTGGGGCGGTATTGCCGCGTTTGTAATTGTTGTTGCCAGCGTGACTGCTGCTGCGATGACAGGCGCTATAGTTATTAACCCGACTATTGTTGCAGGTTACACAGCAGTTGTATTTACTGTTATCTTTTTCATTTACTTTGGCCTTGTTTATTTCAAAGGCAAACTAACCGACGCTGAAAAGCAAAGAATGTGGGCGCTATTTTTAGTCTGTGTCGCTTCTGCGTGTTTTTGGTCTGGCTTTGAACAAGCGGGTTCTTCATTAAACCTATTTGCTCGTGACTACACAGACCGTCTTATTGGCACATTTGAAATTCCAACGACTTGGTTCCAATCTTTAAACTCGCTATTTATTATTGCCCTATCACCATTTTTTGCCGCTCTTTGGATTAATTTATCTAAGAAAATGGTATCGCCTACTTACAGCGTAAAATGTGCGTTGGGCTTAGTTATTATGGCTTCAGGCTTTTTAGTTATGTTTATGGCAGCGCATTACGCAGCTGAAGGCTTAAAAGTAGCTCCTTACTGGCTGGTTACTACGTATTTCTTACATACAGTGGGTGAGCTTTGTTTAAGCCCAGTTGCATTGAGTGCGGTAAGTAAATTATCTCCTCGTCGCTATACGGGTCAAATGATGGGTGTATTTGTACTGACATACTCAATTGGTAACGTAATTTCAGGATTACTTGCTGGTAACTTTGATCCTAACAATGTTGCAGAAATTCCTAACCTTTACTTACAAATTGCATTATTTAGTATCGGTGTAGGTATCATCTTAGTACTGATGAGCTTCAAAGCTAAGGTATGGGAAAAACAAGGTTTAGAACAAACCGCACCAGCACAATAATTTAAATTAATCACAACGCGTAATTATGCGCTTTGACTAATGATATTAAATACCCCCTGCAGCTAACTGCAGGGGGTATTTTTATGGCTAACTAACCTGAACTCTGGATAATAGATCTCTTAGCCAGAGTTCAGGTTAACTAAATTTGTTGTTACAGCGTAATACTACAGAGTAAGTGGAGTTAATGAATCAAACCCTCAGTATCTATTGCTTTGTTAATGTTGTGAGCAGCTACGCTCAGGTTGAGTGTAAACAATAGAATACAAAAACCACTCTTTTTTTAGTGTGAAAGAACTAAAAAAACAGATGGGCAATTAAATTTAAAACAAATAAATTCAGTAACATACATAAAAAATACGTACATTATCCGAGCTAGCTAATTTTTACTTACCTCGGCAAGTATGTAAATAAATATCATACTTTGCTAACCGTCCCGTAAAATTTACACACGCGCTATTTACTAAATAACAACACCCTCTTCCCCAAAGCAGTAATCTGGTTAATCATGCAGGCAATACGATAACTAATAATCGCAGTGCTTAATTGCGGGAGTAATTATAATGAGTGAAGTAAATAATCCTTTAGGTTTGGTTGGTATTGAGTTTACTGAATACGCAACACCCGATGCCGATTACATGGACAAAGTGTTTACCGATTTTGGTTTTTCAAAATTAAAAAAATTCAAAGGTAAAGACATTGTTTATTACAACCAAAACGATATTCATTTTTTACTAAATAATGAACGCGACGGCTTTTCAGCTGAGTTTGCTAAAAATCACGGCCCAGCAATTTGTTCTATGGGCTGGCGTGTAGAGAACGCTCAAGCAGCATTTGAAGCAGCGGTTAAGCGTGGCGCTAAGCCTGCCACTGATGCAGCTAATAAAGACTTACCATACCCTGCTATTTACGGCATTGGCGATAGCTTAATTTACTTTATTGAACAATTTGGAGATAAAGGCTCTATCTACGATAATGATTTCGAAGATCTGAGCGAGCCAAACAAAGTAGAGAGTAAAGGCTTCTTACGTATCGACCACCTAACCAACAACGTATATAAAGGTACTATGGAAACATGGGCTAACTTTTACAAAGACGTGTTTGGTTTTACCGAAGTACGTTACTTTGATATTAAAGGCCAAAAAACAGCCCTGCTTTCATATGCATTAAAATCACCATGCGGTACCTTCTCTATTCCAATCAATGAAGGTAAAGGTAACGACAATAACCAAATTGATGAATACCTAGGTGAATACAATGGTCCAGGTGTGCAGCATTTGGCGTTCTTAACTGACGACTTAGTAAGCTCATTAGATAAGCTTGATAAATCGACTATCGCTACTTTAGATATTATTCCAGAGTACTACGATACTATTTTTGACCGTGTTCCATGGGTTAAAGAAGATAAAGAGAAAATCCGTGAACATCAAATCCTTGTTGATAGCCAAAGCGAAGATTGCTACTTACTGCAAATTTTCTCTAAAAACTTATTTGGTCCTATCTTCATTGAAATGATTCAACGAGTTGATGATGGCGGCTTTGGTGAAGGTAACTTCCAAGCGCTATTCGAATCAATCGAGCGAGATCAAGAACGTCGCGGCGTTTTATAAGCAAATAAAATAACTTTAAAAAGCAGCGTATTTCGCTGCTTTTTGTCGTTTAATCGTAATTGAGAGGTAAAACTATCTCTCTGTGTGTTTAAATCGCGCTTTTCATCACCATATAGCTAGGTAATAGATGAAATTAACGGGTGCTATATTCTTATTTAATAAATTGATATTTATACTGATAAGCGCGACCAACTAAACCAAAGGAAATGTAATGAGTTTAATTAACGAAACCCATGATATAAATTTAACTAGCTGGGTAGCATCAGCAAATGATGCACAATGTGACTTCCCTATTCAAAACCTACCTTTTGCAGAAGTACGTCGCAAAAATAGCAATGAAGCTTTTCGTGGTGCTGTTGCCATTGGCGATCAGGTTATTGATTTAGCAAAAGTAAATGAACTCGGTATTTTTTCAGGTGACGCCCAAACAGCCGTTGCATCTGCAAGTAACCCGACTTTGAACGAGTTTATGGGATTAGGTGAGCAATATTGGTCAGCGCTTCGTTTAGCACTGTCTAAAGCATTACGTGAAGGCTCTGCTCATCAAGAGCAACTAGCACAAGCGCTTATACCACAAAGCGAAATTGAATTTGCTCTACCGTGTCGCATTGGCGATTACACTGACTTTTACACATCAATTTATCATGCGACTGCCGTAGGAAGTTTATTCCGTCCCGATAACCCATTACTACCAAACTACAAATGGGTGCCGATTGGTTATCATGGTCGCTCATCGTCTATTGGCGTGTCTGGGCAGCAGTTTCATCGCCCTAAAGGACAAACTAAAGCGCCAGATGCAGAAGTTCCTTCATTTGGTCCATGTAAGCGCCTTGATTATGAGCTGGAACTAGGTATTTACCTAGGTAAAGGTAATGATCTGGGCGATGCTATTGCAATTGAAAATGCTGAAAAGCATGTATTCGGCTTTTGTGTTTTCAACGATTGGTCAGCACGTGATTTACAAGCATGGGAATACCAACCGCTTGGTCCATTCTTAGCGAAAAATTTCGCATCAACCGTGTCTCCATGGATTGTTACCACCGAAGCACTTGCACCATACAGAACAAGCTGGACGCGTGATGAAAATGATCCGCAGCCACTTGAGTACTTAGAATCAACGGCTAACCGTGATCAAGGTGCATTTGATATTCAAATGGATGTTAAAATTCAAACACAAAAAATGCGTGATGAAGGCTACAACCCAACTCAAGTGTCTAAGTCTAGCTTTAAGCACTCATACTGGACTGTAGCGCAAATGGTAACTCACCATACCGTAAACGGGTGTAACTTTATGCCAGGCGACATGCTGGGCTCTGGCACGCAATCAGGGCCTACTCACGAAGAAGCGGGTTCATTACTTGAGCTTTCTCGTGGTGGTAAAGAAAAGATTACTTTAAGCAACGGCGAGCAGCGTAGCTTCTTGGAAGATGGCGACAACGTTATAATGCGTGGCTGGTGTGAAAAAGAAGGCTTTGCACGTATTGGCTTTGGCTTTGTAGAGAGCACCGTACTACCAGCAAAATAATATATAAAATCAATAAACTAGTAAAAAAGGGTTGTTGAATAAGCAGCCCTTTTTTATTAATTAAGCCGAAGTTACAATTTTTTTCTGGCTTTTTTAGTTCAAATTGCTATCTTGAATCCGTTAATAGCCAGTATTTATGTGACATGCCTGTATTTATAAAGTCTTTTTTTAATAAACATTTCCCAGCTCGTCAGCTGCTCATTCGCCAAAATGGTGAAGTAAAGCATGTTGTTTTGGCGCCTTGGTTACAGGTTTCTGTGCTTGCTATTATTTTCATTGCTATTGCATGGATCAGTGTTTCGAGTATCCGTGTTTATATGCAAACACACCAAATTTCTCATATCGAGCAAACTCAGCTTGATAAGCAAGTACAATGGCAACAAAAAGTAAAGCAACAGCAACAACGCTACGCATTGCAGCAAGAGCAGTTAGCTGAACTTGAACAAAAACAAGCTTTACTTCAAGGTATGATTGAATCACTCCCAGCTTCTATCAGCAAAGATGTAATAAAATTAGAGGGTGAGCTTGAATCTTCTCCTATTAATGAGAACGAAAGCGAATTTCATGAGCCGCTCGAAGAAGATAAAACACAAAATAAGCATGCACAAACCAGTTTTGAGCAGCGCTACATCATGCTAAATCAGCAGTACGATACTAATTTCACGTTATTGGCTGCGCAGATTAATCAGCGCCATGATGCGATTATAGAAATACTCAAAGGCACGGGTCTTGAAAATGCACTGGCACAACATCTCGCGTTAAGCACGCAAACAACGGCGCAAGGTGGCCCGCTAGATATACTCGATGAAAGTAAAATTCCTAGTAACTTTCTAGTCATTGCAGATAAACTACTACTTTTAAACCAGCTAGAGAGCTTTTTAACTGAGTTGCCAAGTACCCTGCCCTTACCTGCTGCAAAATATTATATTTCCAGTAATTTTGGACTTAGAAAAGACCCAATGAATAAAAGGCGCGCTTTTCATAAAGGCATTGATTTAGCTGGGTGGCATAAAACAGAAATTTTTGCCCCTGCCGATGGCACGGTTCGTCGAGCTGGCCGTAATGGCGGTTATGGTAACTTTATAGAGTTAGAGCATAAAAACGGTGTTGTAACGCGCTTTGGTCACTTAAACAAAATTAATGTTAAAAAAGGTCAATTAGTCACAAAGCACGATGTCATTGGCTTAATGGGCAGTACCGGAAGAAGTACAAGTACTCATTTACACTATGAAGTATTAATAGACGACAAGCATGTCAATCCACTAAAAATAACAAAGGCGCTTTCTCGTGTTTGGTAAAAATAAACAAGCAAAAACAGACTCATCTATTAAGAGAGTGAGTCACACTCCCTCAATCATTTCTAATGATGTGCGTATAACGGGCTCTTTGGTAAGCCAAGGTGAAGTACAACTCGACGGACGTATTGATGGTGACATTAAGGCCGAACATTTAGTGATTGGCACCTCAGGTGTTGTTGAAGGCGTTGTTGAGGCAAGCAGTGTCGTTGTTAAGGGTAAAATCATCGGCTCTTTAAATGCAAGTGAAGTAAAGATCGAAAATAATGCTCATGTACTTGGCGATATATTTCATGACACCCTGAGCATAGAAGCAGGTGCTATTATTGAAGGCAGTTTAAAGCAGCGCTTTGAAAAAGAAGTGATTGAGCATGCTAAAGATAAGCCAAAACCAGCTCACGACGTAAAAGCCATTGTTGATAATGAAGACAGCGGGCTTTCGTTTGTTAATAAGCAGCCTGCAGCTAAAAGCTAGCTACATTAGTTTATAATGGTTTAGCCTGCCTGTTGGCTAAACCATTAATCACCTCTTTAAAATCCCGTTAGCGGCTTATACACTTACTTTTTCTGTGTTATATACATGGTTATATCTGCGGTAAAAACCAGTTCGTTACGCGTATTGTAAAGCTTTACCGGTACGACTAAATCTTCTTTATCAATCCATTGATGAGGCAAGTCAATTTCAGCGATAGCGGTAACATCAGTGTCTACCTTAGTCAGGTACTGTACTGTCATTCCCTTAGGGATCCAACGGTGGGTTTTATAAGGTACTGTTGCATCAACCATCACCCCCGCACACAGCTCAGCCAAATTACATTGTGCGATAGCGTGAATAGTGCCAATGTGATTGTGTACACGGCGTGTGTTTTTAACCACAGCACTACAGTGCCCTGCTTTTAAATCTAAAATAGTAGGTTTCATAGAGCCAAAGTAAGGCGCTTTAAAACATACGGCTTTACTAAACAGCCAGTTACCAAACGGCAGCTTTTTAAATTTATGCCACGTTTTTATTAATGCAGACTCATTACTCATTATTGTTTTTCCATTGTCTTTGCTTAAAAAGCAAATTAACACATCGGATCAGTTTAAAGAAGTGTGATACTTAAACAAAAATAATCATAATAAAGTTAAAAGTAGGTAACATGTCTGATGCATCGGTCATAAGCCCTTTCTTTTTCATCAGTCGCCACTTAAAATACCGACAAAAGGAGACCTGATGCAAACACAGCCCGCTAAACCAAACTTAATTTTATTACTGATCTTAGCGTTACTCGTCATTTTTTGTCCTATGGGCATTGATATTTATTTACCTGCCTTTCCTACTATTGCAGAGCAATTTTCAGTGAGCGAAAAACAAGTACAACAAACGGTGGCTATTTTTATGCTTACTGTTGGTTTGGGGCAATTAATTGCAGGCCCTCTTGCTGATCGTTTTGGACGTAAGCCGGTAGCCTTAACCGGTGTAACTTTATATGGACTGGCGGCATTAGGTGCATACTATGCTCCTAGCTTTTTAATACTGATGTTTGCTCGTGCAATTCAAGGGTTAGGCGCATGCGCCACCTTTGTTGTTGCTTTTGCAATAGTAAGAGATAAGTTTGGTAGTGAACGCAGTGGCCAAATAATTACCTACCTAAACGGGATCGTGTGCTTTATTCCAGCGTTAGCACCCATTTTAGGTGCGTGGTTAACCGTGCAGTTTGGTTGGCAAATGAACTTTCTATTTCTAACTGGTTTTGCATTATTAGGATTTATTGTCACCTTATTATTGTTTAGAGAAACACGCCCAGTAGACAGCCATTACCAGGGGCATATCTTAGATCTAAGGCGCTTTATCCCTATTATTTCAACTCCGTTATTTTTATTTAATAGCTTGCTATGTATGGTCACTATGTCGGCTATATTAGTATTTGTAACATTGGCTCCTGGTTGGCTTATTACTGAATTAGGGGGCAGCGTAGCCGACTTTACCTTTTGGTTCTCGCTTAATGCAGTGCTTAGTATTCTTGCTAGCTTTATCATGCCTATTTACATTAAACGCCAACCAAAAAGAGCACTAAAAGCAGGTCTTGTGTTGTTAGTGAGTGCAGGCTTACTGATGCTAGTATTAAGCCAATATAAAACCCCATTAGCATTAATGATCCCTATGTTTATTGCTGCCTTTGGTTTTGCTTTAACACTTGGCTCTGCCGCTGGACGAGCTTTAAGTCTGTTCCCTAAGCAAGCTGGCACCGCCTCAGCTCTTTTAGGAGCGATGCAAATGAGTGGGGCAAGTTTATTGGTGTTTATTACTCAATATTTAAACTTATCTACACCCGAGCTTATAGGCACACACTTTTTATTATTAATTCCCTTTTCTTACTTACTA
This sequence comes from Pseudoalteromonas sp. P1-16-1b, assembly GCF_001401785.1. Taxonomy (GTDB): domain Bacteria; phylum Pseudomonadota; class Gammaproteobacteria; order Enterobacterales; family Alteromonadaceae; genus Pseudoalteromonas; species Pseudoalteromonas undina. Next base: position 156,972 of record NZ_LKGQ01000002.1, on the reverse strand, counting down.
TTTCGTTATACTAAATATGCTTAGGCGCTAAAGCGTTTTCTATTACTCTTCAATTTTGGCTAATTCAGGTATTACCTGATTAGCCGCCCCTAATTCAAATACAAATGTATATTTTTTGTTTAATACTGGCTATTTTAAAGTTAAATAATTTTGTTTTTGTAGATAAAATAGCTTGTTTTATGCTTTATATTATTTTACTGTCTGCTAAAGTTAACAATTAGTTAACCAATTAATTCTAGGATAATATAATATGAAAAAGAATAAACTCGCCTTAGCATTAGTTCTTACTGGTATTTGTTCAGCAGGTGCTGCCCAAGCTGCGAACGATCGCTTCATCATCCAAGTTGATAATAATAAAAAAGGTGTTGTTAAAGCGCTGACTAAAAAACTAGGTGGTGACATTAAAGTAGATGGCAATGGATTCATTGCAGCCAAGTTTACTGGACAAGATTTAAGTAGCTTAAAAGGCCTGCTTAACAACCCGCATATTAAACTCATTGAAGAAGATCATAAGCGCGTTCCTATGTCATTATTTAACGATGATGTAGGTGATGCCATGCAGCAACAAATTACGCCATATGCGGTTTATCAATCACAGGTTGATCAAGTTACTTTTGATGCCAATGCAGGCATGAAAGTATGTGTTATCGATTCAGGCTTAGATAGCTCAAACCCTGATTTTGTTTGGGGTAACATTACTGGCGATAACGACAGCGGTACTGGAAATTGGTTTGATAATGGCGGTCCACACGGGACGCATGTCGCCGGTACGATTGGTGCTGCAGATAATAACCTCGGTGTTGTGGGTATGGCACCGGGTGTGGCAATGCACATTATTAAAGTATTTAACGAAGCGGGTTGGGGTTACTCATCTGATTTAGCTCAAGCGGCTGATTTATGTTCTCAAGCAGGTGCAAATATTATTAGCATGAGCTTAGGGGGCGGTGGCTCAAACAGTACAGAGTCAAATGCGTTTGCTAACTTTACTAATGCTGGAGGTCTTGTAGTTGCTGCAGCGGGTAACGATGGTAATAACGTACGCTCTTATCCTGCGGGCTACTCATCGGTGATGATGGTCGGCGCTAATGATGCCGATAATCAAATTGCTGACTTTTCACAGTTCCCAAGCTGTTCATCTGGCCGTGGTAAACGCGCAACTAATGATGAAACTATTTGTGTTGAGGTAACTGCTGGTGGTGTTGATACTCTATCGACCTACCCTGCGGGCATGGCAACAGCAGCGAGTATGTCGGCTGATGGCACAGCATATAATTCATCAGCAATGGAAAATGCAGGTCAAATCACTGCGAGTACCTACTTTATGGGAACTGGCGAAACAGTTGATCCAGCGGCGGCTGGTAAAGTATGTATGATTGACCGCGGCGTTATTTCATTTTATGACAAAGTCGCTAACTGTGAAAACTCAGGCGGTGTAGGTGCGGTTATTATCAACAATGAAGCTGGCATGTTATACGCAACACTAGGTGATACCAACGATACTACAATTCCCGCTGTAGGCGCTGCATTTGAAGATCGTAGTGCATTAGTCGCTAGTACAAACGTGACAATTAATATTGGCGCAACTGATTATGGCTTTATGAGTGGAACGTCAATGGCAACTCCTGCGGTTTCAGGTATTGCTGCGCTAGTATGGTCTAATCATAGTGACTGTACAGGCACAGAAATTCGCGATGCGTTAAAGGCAACTGCGCAAGATCAAGGGGCTGCTGGTCGTGATGATTACTTTGGCTACGGTATTGTAAAAGCGGCTGACGCTGATGCTTACCTTACAGCAAACGGCTGTGCGGGTGGCGATACTGGTGGTGTTGATCCAGAGCCAGGCGTAGATGCTATCTCTCTTAGCGCTTCAGGTTACAAATCAAAAGGAACTAAATTTGTTGATTTAAGTTGGAATGGCGCGGCAACAAGCCAAGTTGATATCTACCGCAATGGTAACAAAGTCATTACCACTGCAAATAATAATGCCTACAGCGACAGCATTAATACTAAAGGTGGCGGCACCTATACATATCAAGTGTGTGAAGCGCTGAGCACTACGGTGTGTTCAAATAATATCACCGTTAGTTTTTAATAAATTTAGCACTTCATTATGTTTAAAAGCATAACGACTAGTTTTAAAAGAACTTAGTATCCTCAACTTAGCGGGCAATATGCCCGCTTTTTATTTTCCTCATTGCTTGATAAAATCATTTACCACTTCTTTTTCGTGCTATTTAATGATCAACCCCGACTTTTTGCTTTCATTTTTACTCGCTAGCTTTTTAATGGCCGTTGCGCCTGGACCATCAAACGCGTTTTTAATGGCGCAAACTTTTGCAAATGGGCGAAAAGCAGGTATGCAGAGTGCTTTTGGCTTTGCGTTAGGTGGCGTAGTACATACATTTTTTGCGGTTGTCGGTTTAAGCGCTATTTTAAAAGCTTCTGAAACTGCCTATGCCAGCGTACAATATGCAGGTGCAGCCTATTTATGTTACTTAGGGTTTATGATGCTTAAAGACACCTTTAAGCCCCCCATTTGCGAGCAAGAAGATAAGCCTCATGTTACCACCAGTAAAAACAAAAACGTGATGTTTCAAGCTATGATGACCGAAGTACTAAATCCTAAGGTGGCTTTGTTTTTTATTGCTTTTATCCCACAATTTGTAGACCCTAGCTTGTCATCTGCAACTTTTCAGCTGGCGTTTTTTGGGCTACTGTATCCAATCTTTGCTTTTCCTATCGACTGCACGTATATTTATTTCGGCGATAAAATAGCCCAGTTTTTTAAAAGTCACCCTAATAGCCAACTTTGGATAGATAGGTTCACAGGCATTGTATTTATTGCCTTGGCTATCAATTTATTACTCTAACTAATAAGAATCAGCATGGACCAAAAAATACAATCTCTTCCAGCTAAGAAAAACATAGCCCTTGTTGCACATGATGGAAAAAAAGCCGCGTTAAAATTATGGTGTGAAAAACACACTCCAATGCTAAGTAAACATAAGCTATACGGCACTGGTACAACCGGACATTTAATAGAAAAAACCACCGGTTTGAATGTCGTGCAATTACTCAGTGGACCTATGGGGGGTGATCAGCAACTTGGTGCTAAAATAGCGGAACATGAAATTCATGTGTTAATCTTTTTTTGGGATCCTCTGGCATCTCAGCCGCACGACCCTGATGTAAAAGCATTGCTTCGTTTAGCCGCAGTGTGGAACATTCCTGTTGCTTGTAATGAAGTAAGCGCTGATATGTTACTAAGCTCTCCCCTTATGGACACCGAGTTTGAGCGTTCTTTGCCAGATTACGAAAAGTACCTCGCAACCCGACAAATCTCCTTATAACAGCTTATTTATAAAGCATACTCGCCCATTTAGTCAGACCAGCGGTGACACTGCCAAAGTGATCACCGTTAACCATTTTAATATCGCCTAAGTGGGTTTTTAAAGCCGCTTTGATCAGTGGTGATTGCGCGCTACCACCCGTTAAATAAATTACATCTGGGGTGGTGTTAGCATCTGCAATTGCCTGTTTTGCTAATGTCACTATTTGGCTAATACTGTCGTCAACGGCTAATGCTAATTCATTAATAGAGATATCTTTATCAAGTGATGAATCTAAAAATGTTAAATCACAATTAAAGTTTTCAGACGAGCTTAGTGCAATTTTTGCCGCTTCAGCTTGTTGAACTAATTGATGCCCTTGCTTATTTTGCTGTAAATGGATGAGCCGTTTATATAAATCGGGAGCACTCACATCGCGTAGCTGTGCACTCAGTTCACGATAATGCTGAGCACTATAAAACTGGCTTTGTAAATTCACATCGTTAATTTTACATGCTTGCCAAAATGCCTGATTAGGTAATGGTAAACCCGATTTAAAAGTACTGCCTAAGCCAAGTAACGGCATTAAACCATGATAGCTCAGAGCAATATCTAAATCATTACCGCCTACTCGCTTTCCGCTATGTGCTAAAAAGTCTGCGTCTCGTTGTTGTTTATTCCTAAAACTTGGCCCCATTTGTACAAATGAACAGTCACTTGTACCACCACCAATATCTATTACCAGCACTTTTTGGTCTTGCGTTAAATCACTTTCATAATCAATCCCAGCGGCAAGTGGTTCATATAAAAATTCCACATCTTTAAAGCCTGCTCGGTTTGCTGCACGTGTTAAAATGCCCACGGCTTGTTGGTTTGACTGCTCACCACCAACTGCTTGAAAATTCACTGGGCGACCAATAACAGTTTGGCTCAGCGTATACCCTAACGATGATTCGGCACGTTGTTTTATTTTTAAAATCATTGCAGTGGCAATATCTTCAAAAAAATTAATTTGTCCTTGCTTTAAACCAGTAGCGCCAAAAAATGATTTAGGGGATTTTACAAAATAACCTTCTTCAGGAAATTGCACATATTCACTAATCGCCTCACGGCCAATGAATAAAGTTTCGTCGCCGGCTTGTAGGTCTAGGTCTGATTTAATTCGCGCAAGCGTATTAAGTAATGGTTGGCGCGCGGTTTTATAGCCATGCTCATGCTCTGAGCCCTGCAAGTGCTGCGCTACAAAATCAACGACTAAGGCACTATGATGTGTGTATAACGTTGATGGAAGATAATGTTTGCCTTGCTCTAAAGGAATGAGCTGAACACGCTCTTCGTTTAAAACACCCATAGCACAATTAGAACTACCATAATCAAAACCAACGAACATAGATCACCAAACATCATTAAAAAGGCCGCGCAATTTAGCATAATTGCTAAAAAATATATACTGAATTGGCCTACACTCGTTATTTTTCGGGTCTTTCCCGTAAGAAGCTGGCAAAACGCGGCAAGCCATTTTTAGTGTACCCGTGGTATCGATAAGTAATTGTTGCGCCTATAGCTGGCGGATACTTTCGCTCTTTATCGCTAAAACCCGTACCAATAGAAAATGTCAGCCCTTGTTTTGTCTGTACTTTCAATGCACCAAGCATTCCTGCGTATTTACCTTTACCCGGTAAATGTTCAATCACTAACGCTTCGGCATCTAAATAAGGCTTGAGTTTTAACAATGCACTAGAGCGACCAGTTGTATGCTTAGCCTCTGCTAAATGAAGCATAACGCCCTCGCCGCCTTGTTTAGTAACCTGATTAAAATAATTACTGAGTTGCTGATTGTCGCTAAATTGATATTGCTTAACCGCTTTAATATGGGGACTATTTAGCTTAGTAATAAGTGACAAGTAATTTTGATAACGACGGTGAAAAGGCATGCTTGTATCTGGCATATCAAACACCTGATAAGTAACGGTTTGCCATTGCAAATCGTTGGGTATTTTTGTTCTGACAATACCACTGAGTACAGAAAATTGACCTCGTTTGGTCCATAACTCACCATCTAACCAAATATCTGGCAAAGGAGCGGTAAACCACTCAGGCGGGTTTATGGAGTTGCCTTGACGGGTTACAAACTGCTTTCCCGTCCAGATTGCTCTAACTCCATCAAACTTTTCACTCACCAAGTATTGGCGAATATCCTCATGCTTAGTTTCATCGTAAACATTAGCAAGTTGCACTGGAGGCAATTGCGCCAATAAGCTAGCACTAAAAAGGATTAAAAAAGTAAACAGCGTTGCTTTAATCATCACCATTGCTGCATCCTTGCAAATTTTAATATGGCTTAAACTATAGTTGAGATTGAAGCCATTGCCAAAATTCTTCAAGGCTTTGCATTTGCTGTGTTGCTTTACTAAAATCATGCTCCTGTGTATGTTTATTAGCGATAGCGACTACAGCTAAAGCAGCATTATTCGCTGCGGTTACACCGGTGAGAGTATCTTCAACGGCAATCGCATTTTGTGCAGCAACCTGCATACTTTTAAGTGCTAATAGATAGGGATCACCGGCAGGCTTTGGATTAATTACATCATCTTTAGTTACCACGGTATCGAATAAATCATAAAACCCTAATCCTTTTAGTATTGGCTCTGCTTCATGCCTTGCGCTGCCAGTTACTAACGCCATTTTTAAACCTTGCTCTTTAGCCGCTAATAGAACATTTTCAGCATAAGGCATTAAAGGCGGTAAATTGGTTTTAACGTACTCACTAAATAAACGATATTTTTCATCCGCTAAATAGCGGCTACTTACAGACAAGTTATGAATTTGTTTTATTTCCTTTGCAGCGTCAATAGTGGGACGTCCCGAAAAGCGCCGACAAAAATCATCTTCTTTATAACACACACCAAAAGGCGCAAGTAATTGGCTCCAGCAGTTATAGTGCACACTTTCCGAGTCAACTAAAGTGCCATCCATATCAAATAATACCGCTTCAATTGACATACTTTTCTCCTGGTTATTTAACCTAAACTTTGGGTAATAAAAAAGGTGCCTAGGCACCTTTTAATAATTTGTGTTACTCAGCCAAACCTGCTGGCGGCTCAGCATAAGCGTCTTCGCCGGTATCTACATCAACTAACTCATAACCTCGGGCTTTGCGCATTACTTTAAGTATCGGCTTTTCGAAGGCGGTTTTTAAGCGCTCAGCATCATCTTTTAACGCATCTAATGTGGTTCCAAATGGTGCAGCACCAGTCTCTGACCAGTTAGTTACTTTACCATTTAAGTTATATTCCACTTCGTGTATTTGATATTGCGCCGCTTCATCTTTGGTTGCTTCACAATAAATTACACGGTAATTCCAAAATCCAGCCATTACTTTTTCTCTTTAATAAACATATGGGCGCTACTTTAGCAGCTCTACAAAAATAAAAAAGCCTGCACTAGGCAGGCTTTTATCAATAATTACAATTTAACGTTAAATTTATCGATTAGAAAAAGTTAACTTTAAATTCAGCGCCAATATAACGCTCTTCGTTAACCATGGCTGTATTGTTATTAAAATCAACACCACCAATTGCTTGCTGCTCGTCAAACATATTACGCACGAATGCTGATACTTCATATTCGTAATCGCCTTGTGCCCATGCATAACCGGCACGTAGACCAACTTCAGTTAGTGGCTTACCTTCAAACTCAACTGATTCATATAAGAAAAAGTCAATTTCACTGCGGTACGACACATCAGCGTAAGCAAAGAAATCACCTTCAGCGAGTTCTTTAGTGTAACGAAGTGTGATGTTAGAGATCCACTCTGGAGCATGCGGTAAGCTGTTACCATCTAAAATAGCACGATCTTCAGGACCAAATGCACCTGGTACTTGGAAGGTAGGATCAGTAACAGTACACTGTGCACACACTGCAACGGCTAAATCTTTGTCTTTAAGCTCTGTTTTGTTGTAGCTTAAATTAAACGTTGCATTTAGCTCATCCGTTAACACCCACTCAGAATCAATTTCGAAACCGTAGCCAGTTGTTTTATCAGCATTTAATAGGCGGTTAAAGTTAGCACCACCACCTACAGCAGTTAGCTGTTGGTCATCCATAGTGTAATAAAATACGGTTGCATTTACACGGCCTTGGCCATCTAACACATCAGATTTAATACCTGTCTCGTATGACGTAACAGTTTCTGAATCAGCAACGGTTACTTCATCACCAAATAAGATACGACCCTGAAGACTTGGTGCGCGGAAACTGTTAGCAATACGACCATACCAGTTTACGTCATCGTTGATTTTGTAGTTAGCTGATAAATCCCAGCTTACGTGATCATCGCTAACATTTTTTTCAATGTAAGTAGCTGCACCACCTACAGGGCTAAGCGTACGATTTGCTGAGAATTCTTTCTCATCGTCTGAATAACGAAGGCCCGCGGTTACTTTCAAGTCATCAGTAATGGTGTAATCAACTGAGCCGAATACAGCCCATGCTTTAGTATCTTGCTGCTGACTAACAAAACCGTTTAATACGCCATTATTGGCTGTATCATAGCTAAAGTTTTCAATCGTTAATGCTTCGTCGAAGTAAAAAACACCCACCTGGTAATTTACGTCACCGGCAAAGTTGCTTGATAAGCGAAGTTCTTGCGTGTATTGGTCTTGATCTGGAATACCATCAGCACTTTCTGAAGAGAAAGGAATAAAACCAGGGCCCATTGCAACTGGAACATCATTGATAGAGAACCCACCGTAGCCACCATCGATGTCAGCACGAGAGTAAATTTCTGCACTTTCCCAACCAGAAATTGACGTTACTGTATGATTAGCTAAGTCCCACTCAAGCTTAAGGCTTGCACCTTGCGATTCCACTTGCTGCGTCGCACGAGATGCGGCATCGTGATACACCACGTCATTTTCAAAACCATCAACTAAATCGTTAGTACCAGGTTTGATAGTGTTAGCACGAAAGGCAATTGGAGAGCCATCTAAATCACGAACATGGTAATTAAATAATCCAGTGAAATCGTCACCTTCATATAAAAATTGAATACGGGCTGCTTGTTCAGTGTAACCACCTAAGGCATCTTTTTGCTCAAAACCTGGTGCACGATTATCAATGTAATCGTCTTTATCTTGCCAAAGTACTGAAACACGTGTTGATAAACGGTCTGTTAATGAACCACCAACTGCGCCTTCAAAGTCAACAGCACCACGGCTACCGTATGATACAGAGCCATAGCCTTCAAATTCTTGACTTGGTTTTACGGTATCAAATTTAACTAGACCAGCCGGTGTATTACGACCAAATAATGTACCTTGAGGACCACGAAGCACTTCAACACGTGCTACGTCAAATACAGGGAAACCTTTTAAGATTGCGTTTTCTTGTACAATTTCATCAACCACAAGCGACACTGGTTGCGAAGCATTCAAATCGAAATCAGTGTTACCAAGGCCACGTACATAAAAGCGTGGGAATGAACGGCCAAATGAAGATTCAATAGATAAACTTGGGATTTTCGCATTCATAAAACGAATATCCATACCAGCTGAGCTGTAAGCATCTAAGCTATCGCCTTGCAGGGCTGAAACGGCAACAGGCACTTCTTGAGCGTTTTCTACTCGTTTACGAGCAGTAACTTGAATAACTTCTAGTTGGTTCTTCTTAGCAGTAGTTTCTTGCTCAGCAGCTACGGCTGAAATTGACGTACCTGCTACGGCAGAGAACAACGTTGCATTGATAAGGGTTGCTAACGTAGATCTTTTCATTGCTTTCATGTCGGGGTTAACCTTTTTAGTGCACTCTTGTTCAACGGTTGATGTGTTGCGCAATTAAATAATTACGGATTCAGTCAATTTTTCGCGACTTGCTCTATGCGGCGCGGACCTTATTACCGAGAGTACAAAAACGGCATAAATAAGGCTGACTGAATGCGCGAGATTATATCATGCTGTAATATATTTACCGCATATTGAACACTAAAAAATAAACTTATTTTTAACACTTAACCGCACTATCCCGACATTTAGTGTACTTTTAGCAACTAAACAACCAAAAAGCGGACATATGTCCTTACATTGAGTTATTAAAAAATATAGCAAAATAACGCGACACTTTTTTAAATACTACTTTTTCACTAATGAGCGTTTAAGAACAATTTCACCATCAATATGAAGATCTCGCTGCGGGAATGCAATAACCACATCGTGTTGTTCAAACACTTCATAAATCCTAAAACGAATATCACTGCGGACTTGTCTTAATCGAGTTTCTGATTCAGCGCAGACCCAAAAAATAGCATTAAAAACTAGCGAGCTATCTGCAAAATCATCAAACAATACGGTTGATTGAGGCGTTGCCAGTATTGCCTCATGCTCATCTAATACTTGCTGAATTAACTTTTTAACTAATAACACGTCAGAGCCATAAGCTACGCCTACGCTCACAGATGAGCGCGCATTACCGTCAATAAGCGTCCAGTTGGTAACTGTGTTTTCTAATAACTGGCTATTGGGTATTAGCATATGAACACCGTCGTTCCTGCGAATACGAGTAGAGCGAGTATTAATGGTTTCAACCACCCCTTTTGCAGTGCCAACCTCTAAAAAGTCGCCAATACGGATTGGCCGCTCCCACATTAATATCCAGCCACTAATAAAGTTATTAATAATATTTTGTGCACCGAACCCCACACCGATGGCAATGGCACCCGATACAAAGGCAAATGCGGTTAGTGGAATGTTGAGCACCTCAAGGGAGGTAAAAAGTAAAATCGCAATACTTAAAATGAAATAAAAACGCGTGAATAAATGCACTGCATCTGGGCTCATTTTTCGTGCAAGTAATGACTTTTTAATCAACTTGCCAATCTGAGTCACCACAACCCACATAGTAAACAAAATTAGGGGTACTTGAATTACTTTTGCCACGGTAATGTGAATGTCGTTGTAGCTAAATAATACGAAGGCGAGAATGTGATTAATTTGTTCTAAGTTCATTGATTTTCCATGTATAAGGTCGCACACAAACGATTATTTTTATGCGCTAATAATACCCCAAGTTTAGCATGCGGTTAGCTTAAATACGCAGCAACAAACTTAAAGCTAATTGCATAATTGCTGTATTTTTCTACTTTTTTATTTACATACCGAGTTTTTATCACCTAATTTGCGTTTAAATCCCGCTTTAAATCGATAAACTTTGTTGTATATAAGTCAAAATTTGGTAAGTTAACTGGGTTTTCGACTCGAAAAGCCTATTTCGGCTACTATTTTTTATGGAGTTATTATGCGTAAAACACTGATCGCCACTACGATTGCTAGTGCACTTTTATTATCTGCCTGTTCTTCTGAAAGCACCCAAGAAACAAAACAACAAAGCACAGCACAAGTGCAAGATATCAACGCAAGCAATGTATTATTTAAACCAAGCCCATTGCAATACATGGCTCCTGAGTTTGATAAGTTTGGTACCACTGAATACGAAGCTGCATTTGATGCAGGTATTGCACAACATAATGCAGAAATTTTGGCAATTGCCAATAATCCAGAACCAGCTACTTTTGAAAATACCTTGGTAGAAATGGAACTTGCTGGTGAACTATTAAACCGCGCATCAGCTGCATTTTACAACTTATCAGGTCTTATCTCTAACGATGAGTACCAACGCATTGATAAAAAAATGGCGCCTGTGTTCTCAGCACACTCTGATGACATTTACCTAAATGGTGCATTATTCGAACGTGTACAAACAGTATACGACAACAAAGATAAGTTAAGCGCTGAAGATCAACGTCTTGTTGATTTTTACTACAAACAATTTGTTAAAGCCGGTGCTAAATTAAACGATGCTGAAAAAGCAAAAATGCGTGAAATTAACGCTGAGCTTGCAAAGTTATCAACAGAGTTTTCTCAAAACGTATTAAAATCGTTTAAAGAAGACGTCATTTTAGTAACAGATAAAAGCAAACTAGCTGGTTTATCTGAAGGTGAAATTGCAGGTCTTGCAGCAGCTGCTAAAAAAGCAGGCAAAGATGGCTACATGATCACCCTAGTGAACACCACACAACAGCCTATTTTATCTAGCCTTGAAAACCGTGAACTGCGTGAGCAGATTTTTAAAGCATCAACCAACCGTGCAGCTAAAACCAACGGCCCTATCATTATTAAAGAAACTAACCTACGTGCACAAAAAGCAGAACTGTTAGGCTTTAAAGATTGGGCTTCGTATGTAATGACTTCACGCATGGCTCAAACCACTGATAACGTGTACGGTATTTTAGATGACCTAGCGCCAAAAGCAGTCGAAAAAGCGCAAGCAGAAGCAAAAGCGATTCAAAAAGTAATTAACGATTCTGGTGAAAGTTTTGAACTAAAACCATGGGATTGGTCTTTCTATGCAGAAAAAGTGCGTGCTGAAAAATACGACCTAGATCCAGCCTTAGTTAAGCCTTACTTTGAAATGCAATCGGTTATTCATAACGGTTTATTCTTTGCAATGGAAAAACTTTACGGCATTACATTCAAAGAACGTAAAGACCTACCGCTTTATCACGAAGACGTCATGGCGTTTGAAGTATTTAACGCTGATGGCAGCGCAATAGGCTTATTTTACATGGACCCATATGCACGTGAAGGTAAACGTGGCGGTGCATGGATGAGTGCATACGTAAGCCAAAGCGGCTTAAAAGGCACAAAACCGGTTATTTATAATGCACAAAATATTCCAAAGCCAGCAGAAGGCGAGCCAACGTTAATGACGTTTGACGAAGTGTCAACTATGTTCCATGAGTTTGGTCATGCAGCACACGGTTTATTCTCTGACGTTAAATACCCAAGCCTAGCAGGTACTGCTACAGCGCGTGATTTTGTTGAATTTCCATCACAAGCACATGAAGACTGGATGATTGAGCCAAGTGTATTAGCTAACTACGCTAAGCATTACAAAACAGGTGAGCCAATTCCTCAAGCACTACTTGATAAAGTACTTGAGTCGCAAAAGTTCAACCAAGGTTTTGGTACCACTGAATATTTAGCTGCAGCACTACTGGATATGGAATGGCACTCATTTGGTTCTGACAAAAAAGTAACTGATGTACAACAGTTTGAAAGTGAAGCGTTAAAGGCACACGGTATTGATTACTACCCTGTACCACCTCGTTACAAATCAAACTACTTTAGCCATACGTTTGCAGGTGGTTACTCAGCAGGTTACTACGCTTACCTATGGACTGAAGTATTTGCCGCTGATGCCTTTGCTCATATGGAAAACAATGGTGGCTTAACGCGCGAAAATGGCGATAAGTTCCGTAAAGAGATCCTATCAAAAGGTAACAGCCGCGACTTAATGCAAAGCTACATTGAGTTTAGAGGCCAAAAACCAACGACTGATGCATTACTTAAGCGCCGTGGTTTAGTTGATTAATTAATATTTTTAATCAACTGATATAAAAGCCCGCTTGCGGGCTTTTATTGTTTATAGAACAATATATAACAGATAAACTGACACCATTACTTAAGACAAGATGAGTGTTATGGGCTATTTATTTGCAGTTACCCTTCTTTGGGCGTTTTCGTTTAGTTTAATTGGTGTGTATTTAGCAGGCCAAGTTGATGCGTGGTTTAGTGTGCTAATTCGTGTGGCTTTAGCAGCGTTAGTATTTTTGCCTTTTTTAAAGAAAATCCCTACCCCACTTGCGTTTAAACTCATGCTGATAGGCGCACTGCAACTGGGGGTTATGTATGGCTTTTATTACCACTCATTTTTGTTTTTAAGTGTGCCAGAAGTGCTATTATTTACTGTAATGACCCCGCTTTACATTACGCTTTTAAACGATGCGCTAAATAAACAGTTTAATCCGCAGTTTTTTATCGTCGCGTTTATTGCCGTGTTAGGGGCCATTACCATTCGTTATGAAAACTTAGACAGTAACTTTTTAGTCGGATTGCTACTGGTTCAAGGCGCTAATATTAGTTTTGCTATCGGCCAAGTAACCTACAAACGATTAATGCTTAATAAACAACTCGATGATAAAACCGTATTTGGTTGGTTTTTTATTGGCGCACTAATTGTTGCAAGCGCCTGTTACGCCTTATTTGGTGATCTTAACAAATTACCAAGTACCTCAACTCAATGGGGCATACTGATTTATTTAGGCATTGTGGCCTCCGGTTTAGGCTACTTTATGTGGAATAAAGGCGCGACGCTTGTTAATGTTGGCGCGCTGGCGGTGATGAACAACTTGCTTATTCCTGCCGGTATTATTGTTAATGTACTTATTTGGAATAGAGACGCAGACCTACTTAGATTAAGTATTGGCGCGGGAGTGATGCTGTCTGCCTTAGTGGTAAACCAAATAATGGCTAAATCAGCAAATTAATCACTCTGTAGTGAAATTGTCATTAATAATTAGTAAGGTAGCGTCCACTTTTATTTTTAAGGACAAATAATGAAGCGCATACCTTTTCTAACAACTTTTTTATTATTAAGCTCACTCGCTGGCTGTGATGACGATGTAAAAATAGTCGAAAAAGAAGTGGTTGTTACCAACACTGACGTTGAAATTGTTGAAGTACCTACCCCGGTTATTGTTGAAGTAGCTCAAGGCACCAATACGCAACTAGGTACTCGCCCCGACTACTTAATTGACGATATGGCTGACAGCGCACTAAAAACACAATTAGAATCGTGTAAAGAAGGCCCTTTTTATCGTACTGATTTTTCAATTGGTCACCGTGGTGCCCCCATGCAATACCCAGAGCACACACAAGAGTCTTACTTAGCGGCTGCTCGTATGGGCGCTGGTATTGTCGAATGCGATGTCACCTTTACCAATGATAAAGAGCTAGTATGCCGCCATTCTCAGTGCGACTTGCACACCACCACTAATATTTTAGCTATTCCAGAACTTGCGGCTAAATGCAGTGAGCCATTTACTCCAGCAAACTCTAACAGTGGCACGCCTGCTTCAGCTAAATGTTGTACCAGTGATATTAGCTTGGCAGAGTTTTTAACCCTTGAGGGTAAAATGGATGGCGCAAACACCAGTGCCACCAATGTTAGCGATTACATGAAAGGTACACCAAGTTGGCGCACTGACTTATACGCCACCTCAGGTACACTCATGACCCACAAACAAAGTATTGCACTATTTAAACAGCTCGGAGTAAAAATGACCCCAGAGCTTAAATCACCTCAAGTGAGTATGCCCTTTAACGGTATGACCCAAACGCAATACGCACAAAAAATGCTAGATGAATACACGCAAATGGAGGTACCCGCTTCGCGTGTTTTTCCGCAATCATTTAATTTAGCTGACGTACAATATTGGATTAATACTAACCCTGAATTTGCAGCGCAAAGCGTTTATTTAGATGGCCGAGATAGCGATGCAGGGTTTGATCCTAACAACCCCGACACATGGCAACCTAGTATGGCTTCGCTTTTTAATGACGGTGTTAAAATTATTGCTCCACCCATTTGGATGCTATTAACCATAGATAATGAAAGTAATATCGTGCCATCACAGTACGCTATTGATGCTAAAGCCGCAGGACTTAATATTATTGCATGGAGTCTTGAACGTTCAGGGCCGCTGAATAATGGAGGCGGATACTATTACCAGTCAATTAGTGATGTTATAGATAACGATGGTGACATGATGGCCGTGGTTGATGTACTTGCAAAAGAGGTTGGTGTAATCGGTATATTTTCTGATTGGCCAGCTACGGTTAGCTATTACGCAAGTTGCAATAAAATGCCTGCAAGTATTTAAACTTTAGGGCGTGTTTATTTAACCGCGCTCAGCTATTATATTTATTTTACTGAGCGCTTTTATGATCATTCAACACCATAACGCTGACTTACCAACGCCTACAGGGTTAATGCGAACCACTATTTACCGCCCACAAACATCGGGGCAATACCCTGCCATTATTTTTTATTCTGAAATTTTCCAGCAAACGGCACCTATTGCCCGCAGTGCAGCTATTTTAGCCAGTCATGGTTTTGTGGTACTTGTGCCAGAAGTGTTTCATGAGCTTAACCCTATCGGAACTGTGCTGGCTTATGATGACGAAGGTAAAGATAAAGGTAATAACGATAAATGGGCTAAACCTTTAGAGCATCATGATAGCGACACACAAAGCCTTATCGAGTTTGTAAAACGCCAAAGTTATTGTTCAGGAAATGTTGGGGCTATGGGAGTCTGTATTGGTGGGCATTTAGCTTACAGAGCCGCATTAAACCCACTTATAAAAGCTGCATTTTGTTTATACGCCACCGATATACACAGTAATACACTGCCCGCACAACCCGGAAATAACTCGTTTGAACGTATGGCCGATATACTCGGTGAAATTCATTTTATTTGGGGTAAGCAAGACCCTCATGTACCACAAGATGGCCGAGACAAAATATACCAGCAAGCTGTTCGCACTGGCATAAATTACCAATGGCAAGAAGTTAACGCGCAACATGCCTTTATGCGTGATGAAGGCGAGCGCTACGATGCAGCTCTCGCCATAGCAATGTATCAACAAGCTGTTGCCTTATTTAACCGAGCGCTAGCCCTTACGCATACCTAATGCCGTATGCTGTTTTACAAAATACGCTTTTAAATAATCAACAAACAAACGTAACTTTTTAGACCCCGTCGCTCCTGGCGGGAAAACTCCATACAATTCAATATCTTTGCTTTTGTAGTCGTCCATTATAATTTGCAGTAAACCCGCTTGTACTTTTGGCCATGCATCGTATAGCGGTATACGCCCTATGCCATGTCCTGCCTCTACAAATGCAGTCCGTGCAGCGGCATTATTGGTACTGAGCGATCCTTGCATGGTAATGTCGACTTTTTTACCATCTTTTTGCAAGGTCAAGATTTTGCTCCCTAACTGATAAACCACCCACTGGTGCTGTGCTAATTCATCGGGCGTAGTGGGCTTACCATAATGTGCAAAA
Organism: Pseudoalteromonas sp. P1-16-1b; assembly: GCF_001401785.1. Taxonomy (GTDB): domain Bacteria; phylum Pseudomonadota; class Gammaproteobacteria; order Enterobacterales; family Alteromonadaceae; genus Pseudoalteromonas; species Pseudoalteromonas undina. The sequence continues at coordinate 140,680 of NZ_LKGQ01000002.1, read as the reverse complement.
TAGTTAGGCGCGCCACAAATACAGGTACTCATAGTGGTTAACTTGGTTGCCTGTAGGTTTGAATCGCGCAGCGCAACCCCCCTAATAGCAAAATCAAATCCGTGTTTAATAATATCCACCACATCATCAGTTAGCTGTAAATCTATATCAATTTTGGGGTATTGGCGCTTAAAGGTATTAATTGCAGGCACTATTAATTGCATCCCCACATTAACCGGGCAACTAATTTTTAATAATCCTTGGGGCTCACTTTTTATATTTTCTATTTGTTGATTGGCAGCATTAGCCTGCTCGGTAATAACTCGGCAACGCTCATAGTAAGCCATACCGGCTTCAGTAAGCGCCATGGTCCGTGTTGAACGATTAAGTAAGGTTACTTCAAGTTGCGTTTCTAACTTTTTTAAATGATAACTGGCTACGGCTCGTGTTAACCCTAGTTGCTTTGCCGCTGCAGTTAAACTGCCCTGCTCTACTATTTGTGCAAACACCACCATACTTTTTAATTGTTCAAACGAGACTTTCATGGGCGCTCCAGTGCGGTTTTAACTTCAACCCTCCAATTGTATCAATTATTAAATCAATAAAGTTAAATTTATCATCGTTGTTTAAGGTTGGGTTAGTGCATATAGTAATTGCTAAGCAAAGATTACAATTTTAAATCATCAGAAGGAAAAAATAATGGCTAAGAAAATACTAATGGTACTTACTTCACACGCTGATTTAGGCAATACCGGTGAAAAAACAGGTTTTTGGGTAGAAGAATTCGCCGCCCCTTATTATGCATTTGTAGATGCTGGCGCAGAAATCACTCTAGCTTCACCAAACGGTGGTCAACCACCAATCGACCCAACCAGTACATTAGCCGACTTCCAGACTGATGCAACCAAGCGATACGACAACGACAGTGCAGCGCAAGCATTAATGGCAAACACAAAAGTACTAAGTGAACTGAATGCTTCAGATTTTGATGCGGTATTTTATCCAGGCGGCCATGGCCCATTATGGGATTTAGTGAATAACACAGATTCAATCTCGCTCATCGAAGATTTTGTAAAATTACAAAAGCCAGTGGCAGCAGTGTGTCATGCGAGCGCCGCATTTTTAAATACAAAAGATGCTGATGGCAATGCATTGGTTGCGGGTAAAAAAGTTACCGGCTTTAGTAACACTGAAGAAGCCGCTGTACAATTAACAGATGTAGTGCCATTTTTAGTCGAAGACGAGCTGATCAAAAAAGGTGGTGACTATCAAAAAACCGACGACTGGGGCGTTCTTGCGCTTGAAGACGGTTTAGTGATCACCGGTCAAAACCCAGCAAGCTCTGAGCTAGCAGCTAAAAAATTACTTACCAAGCTTGGTTAATTACAATTAATCAGTATAAAAAGCACAGTTTAATCGCTGTGCTTTTTAATTTGCTTTTCATTACTCACCACTATTCCTATACTGGCCACTCTTAATATAAATAAGGGCACCGTATGCAAAATAAACCATCCACCTTGTCGTTACTTAGCAGCACCCGTTTTGCCATTATAAGCATTGTGACTATTTGTTTTGTGTTGCAACTAATTAATAGCCTGCCAGGCATTAGTTTAAATGGTTTAGGTATTTACCCACGCAGCATTCAAGGGCTGATTGGTATTCTTTGCGCTCCCTTTTTACACGGTAGCTGGTGGCATTTTGCTAGTAATATGCTGCCCTTCATTGTTTTAAGCTGGTTAATTTGCCAATACAGCGTAAAGCGTTTTTATAGTGTATTTATATTCACCACATTAGTCGGTGGATTACTGGTATGGATGTTTGCTCGTGGCAATATTCATGTCGGCTTAAGTGGCGTTATTTATGGGTTATGGGGATTTATTTTATGCTATGGCATTGTAAGACGTTCTTTTAAATCTATTTTTATAGCCGTGGTGGTGGCCTTTTTATACAGTGGCTTTATTTGGGGCGTGTTACCACAGCGGTTGCACATCTCGTTTGAAAGCCATCTGTTTGGCGCACTAAGTGGATTCTTTTTAGGGTATAAATTAGCAAAAGCAGATAAATTAAAAGCAACAACGGGCAAAGCAAATACGCACGTTTAAACTATTAGAGGCTATTTATGAGTGATAACAACGACTACACCCCAGCAAAAGTATGGACATGGGACAATGAAAGTGGCGGTAAATTTGCAAACATTAACCGCCCAATTGCAGGAGCAACTCACGATAAAACACTGCCTATTGGCAAACATCCATTTCAGCTTTACTCATTAGCGACCCCCAACGGGCAAAAAGTCAGTATTATGTTTGAAGAGCTATTAGAGCTTGGTATTACTGAGGCTGAGTACGATGCTTATTTAATTAATATTGGTGAAGGCGACCAGTTTGGCTCTGATTTTGTTGATATAAACCCAAACTCAAAAATACCTGCGTTGATGGATCACTCTACAACACCAGCAACCCCTGTATTCGAATCAGGCGCTATTTTACAATACCTTGGCGAAAAGTTTGATGCGCTTATTCCTAATGATTTTCAAGCTAAAACACAATGTCGTAATTGGCTGTTTTGGCAAATGGGATCGGCGCCTTATTTAGGTGGCGGCTTTGGTCACTTTTACAGCTATGCGCCAACCAAAATGCAATACCCGATTGACCGTTTTACCATGGAAACTAAGCGCCAGCTTGATGTACTAAACCGCCATTTAAGTGACAATGAATACATGGCAGGCAGTGAATATTCAATTGCCGACATTGCTATTTGGCCGTGGTATGGCTCACTGGTTTTAGGTGACTTATATGATGCCGCTGAATTTTTAGATGTTGCATCTTATACCCATGTGGTTCGTTGGGCTAAGCAAATAGCTGTGCGCCCAGGTGTAAAACGAGGCCGCCGTGTTAATCGTACTTGGGGCCCAGAAGAAGAACAAATGGCAGAGCGCCACAGCGCCCAAGACTTTAAATAAAAGTCAAAACAGTTCAATAAGCCAGCTGCTTAGCTGGCTTTTTTATGCCCATTAATAAAAAAATACTGAATCATATTTCAGTTTTATATTTTTATAAAAAATTAAATAATTTCCTTTTAAAACAGGAAAACACGCCAAAATAGACTAACTTTAATAAAAATTACTAACATAAAGTTTATTATGCGATCTTTGGTTTGTGTACTCCTCTTAAGTGTACTTCATATTGCAGCATTTCCTTTAAGTGCACGCAGCGAAGATGTAAAAACATTAACGCTCTACCATGACTCAGACTATTCAAACCATTACGAATCGGCCTATGCAATGAAGATGGGGGTGCTGACTGCTTTAGCAGAGATTAATAATAACGTGCAAGATTATCAGCTCACACTGATTGAAAAAGACAACCGAGGTAATGCGAATCGCAGCTTATTGCACATGCAGCAGTTTCTAAAAGACCCCAATGCACTGGTTTTTATTGGTGGATTGCACTCCCCGCCCTATATAAAAAACAGAGAGTTCATCAATAAAAACAAACTATTATTACTACTGCCTTGGGCTGCCGGAGGGCCTATTACCCGATACCCTAGTGATGATAACTGGGTATTTAGGCTCTCGGTAGATGATACAAAAGCCGGTTATAGAATGGCCCAATTTGCAACGCAAACTCTAAATTGCAAAAATCCGCTCTTACTTTTAGAAGACACGCCATGGGGAAAATCAAACAACAACACCATGCTTAAGGCCTTTGGTGATATAAAACCACAAGTAAAATGGTTTAACTGGAACACAAAAATAAATAACGCCAAATTAATGCTGCATCAAATAAAAAATACACCTGCAGAGTGTATTTTATTTGTTGGAAATGCCATTGAGGGGGCTGTATTTATAAATGCGATGGCAAGTTTTGCCAAAAATGAACGCCTTCCTATTGTTAGTCATTGGGGAATAACGGGTGGGGATTTTTTTGCCAACGTTGAACAAGCTATAAAATCAAACTTGAGCTTACATTTTATACAAAGCTGTTTTTCATTTTTAAAAACGCCGCAAACCGCTTTAACTAAAAATGTTATAGCACAAAGCTTATCTCTCAAGCCTACCCCTGTAGCACCCACTGAGTTAATTTCTCCGGCTGGATTTATTCATGCCTACGACTTAACAAAACTATTGTTACAGGGCATATCACAAATAACTTTAACAGATAATACAGAGCACAACAGAGCAAAAATTAAACATGCACTTGAGAACTTAACCATGCCAGTTAATGGCTTAATAAAACAATACCAACGACCTTTTGCTGTGTGGTCAGCTAATAATATTGATGCCCACGAAGCACTTGGTTTTGACGATTTATGCATGGCAAATTATCAACCAGATGGAAAAATACACATTATCAATAACCCAATAGGCAATGTTGAGTAATGCGAGCATTAATAAATAAAAAATTTAAGCTCTCAACAAATAATGCTTTTTATACTTTTTTAGTATTGAGCTTAATATTATCAGTGACTATTTCTTTACTGTTTGTTGGTCATCGTGCAAATACAGCTATCTATGATTTGCAAAGTAAAAGTCTTGAGATTGAATCTAAACTCACCACCAGCTACCTCACACTATTTTTAGAAACAAGAACACAAATTCTTAATGACCTTGCTCGTCAACCTATTTTATCTAACGCCATAATGGGATCAGACACCTCAAAAGCGCTACTCCAAGATTACCTTTTTCAATATAAAATAATGGGTAGCACCGAAAAAATAACGATTATAAACGTATTAAAAGAGGTGGTTTTTAGTAACGACCCTTCGCTTAACGAGCTGAGTATAATTGAGCAACCATGGATAAATAGCTTACTTGAAGAGCAAACAGAAAAGGCGGTGATATTAAATAAGCCAACCAATACTGATTTATTCACCATTGCGGTGCCTATAAAATATAATAACTTTACTGAGGGCGTGCTTATGGTTCAATTTAATACGCCAATGACCCAGTTACTACCGACCGACTTTGACCGTGAAAGCCATGGACTGACATTAGCAGGACCATGGGTTTATTATTCTAATTTAAATCAAGGTGACGAGTATGTCAGCATTAACCAAAACCTCATTGGCAATACAGATATAACATTAAACTACTACATTACTGCCAATTTAATTGCTGCTAAAACCACTCGCTTCATAATCGATATTGCTATATCAATTATTGCAAGCATGGCTTTATCGACATTATTTCTGTTTTTATTTGGCAGGCACTTACTACTAAACCCGTTTAAGCTTTTAGAATCCTCAAAAGAAGCGATAAAGCAAAGTGAAGCGCGTTACGAACTGGCAGTTAAAGGCAGTAATGATGGCATTTGGGATTGGGATATTATTAAAAATGAAGTATATTTTTCTCCCCGTATTAATGTATTGCTTGGCTACGATGAAAACGATAAAAACGCTTTACCTCACTGTACTGATGGATTTTATAAATTACTTCACCCTGATGATATAACCGAGCATAAAAAGCAAATAGCGAATCACTTGATTAGCAACACCCCCTTCAATTTCGATTATAGATTAAAGACTAAATCAGGCGCTTATCGTTATTTTACAGTAAAAGGGATGGCACTGCGCAATGAGCATAATAAAGCAATTAGAATGGCAGGCTCTGTAACTGACATTACTGAGCAAAAACGTTCTCAAGAAGCATTAAAACAAGCAAAAGAGCAAAATGATTTATTAGCGCAGGCAATCGAATCGTGTAATGTGGGTATTTCTATAGCCGATGCGAGTGTGCAAGGCTTTCCTTTAGTATTTTTAAATTCTGAATTTGAAAAAATCACAGGCTATAGTAAAGAGGAAATGCTAGGAATAAATTGCCGCTTACTTCAAGGGCCAAACACCGATAAGAACGTAATAGATATTATTACTCATGCAATAGAAACATTAAAAACTCAACGTATAGAAATATTAAATTATAAAAAAGATGGCACGGAATTTTGGAATAGCCTACAAATCTCACCTGTTTTTAACGAGCAGCAACAGCTCACTGCTTATGTGGGTATTCAGCAAGATATCACTGAGCAAAAAGCAGCAAATCAATTATTAATTGAAGCAAAAGCGGCGGCTGAGCAGGCTAATATTGCTAAAAGCGAGTTTTTAGCGGCAATGAGTCATGAAATTCGCACGCCTATGAATGGCGTATTAGGCATGCTTAATTTGATTTTAGATAGTTCATTAAATGAAAAACAACATCATCAGGTAAGCATTGCACTCAATAGTGCAAACTCCTTATTAAATATTATTAACGATATTTTAGACTTTTCAAAAGTAGATGCCGGTAAGCTTGAGCTTGAAGAATTGGAGTTTAACCTTTGTAACATGCTCGACGATTTTATCGAAACAATAGCAATTCATGCTCACAGTAAAAATATTCCGTTAATGCTAGATATAGAGCATCTTGAATACGCTTTTGTCATTGGTGACGCCGGACGCCTCAAACAAATTTTAACAAACTTAGTAAATAATGCGCTTAAATTTACCCATGAAGGCGAAGTGCAAGTTATTGCTAAACTCACACCGATTAACAACAATCAAATGCGTTTTAGCTGCCAAGTAATAGACTCTGGAATTGGTATTTCTGCAGCTCAACAAGCCAAGCTATTTAAATCATTCTCTCAAGTTGACTCTTCAACAACACGAAAATATGGTGGCACGGGCTTAGGCTTAGCGATTGTTAAAAAGTTATGCCACCTAATGGAAGGTGATATACAGGTACAATCTAAAGAAAATAAGGGCAGTAACTTTAGCTTTAATGTTGTTCTAAAACGCAGTAAAAACCCACAAAAAGTATTCCCCCCTGTAGATATGTCATCGTTAAATATTTTAATTGTGTGCAGCAATCAAACTCAATCTTCTATTTTACACAAGCAGTTTACTAAATGGGGAGCAACAGCCGTAATCAGCCCATCCGCAAAGCAGGCTGTGAAAACATGTCAGCAATATATCGAAAAACAAAACCTTTGTTTTGATTTAATTATGATTGATATGCAGCTAAGTGACGGCGATGCGTTAACCTTAAGTAAAACCCTTGATAAAGAAGTAGATCTTATGGCTGCGCATGTTGTTTTAATGACCACGGGTGAGCTAAATAAACAGCGCGATTTATATCAAGCGTCTCGGTTTTCAGCCATTGTTACAAAGCCCATAATCACACAAAATCTTTTTAAGATGCTATCGACCTGCTTTAGCGGTAAACAGCAAAGTAATAACAGCCTCATTACTAAGGGTTTATCTGACACTGAGTCTTTGTCGAGCGATGATATTGTGTGGGACAAAAACATTCGTATTTTACTAGTTGAAGATAACAACATTAATCAAATCGTCGCCTCTACCACGCTTAAAAAAATAGGAATTAATAGCATTGATATTGCAGAAAATGGTCAGCACGCGCTCGAATATTTAAAACAAACAACTTCCCATAACCCGTACTCACTCATTTTAATGGATTGCCAAATGCCAGTGATGGATGGTTACCAAGCCACAACCCATATAAGAGTAAATGAAGTTGGAAGTAAAAATCCCCAAATTACTATTATTGCTATGACAGCAAACGCTATGGTGGGCGATGAAGCTAAGTGCTTACAGGTTGGAATGAGCGACTATATTTCTAAGCCCATTGCACAAGACATATTATTTAAAAAACTTCTAAAGTGGTTGCCATATGAACTTAAAAACAATGAGTAAAGTAGATATGTTAACCATATCATCTTAATATATATAAATATTTGTACTTATACAGCGGTAAAATAGAGTGAAAAAACTGACAAAAGAACAAATTTATAAACGCTTAAATAACGAAGAAGATGCTCGCGCGTGTAAGGCCATCGACGACAATGCCTGTCAGGAAGTACCCGGTAATTTTATTATTTTACTCATTAGCCAGCTGTTTAGTAAGTTTGCTGATGCACTGCTTAATCCAAAAATAACGCTGCCATGGTTAATGCAAAGCTTAAATGTACCAGCGAGTTTTATTGCTTGGTTAGTACCAATTAGAGAATCGGGTTCATTGCTGCCCCAACTTGCTATTGCTAACGTTATTCGCAAACTCCCCGTTCGTAAATGGGTATGGGTAATAGGTGCAGTGATGCAAGCAGGATGCATTTTAGCCATGGTTGCGGTGGCGTTCACCCTCAAGGGCGCACAAGCAGGCTACTCCATTATTGGCTTATTAATTTTATTTAGCCTTGCCAGAGGGTTTAACTCTGTCGCTGCAAAAGATGTGCTGGGCAAAGTTATTCCTAAACAGCAACGCGGTAATATTAGCGGGCTTGCTGCGAGCATTGCCGGTTTTGCCACCTTAACGTTTGGTCTCATGATGTGGTTTTTTTCACAGCAAAAAGATCAAGATATTGTGATCATCGCTTTACTACTGGGTGCATTAATGTGGCTGATTGCCGCGTTTTTTTATGCACAAATTAACGAATATAGTGGCGCTACCGAAGGAGCGAATAATGGCCTATTGCACGCGTTTTCAAAGTTAAAAATTTTATACCAAGACAAACAGTTTGCGCATTTTGTTATTACACGTGCCTTACTGCTTTGTTCAGCATTGAGTGCCCCTTTTTATATTATTTTAGCCAGTAAACAGTCGTTTGAATTTTCTTTACTTGCCACCTTTATTGCCGTTTCCGGCTTTGCAAGCCTAGTCTCAGCGCCGATTTGGGGACGCTTAAGTGACTTATCTAGCCAGCGAGTGCTGGTACTCAGTGCCACTTTGGTTACCATTAATGGGCTGGCTGTATTTGTTATTGCAACTTGGTATAACGAGCTGCTACTAAATTGGTGGGCTATGCCTATTTTGTACTTTTTACTCTCAGTTGCGCACCAAGGAGTACGCTTAGGGCGAAAAACGTACCTCGTCGATATGGCAGAGGGTAACAAACGGACCGATTATGTGTCGGTTAGTAATACCGTTATTGGGGTTTTATTACTGATGTTGGGCAGCATAGGCTTATTAGAATCGTTTTTATCAACCGCAGAGCTTATTTTGCTTTACAGTGGGTTAGGTTTTTTGGGGGCAATGAGTGCACTGTTTTTACCAAAAACAGAGTAAATAGCGCGCTGTTTAACCTTATATAATTAAAACGCTCACCTTTAAAGTTGTGGGCGTTTTAATACAAACTTATCTTTGGTGGTGCTAAAGTAATCGCCGCCCATTTTACCTACTGCATCTAAACGTGTCGGATCTATGTAGCCATTTACCAACGTGGCGTCATCTATAAAAATTCCCACTACATCTAAGAGCATCATTTTGCCACCGCTTGGTTCATCTGAAATAGTGATCACTTCTCGAAGCTTACATTCATAGCGTACTTTTGAAGCTGCAACACTCGGCGGATTAACTAACTGGCTTGGGACTCTCTCTATGCTGGCCTCATCAAACTCACTGACATTATTAGGGTAATTAGCGCAGCTTTGGTTCATTTGCTCTACTAAAACATGACTAACAATATTAACCACACATTCTTTGGTGGCTAGTAAATTTGTCAGTGTATCTTTATTGGCTTTATCACTGGGGTTAACTTGAGTCACACTTAGCACTGCAGGCTGACAACTTGCTACGGTAAAAAAAGAGTAAGGTGCAATATTGCTTACCCCCTCACTACTTAGGGTGCTTATCCATGCAATCGGTCGTGGACTAATACCGCCAACTAAGTAGCTATAAACAGAGCGGTTGTTGTTTTGAATTAAATCTAAAAACATTATTTCTCACTTTTAAGTTAAAAACTAAACCCTAGTACTAGGCAATACGTACTTATAAGTTGGATCTTCATTAATACTACACCGTTAGCAAATAGTTTAATTTCATGCGCCAAAAAATAAACATTGTCTGGTTTAAACGCGATTTACGCTTAAGCGATCATCAACCGCTTAAACATGCGTTTAGCAATGGGCTTCCAACATTATTGCTGTACAACTTTGAGCCGCTGTTACTCGAAGATGCTCATTATAACGAGCGACATTGGCGCTTTGTGTATCAGTCACTATGTGATTTAAACCAACAACTTGATCGCTTTAATAGCTGCGTGTACATATTTAAACAAAATATGCAGTCGTTGCTTGAAGAGCTACTCACCCAGTTTGAAATAATTAATCTCTTTAGTCACCAAGAAATCGGCTTAAATAATACATTTGAGCGCGATAAAGCGATTAAAGCATGGTGCCAACATAATCAGATTAACTGGTTAGAGTCACCAACGGGGGCTGTCATTCGGGGTAAAAAAAATCGCAATAATTGGAATGAATGCTGGCAACAAACAATGCAAGCGCCAATTGCCATCCCAGATTGGAAACACATTAAAACAGTGACACTCACACACTACCAATCGCCAGAATTACCAGACAGTTACACAGCTGACGATGACAACTTTCAATATGGAGGGCCGCGACTTGCCCGCGATGTTATGCACAGTTTTTTTGCCGAGCGCGGTAAAGGCTATCAAAAAGGGATCTCTAGCCCGAGCTTGAGCCGTACGCATTGCTCTAGGTTATCGCCCTATTTAGCGTGGGGAAATATCAGCCTGAGGCAAGTGTATCAAATGGCGATTGACGCATACCATTCAACCCATCTCGATAAAAAAGGCTGGAAGCGTCCGCTTGCTGCGTTTGTATCTCGCCTGCATTGGCATTGCCATTTTATGCAAAAGTTTGAAAGCGAATGCAGCATGGAATTTAAAGCCTTAAATCCGGGTTACCATGCATTTCCGTATCGTTATGACGCTAAGGTTACTAGCGATATTGAACGCTGGGCACAGGGGCAAACCGGTATTCCTATTATTGATGCCTGCATGCGCTGTTTAAAAGCCACCGGTTATATTAACTTTAGAATGCGCGCTATGCTGGTGAGCTTTGTAACCCATCATTTAAACATCAGCTGGCAACAGGCAAGTTTTCCGCTGGCTAATTACTTTTTAGACTTTGAGCCAGGTATTCATTATCCGCAAATACAAATGCAGGCATCGGTTACTGGCATTAATACTATTCGCCATTACAACCCCATTAAACAATCTGAAGATCAAGACCCAACCGGCGCATTTATAAAAAAATGGTGCCCCGAACTTGAAAAGCTCCCCATTGAATATTTACATCAACCCTGGCAACAAACGCCAATGGAAGCGTTATTTAACGACTTTAAACTTGGTGAAGATTACCCAGAGCCGATGCTTGATTTAACTCAAGCATCTAAAGAGGCACGCGAGCGATTGTGGCAATACCGAGAGCGTAGCGAGGTTAAACGTGCTATTCATGCCATACTAAAAAAACATGTAGCCATCACTCCCTCGGTACGTAAATCCAAAAAGCAGTCTGGCAAATAACTATGGCACATAAAAAACTAACCCTACCTGAAAAAATATGCCCTGTGTGTAATAAACCGTTTGCGTGGCGTAAAAAATGGCAACGAGACTGGGATAACGTTATTTATTGTTCTGAGCGATGTAAACGTAGCAAATAGAGATTGGCGTTTATCTTGCAGCCTCCATGTTACTACGTACATTTTTAAGCAATTATCGGATTATTTTACATACAACTGATATCAATGCTGAAAAATTTACATTAATCGCAACAAGGAGAACATGATGACAATTAAAAAAACGGCAAGCTCAAATTGGTCTGGCGATATTAAAAGTGGTAAAGGCACTATATCAACTCAAAGTGGTGCTCTCGATAACCAGCCGTATGGGTTTAATACTCGCTTTGAAGATAAGCCCGGCTCTAACCCAGAGGAGCTAGTTGGTGCAGCCCACAGTGCTTGCTTTAGCATGGCGTTATCATTGGCGTTAGGCGAAGCAGGTTTTACTGCTGACGATATAAGCACCAAAGCAACAGTAAGCTTAGATGAAGTAGACGATGGCTTTGCGGTGAGTGAAATTGAATTGGTAGTTAATGCAAAAATTACTGATATTTCCAATGAGCAATTTCAAGCCCTGTGTGAAGACACCAAAAAAGGCTGCCCCATTTCAAAATTACTCAATACCAGCATAAAGCTAACGGCAACACTTAACTAATTTTGTAAACCAATTATACTTTTTGCGTAGCAGTAAGATTATATTTTAGCATAACCTTACTGCTAATTTTTCATGAATTAAATAAAAACTTTATTATGAGTTATATTAATGTTCGCTAATATAATTATGTAAAATCTCAATACTTTGTTAGGATTACAAGAAACTTAACCACCTTTAAGTGTGGGTTAAATTCAAAGGTGGATGCATGAACGAGAAATCACAAAGTTGCGAAAAAGTATCTTGTAGCAACTGCGCTGATTCTAGCGAACTAGATTTTGACTTTACTATGGCATTTCAGCCTATTATAAATTGCCAGAGCAACACTATTTATGGCTATGAAGCACTGGTTCGTGGTTTAAATAATGAGTCGGCTTATTCTATTATTTCCCAAGTAAACGACGACAACCGCTATACCTTTGACCAACTATGTAGAATTAAAGCCATTGCACTTGCCTCTAAGCTAGGCATAAACACCATGCTAAGCATTAACTTTTTACCCAACGCTATTTATAAGCCTGAGCGCTGTATTCGCACTACCCTAGAAGCGGCTAAAAAGTACAACTTCCCTACAACTAATATTATGTTTGAATTTACTGAAGTTGAAAAAATAGAAGACAGCAGCCACGTTGAGCGGGTTGTAAGCTACTACCAAGAATTAGGCTTTAAAACAGCTACCGATGACTTTGGCTCAGGCTATTCTGGATTAAACTTACTAGCTGACTTTCAAACAGATATTATTAAACTCGATATGGCACTTATACGCGATATCGACAAAGACACAAAACGCCAAACTATTGTGCGTAACTGCTTAAATATGTTTGAAGAACTGAACATAATGGCGTTAGCTGAGGGTATTGAAACAGTTGAAGAATATCACTGGCTAAAAAGTGTCGGCATTGAATTAATGCAAGGCTACTTGTTTGCAAAACCTGGGTTTGAGTGCTTACCAGACGTTAATTTTCAATAACATTTAGTTGTTATAAAAAAACCGCCATCAAGGCGGTTTTTTAGTTTTTGCTATTGGTTAATTACATATTTCCCAGCTCTATCATCATTGCGGTGTACATACGTAAATTAAGTGCTAGTTGCTCAAGCGTAATAAATTCATGTTCTGAGTGACCGGTGTAGCGTTTACCTGGCATTGATGGACCAAACGATACGGCATTATCAAATAACTTAGCGTTGGTACCACCACCAATAGAGACAAAATCTGCGTCTTGATCGCCAGTAAAGTGTTTAAAAATATCAAGTAACTTCTGCGCATGGGGCGCGTCATCAAGCAACATGGGTGTACCAATGGTGGTTTTAACATTGGCTAATGTTACTTTATTATCAGCTTGCCATTGAGTAAGCGCACTATTAATTTGCTGTTTTAGTAAGTCAGCCTCTTTACCCATAGGACGACGAGCATTAACCGCTAACGTTAGGTTATTACCGTCTCGTTCAATAACTGTGGGCGCTACCGTCATTGGCCCCATAAAGTCATGTTTATACGCAATATCACCAAACTGTTTACCGTGAATATCTAGGCCAATTAGCTGATTTACAAACTTAATGAGCTGCCCATCGCTGTTGTTTTCAAGCTCAACGGCTTTAAATAGTTCAGCCAAATAAGCAATGGCGTTAACACCTGACTCTGGCTCAGATGAGTGAGCCGACATGCCTTTAACACTAATTAAAGTCCCACCTAACTGATCATCAAAGGTAAATTCTACTTGCTTAAGAACCTTGGCTGTTTGTTTTAATTGAGCCATCAATTCAGTACTCGCATTATGCAAAGTTAAGCTGGCATCTTCAGGGATTTGGCTAGCAAAGGCACCACCCGTTACATTGCTGACATACACACCTGTTTGTGGTGATGTTGCATCAAATGTTGGCGCAATTAAGCTCCAGCCTTTTTCAGCAACCACTACAGGGTATGAGGCATCAATGGTTATCGCATACTTTGGTTGCTCATAGGTTTTCATAAACTCAGTTAACGGCCCCCAATCAGACTCCTCGGCCAAATAAACCATCAGCTCAATGCGGTTATCAAGGGTTATGCCTTTATCTTTTATGGCTTTCATCGCATATAAAGCGGTGGCTATAGCGCCTTTATCGTCTTCGGTACCTCGGCCAACTAATTTACCCGGCTCTGAGGTATCAATAATAAATGGGCTTTGTTTCCATTTGCTGGCGTTTGCAGGTTGTACATCGCCGTGAGTCACTATGGTTACTTTTTCTTTTTGCTCACCCATGCCTATGAGTACGGTATAGCCTAAATCTTGGTAGTCAAAGCCCAGTTCAGCGGCTTTCATTTTTAATAACGCTTTAAAGCCTATAAAGTCGGGGTTTTGTGGTGCGCTGATCTCACTTTTATTAACCGTAGGAAACGATACTAAATTAGTAAGCGTATGCACCTGTGCATTTTGGTAGCTATTAACTGCGTAATCGGCCACGCTTTCACTGTGTTTATTTAATTGTGCATGAGCGCTAAATGCACATAAGGCAATACTTGCTAAAGCGAGCTTGTTCAAAACAGATTCCATTTAATTAACAATAAAGAGCTCTAATTATAACCTCCTTGTAAAGTGACAAACAGCACTTTGCGGCAAACCCACAAGCAAAGCTTATAATTTGTCTAACAGCTTTGAACAAGATGCCTGTATAATGCGCAGCTCAAAATTACGAGGTGAATCATGAATCGCAGAAAAAAGATCATTACAAAATTTAATAACAAAGATAAGCGTGCTAATGCCAAGCTACATAAAAGCAACAAACCGGCTTATGTTTCAAAAGCAGAGCGCGCAAAGCTTGCTGAGCAAGATGCCGAACAAGCAATTGAGCACGAGGCTAACGAGGTAGTGCAAACAAGCGTTTAATCGTTATTGTGATAGGGTGAGAGGCTTAAATTGAGTGTTAAAAAGCTTAAAGTGAGCCAAATAACGAACCGCCACATAGCAAACTACCCCACTTGCCACAATCAGTTCAAACGTTGCTAAATACTGTATTTGTTTAACAAACTGCAAATCAATACCCTCTGCATGCATCCATGCGGCAAGTTTAAATAACGCGGTAGCACCAATGACCATAGGAAAAGTAAACGCAGCGTAACCTGGGCAAAATGGACGGCGCAGTAATTTAAAGAATGCGACGTAAATTATAAAGGTCATCAGTACTGCAATTCCAAATAACAAGCCAATAATAACCGGTGACGGCTCGCTGATAACTGTAAAGTAACCAGCTAACGATAAACTTGCTGGCGCCGCTAAAATAGCCAGTGTAGGTTGTGCAGCATCTGGAATGTGCGCTGCAAAAATGATCCGGTAAATCATCATAGGCAACATAACTGCATACATCAGCATGCCAAAATAAAGCGCCCCTTGTGCTAGAAACAGCAGTGCCGGATTTCCTGAAAACGCCACATCGGCAACAATGATCCCAACAGGCGGAACAAACCAGCTTGGCACCATATGCTCAATTTTAAATTCAATCACGCGATGAGCAATAAAGCTGATTAAAAACAACACATGTAATAAAAATGCACCAACCCAAAGCACATCTCCCGCAAGGGAGTAAAACTGCCCTAAAGAATTAGACACCACTAAAGTAGCCATAGCAAAAGTAGGCACCACACTTCCCACAACCGGATGGGCTAAATCGGCTTTAAGCAGCTGAGGATGCAGTAAAAACTTAAGAGTTAACAATAGCAATAACACGCTCGCAGTAGCGGCACCGGTATATTGTGCTACGCCATTTAGACTAAACATACTCTCCCAAGCCCAACCTAGGCTGGCAATACCTAATGCCAAACCGCCCATTGGTGTTGGTGCACCAGATACTTTTGTTTTTATATGTTTAAACATCTCTATTCCACCCTGTGGTTGTAACTTACAGAGAAGTTTACGCTTGCATTTTGTTAAGTTAAATCTAATTATATAGAACACAGGTTCAGGTAAACTAAACATAGCATAATGAATATTTCACTTAAGCAACTTAAAGTATTTGTCGGCATAACCCAGCACAGCACCCTTACAGCTGCGTCTGAATCACTATTTTTATCTAAAGCGGCGGTGAGTATGGCGCTTAGCGAACTTGAAAAGCAGTTAGGCCATCCGTTATTTGATCGTGTAAATAACCGATTACTATTAAATCAAGAAGGGCAAAAGCTACTGCCCCTTGCTGATGAGCTATTAAATCGGGCAAACACTATCGACACCTTGTTTTTAGACAACGCCCCTGCCAGCGGAACCTTAAAAATTGGTGCCAGCGATACAATTGGTAACCATGTATTGCCAGCTTTGTTAAGCAACTTTAGAGCGCAGCAACAGCATTATTTACAGCAAATACTGATTTCTAATTCGGCGCTTATTTGTCAAAAGCTTATAGATTACGAGCTCGATATAGCACTTATTGAGGGCCAAGCCCATCAAGGCGATTTAGTCTCTAATGTGTTTAACCATGACGCCATGTGTATTATTGCGCCAATAAACCACCCACTGACTGCAAAAAAGCAACTTAGCTTCAACGACTTAAATAGTAGTCAATGGGTATTAAGAGAAACTGGTTCAGGCTCGCGTTCCTTCTTTTTACATAGCCTTGCGCCACAAATTAAAAATTGGACGCAAAGCGTAGAGCTCAATACCACTGAAGCGCTTATAAACTGTGTGGCAAATGGCTTGGGGTTAGGGTGTTTATCATCACTTGCCGCGCAATATGCCCTAAAAGATGGCCGTGTTACACAACTTAATTTAAACCACCCCATGCAAAGGCAGTTTTGGTTAGTGATGCATAAAGACAAGTACAAAAACCCGCTGCTAACGCAGTTTATAGATTTTTGTCACAAGCAGACTTAAAAAATTAATAGTAATTAACTGTCAGATTCGATTAACCAAAAATCGAATCTGACAGCTCACACTAACTTACTCTCTCATCTTAAAACGCGTAACTCATAGCCAAATTAATAGAACGACCCTGTCCTGCTAATTGATTGAACCCCTGCGACATATCTTGTTTAAACTCAGCAATACTTACGCCACCAAGTGGTAATTCATAATATTCATCAAGCAGGTTGGTAATATCAACACTCACGGTCAATGCATCCCAACTAGCTTTTGAGCTTAAATTAAGTAAATGATACTGCTCAGTTTGGTTTTCTAGGCGGTTGCTGTCTACGCGGGTTTTACTATCGACCCACTGCCACGTGAGTGCGTTTTCAAAGCGGCCTATTTGCTGATTAATAGTAAATTGGGTTTGCAGCGGCTTAATTTGATAAAGCGGCTGATTCGTATCGTCGCGCTTACCACGGGTGTTGGTAATATTAGCTTTTAACGACCAGCTACCATACTGCTTAGACTCATGCAGTGCTAAAACCGCATCTAGCTTTACACCATAAAGCCTGGCATCTATGTTATTAAACATAAGTACATTACGGGTATTGGCAGCAAGCGCTGTGCGGTTAAAGCTTCTTACTATGTTGGCATCAATATAGTCATTCACGTCGCTCACCCAAGCGTTAGCACTTATACGCCAGCTGTCATCTTTTGCCATGCGGGTGTACGTGCTGCTAAGCGTGTGTGCGGTTTCTGGTTTAAGGTTTATATTACCAATATAGCCGTTGCCATCGCCGTACCATCCAATCATGGTGGTGGCCATATTACCTACGCCCCAGCTATAGCGTTCGTATAAATTAGGCGCACGATTTTTACGGGCTAAGCCAATTTGTAGTTCGTCGTTATTGCTTAGTTGATAATTAATCAGCACGTTTGCATCAACTAAATTATCTGTTTGTTTTTTGTTTTGGTTATTAAACTTTTTAGCCGCCATTGCATCACTTGGCATCGCCATAGCCATTGCATTCATTGCAGCCATGCCTGCATTATATGCTTGTACATCATCAGTGTTGGTCATTACATTTTCAAATCGAATGCCTGCATTTAACCACCAGCGAGTATTTAGTTGGCTTTCATATTCAGCAAGCAAAGCAATACGCTGACGTCGGCCATTATTAATATTTTTATAGTCATTTGGTCCCATCATCATTGAGCCCTCAACTGCAGGCCACCAGTCATCTAATTTCATGTGGTGATACTCTTGCGCGAGTAGTAACTGGCTGTTGTTATCAAGCGCTAGTCGCCATTTTAACTGGGTACTTATATCCTCAGCATCAGTTTTCATGGGCATTTTTCCGGTTTTTTCTGCGCTAAAAAACCCCATTTCATGCTTTACGTTATGCCAATTTAACTGCGCTTCAAGCTCACTGTTTGTAAAAGCGCGCTTATACTGAGCAACAGCGCCATAGCTGGTGTTATCTGTCATATCCATATATTGATTAGCAAAGCCTTGATAGGGTATTTTTTGATGGCTTAGCTTAACCACTAATTGTTGCTTATCATCGCGCATGGCAGCACTTAAACTATGGTTTTGCGCGCGGTATAGGGTGTCGAGCACTAAATCGCCGTTACCATCTTCATAACTGTTAGCATCGCTATAAGCACCTTGATAATTAAAACTGAGTACATCGCTGGCAATGCGCATACCTGCGCCGACCTTTTTGGCGTTATCAAGGGTGTTGTACTGGGCTGACACATAACCTGAATGCCATGCAAGTTCGCTATTTTTACTGTACTGAGGTGAAATAGAATTAACAGCAATCACACCTGCAATATTATCGCCTCCCGCGCTTACTGGAGAAACACCTGCAACCACTTTGTAGCTACTAATTTGATTGGCTGAAATATAAGACAGTGGCGGGTTCATTTGGTTAGCACAGGCGGCGGTGATTTGCGCCCCATCAACCAGTACCGCCACTCTATCGCCCATTAAACCATTTAAAACAGGTAAATTGGCCATGCCACCAGCGGCAGAAAAGTCCACTCCTAAATCGGTTAATAGCGATTCAGATGAGCCTAATGATAGGTGTTTATTTTGTGCTTGGCCGTGCACTTCAATCACTTCAATTGAGGTGTCATCTGCAAAAGCAACTGGCGATAATACGCTACTTATAACAAGCGCTAAAGGGGAGAATAAATAAGGGGTTAAAGAATTTTTTTTATCAGTCATTATTGATTTACCACAAAATTTTTGTGGGTAAATTATACGTGCTGTAGCAATCTAAAAAGCGCGACATATTGTCGCACTTTGTTAATTTTTAACCCTGTTCGTCGTCAAAAATATCTTCTATTTTTAACTCAAACAACCTTGCTGCCTTAAAGGCCAGTGGCAAACTGGGGTCAAACTTACCTTTTTCAATCGCATTAATAGTTTGGCGAGAAACATCAAGCAGTTCGGCCAACCTTGCTTGGGTATAGTTATGTTCGGCTCTTAATACCTTTAATCGATTTTTCATTCATCACCTGCGCAATAGTGTTTATTAAGCACATACACACTAATTAAATACACTGCCCCCATTAAAAACATTAAATCGGGTATCTGTGCTTTAAAATCAATTAAGCCACTCAATTGCAGATTAGTGTACGCAAGCCCACCTACCAATATTGCACCTAGGGTAAATCCCATGGCACTGAGATGTATTTTTTGCATCAGCTCATCCATCCCCTGTAAGTAACGTTTGTTAGCCAAAATCATTACAATGCCGGCTATTACATTTACAACTATAAAAAAGCCGCTAATTATCTCGGCGCGATCCCAAATTAATGTCGGGCCAAAGCTACATAACGCTAAGGTGAGTAACCAAATCAAGGTACATTTAACCAAGTAGCTAGTATTTTTAATTTGGCGTTGTTTTAAATTTAATTCTGTTTTCATTGCTTTAATCCTGTTTCAAAAGTAATGTTTACTTTACAAATATCATTCATACCATACAAAAAGTCAAGTTAGCATTACATTTAAATCTAATATATCTTGTTTTTAATGAGCGAGTGGCTTGCAAAGCTATATAAACCAGCCTTTCGTTTGCTTAAGTTAAATTTTATTCATCTTAAACTATGGTTTAGACCATGACGGGAGGAGGCTTTTAATTTAAAATGCCAGCCTCTTTATTCCTCATTCCCAAATTCAATTTTAAATAAACGTGTGTGTTGTATTTTTTAAACGTACAGGCGTTTTGTTTGTTATTAAATTTTATTCAATACCTTCAAGGATTTTACATGGCCGTTGATACTACATCGCCGTCGAGTCAGCCCAATAGAGCCGCTATTTTAGTTGTACTTGCGCTAGGCACCTTTATTTTGGGTTTATCTGAATTTTCTATGATGCCTATGTTGCCATTAATTAGTGAAGCATTTGGTAGTACCCCATCACAAAGTGGTTATGCCATTAGTGCTTATGCTCTTGGAGTGGTTGTTGGCGCGCCTATTTTAATGTTGGCAACAGCAAACATGCGTAAACAAAAAGCGCTGTTACTATTTTTAAGTTTAATGTGTATTGCTAATAGCTTAAGCGCCTTAGCTAGCTCATTAGAGCAACTTGTGCTGTTTCGGTTTTTAAGTGGTTTACCCCATGGCGCATATTTTGGCGCAGCCTTGTTATTGGCCTCAGATATAGCGCCTGCTGGAAAGCGTGCTAGCTTTATGTCAAAAGTATTTATGGGGCTGACAGTCGCAACCATTGTAGGCGTACCCGTAGTAACGCTCGTTGGGCAAAATTTGAGTTGGCGTTATTGTTTAGCCGGGGCAGGTGTACTGGCGTTTATTGCCTTTATTTTTGTTTATTACGTGGTACCCAATGTTAAAAATACTCAAAAATCTAATTTACTAAACGAGTTAGGGGTATTAAAAAATAAACTGGTTTGGTCTATTTTGGGTATTGTTATTATTGGTTTTGGTGGCGTATTTTGTATTTATACCTACGTGGCCGACACTATTTTAGATGTAACCCAATCACCCGCCTATACTATTTCAATTGCGATGGTGATGTTTGGTATTGGCTCCACACTCGGTAATTACATACTAGGAAAAGCAGCCGATAAATCGGCAATTAAAACCACGGGATTAACCCTTGCCTCAACTATTATTTTTGCATTTGCGTATGTAAGTGCCAGCTATAATATTTACTTACTTTATCTGGTGATCTTTTTTATTGGCTGTAGCTTAGGGCTTTCTACTTTAGTGCAAACACTGTTAATGGATGTATCGCCCAATGGCCATGCCATGATTGGTGCTCTCGTACAATGTGCTTTTAATATTGCTAATGCAATTGGCCCATGGGTAGGCGGCATTGCTATTGCACAAGGGGCACAACCAAATCAAACCGGGTATGTTGCAGGAGCATTATTTTTAGGCGGGTTATTTATGTGGTGGCTTAGCTTTATACAAATAAACAATAAAAGCGCAAAACAAACGGCTGCAGCGTATTAAGTATAAAAAGAGCCGCGTATAGCGGCTCTTGTTATATTCATTATTTTAATTAATTATACGTCAATCGACGCCATATCAATAACAAAACGGTAGCGCACATCTGAGCGTTCCATGCGCTCATAAGCGGTGTTAATTTCATCTATATTGATCATTTCACACTCAGGTAATACATTGTGCTCACCACAAAAATCGAGCATTTGCTGTGTTTCTGCAATGCCACCAATTAAGGATCCTGCCACTCGACGACGACCCATTAACAATGGCACTGTGTTTAGCTCATCAACAGGGCCTACTTGGCCAACAATCACTAACGTGCCATCAATATCAAGTAGCGGTGTATACAGTGATAGGTCGTGCTTTACAGGTATAGTATCAATGATCACATCAAACGCTGATTGTGCATTTTTCATTTCATCATCGTTGTTCGACACTAAATAGTGCTGTGCACCTAGCTCGATAGCATCTTCTTTTTTAGATTCAGTGCGGCCAATAACCGTAACCGTTGCACCCATTGCCAAGGCATTTTTAACCGCCATATGGCCAAGCCCTCCAAGGCCGACAACTGCAACACGGCTGCCTTTTTTAACACCCCATTTATGCAGCGGTGAGTAAGTAGTAATGCCAGCACACAATAAAGGCGCAACGCGAGATAGCTCTAAATTTTTAGGTACTGAAAGCACAAATTCTTCACGCACCACTACATGCTTAGAGTAGCCACCTTGAGTCATTTCACCATTTATTCTGTCTTTGCCACTGTAAGTGCCAACCATGCCTTCACGACAAAATTGCTCTTCGTGATTATGACATTGGTCGCAGCTTTGACATGAGTCAACCATACAGCCTACAGCAACGGTATTGCCTTGCTGATATTTAGTAACATCGCTACCAACCGAAATTACTTTACCAACAATTTCGTGCCCTGGTACTAATGGGTATTTACTGCCACCCCAATCGTTTCGCACTGCATGTAAGTCTGAATGACAGACACCACAATATAAAATCTCTATTGCTACATCGTTATTTCGTAAATCGCGGCGCTCAAAAGAAAACTCTGTAAGTTCAGAACCTTGGCTTTTTGCTGCATATCCGACTGTTTTCATAATAACTCCATAGTTTATTAAAATTTATAACTCACACAGTATGCATTATCAGCTCTGAACATGAACTGACCTAGCAACTGCAAAAAACCCAGCATAATGCTGGGCTATTTTTATCAATTACTGCACCACAACGGCGTTTAACTCGTCAATCAAGGTTTTAATACGCTGGGCATTTTTGCCTAAATCGCTTTTACCAATGCGAGATTTACTGCGTATGTCTACCACACGCTTACTGCCTTTGTCGTTAATTCGCACGACAACATCATCTTTAAAGCCAAACCAAGTTGTGGTGTCTGTTGCTTCAACAATGCCATTATTAACATCGCTATTAACCAGTTCCCAACCAAGGTTTTCCATGGCTTTTGTTGTGGCTGCCACTAACTCTAGTTGCGTTTGGTTGTACTCGAGCGATTTTAGTTCTGGGTATGCTTTTCGTTGTTGCGCTGCCGTTTCTTCTCCCGCGTATGCAACAGGATTAGGTGCATCAGCACGCAAAGGCACAACCGCAACAAACTCAGGAGGGTTAATTAAATCGGTAGAAATATCATGAATTGGCGGAACACTTTTTGCTGTATTCATCATGTTAAGCGGCATTGCAATAGCAACTGCTGCAAAAATAACAGTGATCACTGCACTGGCTAAGCTCACTGTTTTACGCATAAATAGCACCTGAACTAGTAATAAGGCTAATGCTGCCCCACCAACATAAACACCTAATCTAAAACCGGCAAAAGCAGTGCCTAGTTCAACGATATTAAATTTATAAAGGGGTCCCGGTAGTACCACCATTAAAAAAGCGATAAGCCCAACTAAGCTCACTAAATATTTCATTGCCTACTCCGTTATTGTTATATGGTTATTGTTTTTTAAACAGCTTTATACTGTTAACACTCCAATTTAGATTACTATGACTGATAAGTATCTATAAAGTCATAATTTATTACTCTTTTAAAGTAGATAACTTGACTCCTTGGTAAAAATCAACAAACTACGGGGGTAAAATTATCAGGGTATTATTATTTATGAAAACAGAGATTAGTTACCGATTTGAGTCATCACAAGTGGCTAACCGCTTTTTACACGAATTAAAAGATTGGCCAGTCAATGACGTAAAAACACGTCTTTTTAATGGCGGCGACAGCGTTAAAGTAAGCTACGAATATGATGAAAGCGGATTTGATTATACCGTTGCCGAACTTGATGATTTAGCCGAGCAACACGGCGGACAAGAAGTGTCGAGCTAAGATACTAATACCTAAGCTCAATAGCCACAACACACTCTGTAGCCATGCCTGTATTGTAAACTTTAAGCTTACAAAGTTATGTAGTAATAGGTATTACACAACGTATTAAAGACCCCTTACACACTTCACTTTCAACCTCTATAGTGCCATTGTGCTCTTTAAGTACATTGTAAACTATAGCCATTCCCATACCAGTGCCTTGGCCTACGGGTTTAGTGGTAAAGAAAGGGTCGAACATTTGTTTAATTGTATCAGCGTCCATTCCACAGCCGTTATCTGCCACTTCTATGTAAATATTGCTTTTATTGGCAAACAGCTTAATAGTTATTTTTCCTTGCTGATCGTGCAAGTCATCACAAGCGTGTTTCGCATTAATTAATAAGTTTACAAAGACTTGTTTCATCGATGATATATTACACTGTGTTAGGGGTAACTTTTCAATGTGTAACTCTATAGCACACGTTCCCAGCTGGTTTTCGAGTAACTTTAGCGTGCCATCTAATGATTCTGTAATATCTGCCATTGTTGTTACGTTGTCTTTTAGGCTCGCAAAGTCGACAAGATTACTAACAATATGAGCGATACGCTCTAAGCCCTCTTGAGTATCATCAACTAAGTCATCAATATCATCCACAATAAAGCTTAAGTCGTTCTCTCGGTTGAGCTGAACTAAAATAGACTCTAACTGCGTTACTGAAATCGATTTATCTACAAATTGTTGAGCCGCCGTCATTAACGAAACCAACACGGGCTTTATAAATTTTATACTTGCTACATTGCTGGTTATGTAAGCAAGCGGGTTATTTATTTCGTGGGCCATACCAGCAGAAAGTGTGCCTAACGTGGCCATTTTCTCACTTTGCATTAAGGTTATTTGTTGGTTTTTGACCGTTTCGAGCTTTTCTTCCAGCTCTTGATTAGCAATAAACAACGCCCGTGTTTTGTCTTCTAGTAGGGTTTCTAATTGATCCCTGGCTGATTTTTCGCGCAAATACGCTTTTTTATAATTGTAGTCGTCTTCAGCCATGGGGAGTCTCATATTTTATTTCAATTAAACACGAATCAAACCCATCATGCATGCACTGGGCATGATTAAGTTTAGCATCAACCCCATAATGAGCCGCAGCACCAAAAATAAGCCCTTCGGCGCACATACAAAGCTGTCGCTTAGAGTTGTAACGCATTAAAATAAACCCGTCTTCAATAATTTGGGCGTCAATTTCAGGTAAATTAGGCTCATGATAAAGCTTAGCTACTTCAACATGAATTACTTTATCAATACTAATAATGAGATCAGCAAAACTATTAAAGCTGTCTACTATAGCTGGGTGACGTGCCTTTAAGTGAGAAAACAAATACTTTCCAAAGGCCTTTAATACCTCTGGCATAGACATAGAAAGTGCAGTTGCTACATCTTGTGCCAAACCAATTATTTCTTCATCTGGATAACTTTCTGCAGAAATATAAACACGACCTTCAGGTGCATTTTTTTCAAGTAAGTCGTCCCATGCAGCCATGCCACATTTTTCAATAACCAGTGCCTCAAGCCCTCTAAAGATAACGCCTTTCATGCATGTTCCCTCTATTATCACTTTTAGATTGTTAGCTGCGCCTTCAATTAGTTACAAACGCTCGCTACCTTACGGCTCATATGTACACTAGGGTAATAAGTCTTACCCAGTAAAATGTCAGCATTAAAGTAATAGTAGTTTAGTCGCTTGTAAAACGCCCAAAAAAGTTCGTTATTTGCATGGTCAACTTTTAACACTAAGTAAAGGTAAGAAAGCGTGATCACATTCTGCTTTTTACTCTATTAGTGGCAACGCTATTGGCTGGATCGTCTGGCCAAAAATGTTTGGGGTAGCGCCCTTTCATCTCTTTTTGTACCTCGCGGTAACTACTATTCCAAAAATGTGCTAAGTCTTGAGTTAACTGTAGTGAACGCTTGCCTGGAGATAACAACTCCATTAGCAGTGTTAATTTACCGTTAGCTAACATAGGCGTGCTGGTTAAACCATATACTTCTTGCATGCGCACACTAAGCTTGGCAGGTCCATCAAGTTGGTATTCAATTTTTATGTTAGAGCCACTTGGTACTGTTAGCCGCAGTGGGAGTAAAGATTTTAGCTCGCTTTGCTGTTGCCAATTAAAACTGTTTTGTAGTGCCTCAAAATAATTAAACTTTTTAAGTTGCTCAAGGGTTTTAATATCTTCAAGGTATACCCCTAACCAATCACCTGCTGTTTCAATGAGCTGCTGCTGACTAATAATAGGAAACTGTTCTGGCATCAATTTGCTAGCTAGGCACATTCTAATAAGCAGTTGCTCACTTTCTTTTTGCTCGTTAAACAGTGAAAAGCCCTGTTTGGCAAACAAACTAAGCCATGCCTTGGCCCGTTCTGTTTTATCAAGCTTATGTTTACTTGGTTGGCTACTAAGGGTAATTTCCCCAAGTTTTACTTCATCTTGATGAATAAACCGAGCGGCTTTTTCATCAAACTCGCAGCGGGTCAACTCAGTGAATAAATGCGGTAAATACTCTTTAAGCGCTAATGGATTTAGCGCCGTGGCTGCAAAAACTCGCCCGCCTTTATGCCCGCCCATACTGGCAATAGCTATATATTCGTCATTATGCCAGTAGTCAGGGTTTAGCTCAGCCCCTGCGCCATTTGCTAATAAGTAGCCATTGCCGCGTTTTTTAGCAATCCGATCTGGATAGCCAAGCGATACTAATAAGCTTAAATATTCAGTGTTTAAATCTGTGCGGCTATCGGTAAATTTTAAGCGTTTTAACCAATAATTTAATTGCTGCTTAAATACCGGATGTGGTCGTTGTTGTTGACTATGCAATGCTAGGTTGAGCTCATTGGCAGTGCTAACTCGGCTTTCTAGTAAGGCCACTAAATAAATAGCTAAGCGATAAATCCCACTTAACTGTGGTTCTAACATTTGCGCTTTTAATAAAATATGCGCTAGGCGAATATCGGCACCAAAGCTCAACATTTTACTACCCAGCGTGGTGAGCTTACCGTTACTATCTATGGCTTCAAGCATAGATAATAAATTAGTAGCTTGGCTGCATTGTTGTTCACTCGGCGGGTCAAGTAAGGTGAGTTCACTAATGCTTGCGCCCCACTGCTTTGCCTCAAGCATCAGTTGGCTAATATCTGAGGTAAGAATATCAGGGTTATCGTGGCTGTTTCGCCTCTCAAAAGTTTGTTTTGAACCTAATCGATACACAACCCCTGGCTCTATTCTTCCTGCACGCCCTGCGCGTTGTACTGCCGATGAACGCGATATACTTTGCGTAGTGAGCTCAGTGACACCGGTTTTTAAATTAAAGCTGGCTGCACGGCGCTTGCCGCTATCAACCACAATTCTAATACCTTCAATGGTTAAACTTGTTTCGGCAACATTGGTCGTTAATACTACTTTTCGCACCCCTTGAGGCGCAGGTGAAATTGCAGCTTGTTGATTAGCTTTATCTTGTTCGCCAAATAATGTGGCAACAATACAATTACTGGGCAAGTCGATCAACGCTTGCTGCACTCGCAGTATTTCACGCTGGCCGGGTAAAAATACCAGCGCACTGCCTGTTTGCTCATTGAGTGCTTGTTTTATTATTGGTGGAATAGCATCAAGCCAGCGGCTTTCATCTTTTATTGGGCAATATATTTCGTCAATGGGGTAACTTCGCCCGTTTGATTGAATTACTGGGCAATTAAAAAACCCAGTGTAGCGTTCGCTATCAAGGGTGGCCGACATCAACATAATGGTTAAATCTTCACGCAGTGCCGCTTGCGATTCTAAAGCAAAAGCCAGTGCGGTATCTGCTGCGATGGAACGCTCATGAAACTCATCAAAAATAAGTAAATCAACATCACTAAGCTCAGGATCATTTTGTAACATGCGCGTAAGCATGCCTTCGGTAACTATTTCAAGGCGAGTTTGTGTGCTGACTTTACTTTCACCTCGCACCCGTAAACCGACACTTTGCCCTAGCGTTTCGTTTTGGCAGTGCGCTAAATAATTAGCAATATTTCTTGCTGCCAAGCGCCGCGGCTCTAACATGACGATGTGCTTATAATGCCCATCACGCATAAGCTGTAATGGCAACCATGTTGATTTACCAGCACCAGGCGGCGCTTGCAGTAAGGTGATTGGGTTGGCTTTTAAAGCATCAATGAGTGAAGTATATATTTCTTGAACCGGCAGCACGCTATTTACCCTAAATTACTTTGCCGCCATTGTAGCAAAAATTAGCAGTTATTTATGCAGAGTACGACTATATGCTTGGCTGATCATTTCGTCTAACGTTTTAGCCTCTTGCTGCTGCGCTTTATTTTGATCAGCACGATGCCTATTACTCACTATCCCTTCTATGCCTTTGGTGAAGCTCATTTGCTTAAAACAAGCTTGCTGCTGACGTAATTCATCTTGCTGTGAATCATCAATGCGCGCTTGTTGCTGCGTCGATAAGCCAGACAAAATACGCTTCATCCCTGATAAATTTTGTAAGCTCAGCGCCGAGCTCATTTGCTGGTTTTTATCCATACTGTTTATGTGCTGCTGAAGCTGCGATAAACGTTGCTGCTCTAGGTTACTTCTTTGTTGTAACTGAGTTTGCTCGGCCAGCATTTTATCTAATTTTTGTTGTTGTAATCCTAAAAATTTATTAAGCATTCAGTTTACCCATCACTGCATTTAATTGAGTTATTGACTGTGAAAAATCCACTTGTTCGTTCAACCCTTGGCATAGAAATGATTCGATTTGTGGATACAAATTTACCGCACTGTCGAGTTCCGGATCTTTTCCTGCCTGATACGCCCCTAAAGGAATAAGCTCATGCACTTGCATGTAGCGGCTATAAAGTTTTTTCAATTTATAACAAAAACTTAGCTGCTCATCACTTACTATATTTGGCATTACTCGGCTAATCGATGAACCAATATTAATGGCCGGATAGTGGCCCTTTTCTGCTAAGGTGCGATCCAATACTATATGGCCATCAAGAATTGCTCGGGCGTTATCGGCTATTGGATCTTGTTGATCGTCGCCTTCAGCTAATACTGTATAAATGGCGGTCATGCTGCCTTTGCTTTTTTCACTATTACCCGAACTCTCGACCAGTTGAGTCAATTTACTAAATACCGATGGCGGGTATCCTTTGGATGCAGGCAGCTCACCTACCGATAAGCCAATTTCCCGCTGTGCTTGCGCATACCGGGTTAATGAATCCATCAACAGCAATACATTTGAATTTTTATCTCTAAAGTAGGCCGCCAATTTATGGCTAAGTTCGGCCGCTTTAATACGCAGTAAAGGGGAATCGTCTGCTGGGGATGCTATTACAATGGCTTTTTTTAAGCCTTCTTTACCTAGGCTTTGCTCAATAAAATCTTTTACTTCCCAACCACGCTCACCTACAAGGCTTACAATAACCACATCGGCAGAGGTAAAGCGGGTCATCATGCCAAGCAACTTACTTTTACCTACACCCGAACCTGCAAATAACCCTAAACGCTGGCCTTTACCTACACTAAATAAGCTATTAATAGCGCGAATACCTACATCTAACGGCTCGATAACGCCTTTGCGCTCCAGCGGCGTTAAAGAATAATCGTTACCCAATTTACTGGCGTTTTTTGTGCTGTCTTGTTCAAGTGGGCCTAAGTTATCAATCGGCTGCATTTGCGCATCGAGCACACGCCCTAATAACTTTTCAGAAATAGCCACATGGTTGTTTTTTATAACTGGCCTAACGCGTCCACCTGAATATAAGTTTTGAATTTTTTTTAGTGGCATTAAATAGGCTTCATCTTGATTAAAACCTACTACTTCAGCGTCATACCAGTGGCCATCAATACTTTCTACTTGGTATTTTTCACCCATAGCAAATTGCCCACCGGTAGCGGTAAGCGTTAAACCATTAACTCGTGTTAAGCGGCCATAGCTTTTAACTAATTCAGGCGGGGTTAGCACTTTCAGCGCAGACTTTAAGCAAGTATGAAGTGGGTTAGTCATGCGGTTGCGCTTTTAAAATTTCAGGTATCACTTCATCCAAAAGGCTTTGTAATCGCTCTGAAAAAGAAAATCGATGTGTTTGTTGCTCTGCCACCAGTTCAACGTCTCCACTGATCAGAGCCTCATCAAAATAAACCGGCACTAAAAACTCAGCTAAACGTGCATCATTAAAGCAGTGGCGATCAGCCCCTGAGAACATAACTTTTGTTACTACATCGCGATTGCTAAGCAAGGTAATGGCTTTTTCAATAAGCTGCGCGCGTATTTCGGGGCGTACTTTTAGCTCGCAGTCAATAACGTGCTCAGCCAAGGTACTTATCATTAAGGCAAGGTCTTGTTTAAACTCATCATTAAAGTTAAGTAGCTCATTATTAGCTTTATCAAATAAAGTGTTAAAACGTTCAATAAGCTGTATTTTTTGCGCCTCGAGGCGCTCAGAAACACGCAACTCTATTTGTTGCTCCATTTGCTGCTCTAATTCGCTTTGCTTATTGGCAGCCCCCTGCGCGAGCCCTTCTTCATAGCCCTGCTGTAAACCAACACGCTGAGCAGCATCTAAACGCTCTTGCAGCGTTTGATGTTGCTCATTTTTATTTAAAGTGGGAAACCTAAATGCTTGACTCATAGTTAGCCTGCGGTCTCTTCTTCAAATAAGCGATATTCAATATCACCTTGTTTGCTCATGTCTCTAACTATCGACATAATTTCTTTTCTGGCGGCAATCACTTTGCTCAGTGGTTGCGCGCTTAAACCATCAATTTGCTGCTGGTACACTTGCGCTAAACGTTTAGGTAGTGCACCTAAAACACGCGCTAAAAACTCGCTGTTTACACCCTTTAACGACATAGTCCATAACTCATCAGGAATGTCATTAAGCAACAAGGTTAGTGTCTCGTCTGTTTGCTTAATTAAGCCATCAAAGTCGTACATTTTCTCTTGTATTTCATCAGCTACGTTAGTGTTATGTTTTTTCATTAGTTCGATAATTTGGCTCTTATTACCGTTGTAACGATTCATAATTTCTACCGCTTTATCGACACCATTCACTTGTGCGCCTACTTGGCGGCCAACAAACTCAATACACGACTCAAGCGTTAAGCGCACATCATCAATAACGTGTTCGCTCACTTCACGAAGACTGGCAATTCGATACAGTAAATCATCATGCTTCGATTCTGGAAACAGTACAATAATGGCTGAGGCTTGCTCTGGTGGTAAAAAGGCCAAAAACAGCGCTTGCATTTGCACATGTTCCTGATCTAAAAAGCGTACAATAAGCTCTGGCGGGATCCACTCTAAACGACGTAAATCGTCATTCATGGCACCACCATAAATATCATCAAGCATAGTTTTGGCAAGCTTACGGCCGACAGCTTTATCAAGTGCTCGCTCTAAATACACACGCGACGCGCCATTGACACCACTTTCATTGCGGTAGCAATCAAAAAATTCACTCAAGGTGCCTGCAACATCCTGTTGAGTAACGTTTGAAATTTTAGCCATACGCTCAGAAATAGCCTGCACTTCACGGCGGCCTAATTTACGAATGACACTGGCGGCATTTTCCTCGCCCATACTTAGCAATAAAATAGCGGCGCGATCTAACGCCGGTAATTGTGAGCCTTTATCAAGCTTTTCTTGATTCAATTTCAACTCCTTGTTCTACCCAATATTTTATTACCGACGTAACACGCTCGGTTTCTTTATTAGCAAGTAACTGCATGTGCGCTATTTGTTCTTCAAAGTCATTGCCTATTTGCGGTAACGACATATTTTGATGTTCGCTTGCGCCCTCTTTGGCGGTTAAGTTTTCTATCTGAGATTTAGCATTAATGGCGTCATCAAGCGGACTGCTTTGTCTTTCTGCTGTAGAGGCTGATTTAACCTCATTATCAGCGGTTGCCATGGCGTTGCTTGCTTCGTTACTTTTACCTTTTATTAAGTGATTAACTAAAGGGCGCACACCAAATAAAATCAGCAATAAACTAATTAAAGTACCCACAATATAACGGGCATACTCTTTAAGCTCGGGCATTTGCCACCATTCAAGACCTTCACCTGGGGCTAGTATTTTTTGTTCTACAAAGGCAAAGCTAGTGATGTTGAATTGATCGCCGCGTGCGTCGTTAAACCCCGTAGCCTTTTTTACCATTTCACCTAATGAAGCGAGCTTTGCTTCGCTCCAGCCATCAGCTGTTCCAGCTACTTGCTCATTAATAAGTACCGATAAGCTCATGTTTTTAATGCGGCCTACTTCAAATTGGGTATGAGTTACCGAGCGACCATTTTCAAACTGTCGTTTACTCTCATTTCGTTGTGAAGTTCGCTCGTTGTTTTCATCTTCAGCTTGTTCGTTAGGCACAGGTGGCTCATTAGCTAAAGAGCCCGGAATACCAGCCGCCAGCTGATCTAGGGTGCTATCAGATTTAATAAACTCTTGTGTTAATACATTTTGTGGGTCAACCATTTCACGTGTTTCTTCAACCACACTAAAATCAACATCACTAGAAACCTGAATTCTAAAATTACCTTCACCCAAAATTGGCAACAACATAATAGAGGCGCGTTGCTCTATGTTGCGCTCAACTTTTTCAATAAAGGCGAGCTTTTTATCGGTTTCTTTGCCTACTGGAGTGGTATCAAATAAGTCGCCGCTGAGTAATTTACCACGCTGATCCACCACCGACACAGAACGAGAATCAAGCCCAGGCACACTGCCAATAATCAGTGCAATAATGGCTTCCACTTGCTCTGGTTTAAGTTCGTGTCCTGGCGCTAAATCAACCATCACAGACGCTGCGGTTTTTTGCTCAGTACGCCCAACAAATAAGCTGCGCTTAGGGACTGCCAAGTGCACGCGCGCATTGCGTATGCCTTGCATGTTAATAATGGTGCGTGCCAACTCACCTTCCAAGGCATGCTGGTATTGCATAGATTCGATAAATTGACTGGTGCCCATAGACACTTTGTCGCTAATATTCTCAATACCCTCAGGCATAGAGGCTTTTATTCCTCTCGCCGCCAGCGTGATTCGCGCATCAGCCAATTTTTCTTGCGGCACTAAAATATTACCGCTATCGGTATCGATGCGGAACGTGATTTGTTCTTTATCTAAAATTTCTAAAATATTGGCTTTATCGTAGCTTTCTTGATTACCGTAAAGCGGTACGTAGTTTTTAGCCGAGGTCCATAAAATAAGGACTATAGTAGCCGCTACTAATGTCGCTAGTAGAGCAATGGTCGCGACACTTCTGTCACCTGAGTTGCCGAAGTTTAATTTGTTGGAGAGATTAACCACTCTTTCTTTTAGGTTGCTCTCATTTTGCTCAGGTACTTTTGCTAATTCTCCTTTCATATTAGCCTCTACAGTGACATGCGCATGACATCATCAATGCCATTGAGCACTTTATTGCGCATTTCCATCAGCATAGAAAAACTAAGCCCCGCTTTTTGACTGGCGATCATCGCACCTACCACATCTTCACTTTCACCAGTATCAACGGCTTTAACCATTTCACCGGCAATATTTTGTTGGGCGTTGATAGAGCGAATAACATGCTTAAAGTCTTCACTAATATTTACATTTTGATTACTGATAGCAGCCGGCTCTATGCTCTCTGGACCTGCAATTTTTTGCATGTCCATCATTTTGCCCAGCATCATTTGTTGACTTTCAATTGGCGACATTCTTTTTTTCCTTCAAATTATGCAATTGCATCAATATCAATACCGCATTCACGCATAGCGGCAATTTTATATCTTAATGCTCGGGTAGTTACGCCAAGCGCCTGGGCTGTTTGAGTACGATGACCTTTAAACCGACTCAATAAACTGTATATATAATCAAACTCCGCCTGCTTTTTATTCTCCTTCAACTGCGTGGCACAAAAAGCCGCCGCTGCAGGTGAACATTGCGGTAAATTTAAATCTTCAACCTGAATTTCAACACCTCTGGCCATCACTAATGCACGTTGAATCACGTTTTCAATTTCCCGCACATTGCCCGGCCAGTTGTAACAAAGCATCACATCTTCTGCTTGTTTACTAATGTGGAACTCAGAGTTGCCATATTTTTTGATAAAGTGGTAAGCCAACGGAATGATGTCATCAACACGATCCCGAAGTGCAGGCCAACTAAGCGGTAATACATCTAAACGGTAAAATAAGTCTTCACGAAAAGCGCCTTGCTCAACTTGTTCACGCAATATGCGGTTGGAGGCGGCAATAATGCGTATATCTAATTTTATTTTTTGATGACTACCGAGTCTTTCAACTTCGCGCTCTTGCAATACCCTCAGTAATTTAGCTTGTAAATCCAATGGCAGCTCAGTAATTTCATCCAGTAAAATAGTACCGCCATTGGCCAGTTCAAATTTTCCCGGCTGAGCATTTACCGCACCGGTGAATGCCCCCTTATTAAATCCAAATAACATGGCTTCGAGCATATTTTCTGGGATTGCAGCACAGTTAACTGCAATAAATGGCTTATCTTTACGGTCTGAGGATTTATGAATAAAGTGCGCTAACTTCTCTTTACCTGTTCCCGATTCGCCGGTGATTAACACCCCTGCCGATGTTTGGGCAGCTCGATTAGCTAAACGCAGTACTTGTTGTGACTTAGTTGAAACAGCGATTAAATCTTCAAACCCATGCTTCATTGAATCAGTGTTTCTGATTGTTTTTTTAAGCTGCTCAGCAAAGAAAGGTTTTAATAAGTAATCAACAGCGCCACCATTATTAATTGTTTTTGAAGCAATTTCACTTTGTGAAGAATCGACTAACGTCACAATTTGCGAAGTGGGGCATGTTTTACGCAGTAATTTTACTAATTCAACCAGTTCGAGTTGTTGAGTATCCGCATCAACAAACACAAGCTCTGGCTTACTTATAAGGCAGTGGCTAACCGCATCGCTGATGGAATTTGTATGCAGAAACTTAAAGTTTTCGGCAAATACAACTTGCTGAATCTCAGGCGTTGGCTGCTGCTCACTGATCCATAAAAGGTATCTTTGACTCATATTTTTCCTTTGCAGTGCAATTAACTTGAGTGTCGGAAAAGACGAACTAAAACACGGCGATTAGACGATGCGCCCTGCTCCGAGTTTTTTATAATGGGATAACGTTGACCATGCGCTCTTACTTCTAACATGTCTTTGGGTAAGCCAAATTCAATGAGTCTGGCAGCTACGTCATCTGCTCTTTCTTTTGAAAGCAACCGATTTGACAGCGGCGAGCCCGTATTATCGGTGTGGCCATCCACAAGTACTTTACTAACGCGACTGTCTAAAGAAATGTAACGCACTAAATCTTTTAAAAATTTAAGATCTTTAGCCGTTGTTACTGTGCGCTGCCCACTGGCAAACTGTAATTGATGATCGCGTGCTTGCTCCCAAGAAAGCGGCGATAAATTAGCTAAACACTGTTGATAATCGGCAACTGTTTTATCGCTATGGGTATTAGTAAAGGTCAGGCGAAGTTGTTCATCACCAAAGCTTACTAGCGTGTCTAACCAACCGCCTTGTTTAATCACACGAAGTAATGCGGTCATATCGGCAGAAAATTGCACCTTGTTATCTTCGACATTAGAGGATACAAAGTTCACGGCGGTAAGAATGGTATCTGCAGATTGCCAATCTGCTTTACGAGATAAAACGTGTAAACCTACTATTGGTTTATCTTGTAAAAGCCAAGTAAATTCCAATTGTTGAGTTTTTGCTGGGAGGGTTTTTACTTCAAGTAACGCATAATTATCAAAGCGCTGTTTGAGTGAACACGCAAACGGGTTACTACTTACTGACCAAATAGAGCTTTCGTAGTTTTGCACCAGGTTTTGCTCTGATGTGTGTCCCTGCGAGGACATAAACACAGCACAGGGCAATGCAAATTTAATCAGCTGAGTTAATCTATTCATGTATATTCCGTATAAAGTTAAATAGAACAATTAAGTTTTTTAAATCAATAGCGAAATACAACAAATACAAACACAGTATTAATGAATATCACTAAGTTAATGTAACCCCACGATCGTAGCGATAGCCTTAGACTGGGAGCTTTGCGTCCTATGCTTTCGCATAGTTTGCCATTTAATTTACTTAAGCATTATTTTAAACCAATATAAAAACTAGTAACTATGTACAATAAAAACAACAGACTATAGTTAAATATCATTAAATGCAAATATTACTATATAAAATTCATAGCCAGTTCATTTTATGCTCATTTTACAGTCATTCATCCCAACGAACCGAGTATATCTACCCGAATGGTATCTGGAATTTCATTATAAGAAAGAACAACTAAGCTACCCTTAGTAAAGGTTTTTGCGTAACGAGCTAATAGCGGCCGAAGCTGCGGCACCACGATTAATGTAGGCGTTACCCCTCTTGATTTCATGTCTTCGACTATCATCGGCATTGTGCGTTGAAATTGCCCTAGTAAATTAGGGTCTACCGCAAAACTATCTAGTACAACTTTGCCAGCCTGCATAGCTTGATCAAGTGAGCTTTGTAAGGTGCTTTCTAGTTTTTCATCTAAGCTGTAGGCACTGAGTTCATCACGATTACCCATCACCTGTTTTACCAATACTTTTTGCAGTGCGCAGCGTACGTCTGAAACCAGTAAAATCGGATCTTTAGTTACCTCAACACTGTCTATTAATGTGCCGGCGATAGTGACTATGTCTTTAATACTTATGTGTTCTTTTAGTAGTAAACGAATCACTTTTAACTGTAAATTAGTCGGTAATGCTTTTTCGAAGGTTTCGGCTAAGCTAGGTGAGATTTCTTTTAGTCGCTCATTAAGCTTTTGTACGTCTTCATAACTAAATAACTCATCTAAATGTTCTTTGATCACTTTGCCGGTATGAGTAGCAATAATGGTGCCTAAATCAACCACTGAGTAACCCATATTCAATGCTTGGGTTTTACTGTCATCTTTTATCCAAACAGCCTCAAGCCCATAAGCAGGATCAGTGGTTAATTCACCATCTAAGCTGCCGTATACATCGCCGGTGTTTAACGCGAGTAGTTCTTTGGCGTTTACATTAGCACTTGCAACAGGCACACCGGCTAAGTTTACTTTGTATTCTTGTGGATTTAATTTTAGGTTATCTTTTATTCTGATCTCCGGTAATAAAAATCCAAGCTGCTCAGAAAGATTTTTACGTACACCTCTTAAGGTTTTTACCAGCTCTTCCCCTTTGTCTTTATCGGCTAAATAAACCAAACGAAAGCCAAGCTCAACCGATAATTTATCAACATGAGAAATATCTCCCCATTCTAAGTTAGCCTGTTGCTCACTTAAAATGGTGTCGGTCATTTGTTCGGCTTCAATTAAAGAGTTATCGGGGAGAGAGCGCTGTAATCGCCAAGCAACATAAAATAATGGCGCGGCAAACCCTAAAAAGGCGACAGTGGGCATCCCGGGCACAATACCAAGCGTAACCATAATTAATGCAGCAGTAAAAATAACACGTGGAGAGGCAAGTAACTGCTTACCTACTGCTTCACTTACATCGCCTTCATCGTTCATACGCGTAACAATAATTGCAGCAGCAACCGCGAGTAATAACGAAGGAATTTGCGCAACTAAGCCATCACCTATGGTTAACAGTGCAAAACGCTGAAACGCTTCGGCTAAACTTAAACCATGTTGAAAAGCACCAATTGAAACACCGCCCAACAGGTTGATCACTAATATAATTAAGCCAGCTATAGCATCACCGCGTACAAACTTAGATGCACCATCCATAGAGCCATAAAAATCGGCTTCTTGGGCTATAGTGCTGCGTCGCTCTTTTGCTTGCTCAGGGCCAATTAATCCGGCATTTAAATCAGCGTCAATTGCCATTTGTTTACCGGGCATAGCGTCTAAAGTAAAGCGTGCAGCCACCTCAGAAATACGCTCACCGCCTTTGGTAATAACCACAAAGTTAATCACCATTAAAATAACAAACACCACAATACCAACGACGTAGTTACCGCCTATAACCACTTCACCAAAGGCCTGAATAACGCGACCTGCCACATCTGAGCCTTCATGGCCATGCAGTAATACCACACGTGTTGAAGCAATGTTTAGGGTTAAACGCATCAAGGTGGCGACTAACAAAATAGTCGGAAATACAGAAAAATCGAGCGGCTTTTTAGTAGACACAGCGACTAACAACACAATCACTGACAATACAATGTTAAAGGTAAACAATGCATCTAATAGCCATCCTGGTAACGGTAAAATAACCATCGACAAAACAGCTAACAGCAAAATAGGAATAGCGGTATAAGGTTGAGTAAAACTGCGCCAGTTCAAATTATAACTCCAACATCTAAGGTTTCTGTAAGTTTTTAGGGATTGTTAATTCAGGTAAGGCTGCGGGTGCTTGCCCACGTCCTTGCTTATATGCTTTTAGTTGCAATACATAGGTCAGTACATAGGCAACGGCGCTGTATAGGCCGTTGGGCACTTCTTGGTCGACCCGGGTCGAAAAATAAATAGCCCGTGCTAATGCAGGGATTTCTATTATTTCTTTGTTATTCATACGGGCCACTTCGCGAATTCTCAGCGCCATTTCATCTACGCCTTTAGCGACAATATAAGGGGCTTTAGCCGCTTCTTCACTGTATTTTATTGCCACAGCATAATGAGTAGGATTGGTCACTATCACATCGGCAGTGGGTACACGCTCTTCAATTTTTCTATTCGATTGCTGATATTGTATTTGCCTAATTTTATTTTTTATCTCAGGGCTACCGTCTGAAGATTTACGCTCTTCTTTTACTTCTTGATGGGTCATTTTTATTTTATCGGCAATCTGTTTTTGCTGAAAAGGCACATCAATAACTGCAATAAAAAGTAGTAAAGTTACCGTGATCATTAACGATAAAAATAACAACTCAATGCCTTGGCCTATCGCCACTTTTATATCTAAGTTTTGTAACATCATCAGCTGCATCCACAGCTTAGTTAAAAAGGTATATAAGCAAATCGCCAGTAAGGTTATTTTTAGTATTGATTTAAGTAGCTCAACTAACGACTGTTTACCAAACATTTTGCCTAACCCGGTTAGTGGGTTGAGCTTGCTCATTTTTAGCGCCACGAGTTTTTTTGAAAACACAAACCCGCCAGGTAAACACCCAGTGATCCACATTGCGCAAAAGCTTAATAATAAAAACGGCGTAAGGGTTGATAGCATATTCATAATGGCGTCGCCCAACGCGATGGGCATCATTTTTTTATTATTTATAATCGTATGATCCAGCACCATAGTGCTGTTCATTAAGTTAACAAATAAGCTGTAAAATAAATTGGCAAACCACAATAGCCCAGCAATACTAACCATGAGTAAAATAGCGGTATTGAGCTCTTTTGAGCGCGCGACTTGGCCGTCTTCTTTGGCTTTTTTTAATCGCTTCTCTGTGGGTTGTTCTGTTTTTTCTTGCGAGCTATTTTCAGACATACCGCTACCTCATCGCCTGTGCAAAGGTTGTTAGCACATGATACGTTAGCCTTGAAAACGCACTTCCTGTGTACTCTAAAGTCATAAATACGCAGAAAAACCCCATCAATAGCGACATAGGGAAACCCAATACAAAAATATTTAATGACGGCGCCGCCCTACTTGCTACACCAAAGGTTAAGTTAACCAATAACATGGCGACTATCCCTGGTAGCGACAGCAATAAAGCAGAGGAAAACATCCACGCAAACAACATAATAATCGCCTGAATATCAAACTCATAAATACTGCGACCAATCGGAAAGCTATGAAAGCTCTCTACCATAACTTGTAGAGTTATTAAGTGACCATCTGCGGCAAAAAACAGTAATGCACACATAATCCAAAATAACTGTCCCAATAATGCCACTTGGTTTCCACTGCCGGGGTCCATAACTAGCGCCATTGATAAGCCCATTTGCATGGATAAGATCAGCCCTATCATTGCCATCACTTCAAACAAAATACGCAGCGATAACCCCATCATTACCCCAAAAATAATTTGTTCGAAGGTTAAGATGGCGGCATCTAAAGAAAACAAGTCAATAGCAGGTGCAAGTGGTAACTGCGGAGCAACTAAAAAAGCCAACATCATAGACACTAAAATACGAGAGCGCGGCGTTACTGCCGGATTGTCAAATACCGGCATAGACCATAAAAGTGCAGAAAAACGTACAAATGGCCACCAAAGCGTGCCCATCCAGCTGACTAAATCAGTAGACGTTAAAGAGAGTAATGAGCTCAACCAAATACTCCAGGTAACATAAATTTGAGCTTATCAAACCAATCAATCAAAATTTGTAGCATCCAATGCCCCGCAAACACCACCATTAATAAGGTTAATAGCATACGTGGTAAGAACGTTAGGGTTTGCTCTTGAATAGAGGTCGCACCTTGAATAATGGCCACCACAATACCTAGTATTAAACCCGGCACAATTAAGACTAAAATCAGTTTTATGATGGTGTAAACCGCGCTTGAAATAAGCTCTACCGACATTTCTGGGGTCATGGTGACATTCCAAATGTTGCTGCCAGCGTACCTGCTATCATTGACCAGCCATCGGCAAGTACAAACACCATGAGTTTGAACGGTAAGCTAATGATCAGCGGTGATAGCATCATCATACCCATAGACATCAGCACACTACTGACAACTAAATCTATAATTAAAAAAGGAATAAACAACATAAAGCCAATTTGAAAAGCGGTAGTAAGCTCACTTAGTACAAAGGCAGGCATTAATACTTCAAATGGAATCTCTTGCGCGGTGAGTGTAGTTGGCTCATTGGCAATTAATAACACTTGGCGTAATTCACTTTCGCGAGTTTGTCTAAGCATAAAAGCACGCAAAGGCTTTTCAGCGGTGAGTAAAGCGTCTTCTAATCCTATGGTTTGCTGTTGAAAAGGCGTATATGCGTTTTGATAAATATCTTGCCAAACCGGTCGCATAATCAACATAGTGAGCATCAGTGAGATGCCAATTAAAATTTTATTCGGCGGGCTTTGTTGTAACCCCATTGCTTGGCGCAAAATAGCCAATACAATGATAATCCTCGTAAAAGACGTTAAAACCATTAATAGCGCAGGTAATAAGCTCAATACCGTCATTAACAAAAGTATTTGTAATTTGACGCTATAGTCTTGTCCATCAGCCGTATCTTTTAGCGAAAACAGCGTAAGTTCTTCTGCATTTAGCCAGCTTGGTATAAACAACATGATCAACAGTAGGCTAACTTTAAAAATTACGCGTTTATTCATTTTTTTACTGATCCTTTGCGGTATCTGTTTGAGCAAATTTCAAACCATACTGCCCTTCAACCATCACGACTTCTGCTTTAGCAAAAAACACCCCATTCACTTTTACATCAAGCGCTTCGCCGGCTACTTTATCTAGTTTAAGCACGTCGCCTTCTTTGGCTTGGCTAAGCTCGCCTAAGGTAATTTCGGTACTTGCAACTTCAAGAGTCACTAACAAAGGAACGTCTTGAAAAAATGACATATTGCCTTCGTTCGTTTTATCAGCAGATTTATCATCAAATCCATCAAAAGCATCCAGCTCTAAGCCCGCTAAGGCGCTATCAAGGTTTTCGTTCATAATTTAATTACTCGTTGTATTGTTTGATAATTGTGTGATTTGAAATGCTAAGCCAGCCTCTTGCTCAACGACTTGGCCTTTAAATATTTGTTTATGCCCTAGGTTAAATAGCGCCGCTTCATTAAGCTCAATCGGTAATACACCACCAGCAACACAGGCTTTCAGTTGTTTTAATGTGACTTTTTTCTTCGCCATTTCAATTTGGCCTTGCACTGCAAACTGTGTCCACATATCGGTATTGAGTGTGTCGCTACTTGCTGGGTCTTGCTCGCTATCGGCTGCGCAAAAAAAGCTAATTGGCAGCCATAGAAACCAACTTATTACTTGGCTTTCTAATATAAACCGCACTTTAAAAGCCAAATATTGTAATGCTTCTGGTAAAGCATGTGATTTTTGTATTTCACCTAATAGCGCAGAGCGCTCTCTAAATAATAAGCCCTGAATACCTTGCACTTGGCGTTGTAATAAACGGCCACAAATACGGCTCTCTGTTGCACTCAATTCATTCGTGGTAGGCGAGTAATCGTGGCTTGAATTATCTGAATTATTGAATTGCCCGCCTAAACATAAATCAGCTGTTTTATGAGCACTTTGAAAATCAAGCGCTAAGAAAGCTTCGCCTTGAGTGGGTGCAAATAAAGGACAGGCAAGAAATATTCTAGGCGATTCTTTAAACCAACTATTAATAGTTGAATGCGAACAAGGCGAAATTTCTACATCAAAGCGGCTGTCGTTAAATAATTGGGCAAGTTCTAACTCCAATGCTTTACGAATATTGACGTTTATTTGCGCTGCTTTTTGTTGTGCTTGTTCATATGCTCTTTGCTCAAGCGTGAGTGCAAATGGCGTAATATGCTCAGAATCTTTCGCTTTAATTAACTTTGTTTTAGCGTTTAACGTTTTACTCATACCACTGTTTTTCCTGATTCATTTATATTCAGCTTATGTTCGTTTTTTTGCTTTTTTCAATTGGGCTTGTAGCTGTAAACGATTAACTAGATCGCTGCGTAAGCGCTCATTTTTGCTTATCCACTCAACCCCTAAAAACATTAATTTTTCACTCACTGCACGGCGATACATCACCTTGCCAGCCAATCGATTGGTTTTATCAAACACCACAATAATTTTATTGGGGATCGTCTTTTCAGCAGGTACTAATAACCCCACACCGCCCACGCTAATGTCTTTTGCCACACCATGGCATAGTGAAATATCAATAAAACAACGGCGTAATAACTGCACGCCCACCCCGCCAAGCTGAACTGACTCAGGCTCGTAATTATCTTTGAGGTTTAAGTTCCACCTTTTGTAACTTCGTTTAGTGTCTGATTGGTTACTCATAATTCTCTTCAAGGCGTAGCATGGGTTTATTG
This sequence comes from Pseudoalteromonas sp. P1-16-1b, assembly GCF_001401785.1. Classification (GTDB taxonomy): domain Bacteria; phylum Pseudomonadota; class Gammaproteobacteria; order Enterobacterales; family Alteromonadaceae; genus Pseudoalteromonas; species Pseudoalteromonas undina. The sequence continues at coordinate 98,065 of NZ_LKGQ01000002.1, read as the reverse complement.
GCCGTTGCCGCACCAGCCGCTTTTTTTATCGGATTGTTAATGTTGCTATCATCAAATAATTGGTTAAATTTATCCTGCGCATCTTTAGTTAAGATCAGCAATTCAACACGTCTGTTTTCGCTGGCTTTTTTATTTTCTTTATTAATTGGCCGATTTGATGAAAACGCATTTACTTGAAGCACCTGGCTTGATGGCATTCCACCCATGGTCATTACTTTTCTTGCTTGCTGCGCTCTATCGCCAGAAATGTCCCAATTACGAGAGCTGCCATCAACAAATAAGCTGGCATCGCTGTGCCCAGAAATAATGATTTTGTTATTAATGTCTTTAACTAATCCGCCAAGGTATAGAAACAGATCTTCAAAAAATGGAGTCATTTGCGACTTTGAGCGTTCAAACATTTGGTGGTGCTTGTCGTCTCTAATGATCACTCTGAGCCCCAAGGGCACTTCTTCAACTAGTAAGTTATTTTTTAGTAACTCTTCTTTACTGAGTTCATCAATACTTTCCAGTAATAAGCTCAGCTCAGATGAAGCTTCAAATTGGCTATCAATCGCTGAATTTAACTTCTCGCCTTGCCCTGCTTTAGGCTCAACGGTGCCATCGGGCACTTGTAATACTTCACTCATTCCAGGTTTTGGAGAGTCCGGCGGCGTAATTCCCGACTCTAAGTGCTTAATTACAGAAGGAGATCCCCCTAAATCAACGGGGAATGGGCTGTTTTGAGGATCAAAAATAGCGGGGCCACCATCAAAAATTGAGTGAGTTCGCATATAGTGTGCTATTTCTTCACGCTCAGATTCATTGGTGATCGCCATGATCCACATCACCATAAAAAACGCCATCATCGCCAAAGTAAAATCGGCAAAGGCAACCTTCCAAGCACCACCATGAGGCTTTTCGGTTGCTCTTCTACGAGAGCGTTTGATGACGATTTCTTGATTTTTGTTTTCCATCATTAAGCCGCCTTGTTAGTGATCCACTCTTCCATGGTGGTAAAGGTCGGTTTAATTTCTTCATTAATTAATTTTCGGCCTGAATCAGTCGCCACAATAGGCACATGCCCTTTAGCATGCGCCACTAACATGGCACGCACACATTCAAACATTGCCACTTGTTTTTTTACATACTGCTCCATTGCTGAGGCAAGTGGTGCAATTAAACAGTAACAAGCAAAAATACCAATAAAAGTACCCACCAACGCCGCGGCTACATGGTAGCCAATTTCACTTAAAGGCCCATCAAGATGCTGCATGGTAATAATAATGCCGCCAACCGCTGCTAAAATACCAAAACCTGGCATAGCTTCAGCTATATTGGCCAGTGAATGAGAAGGTTTAAGACGTTGCTCTTCAATGGTATAAATCTCTTGCTCTAACATGGCATCAAAGTCATGAGAGTTTATTTTTCCCATACTAAATAAACGTAAGTTATCGCAAATAAAAGTAACTAGCTGTGGGAACTCATACACTTTAGGGTAGGCAAGAAAAATAGAACTGGTTTCTGGGTTTTCAACATGCTCATCTAATCCTTTAATGCCTTTCACTCTGGCTAAGTCTAATAAAGAGTAAATAACGAGTAGTAAGTCATGGTACAGCTCAGACGTATCGGTTCCTTTACCACTAATAAATTGATACTTTAATTGCGATAGCATTTCTGTCAGTACATACTTTGAATTACCCACAATTAGCGCCCCTAAACCTGCGCCAAAAATAATTAAAAACTCGTATGGCTGCCACATAGTGGCAATGTTGCCGCCCGCAAACGCAAAACCACCTAATACTGTTGCAAGTACTACTATTAACCCTATAACTCTTTGCATTCTTTATTCCTTAGGTATTAGATTTTTTGAAGCGCTTGTGTAAGCGCTTCAAGTGCTTGTTTATGAAGTTGGCAAACACGTGCCTCGGTTAAATCGAGCGTTAACGCTATTTCTTTCATATTCATTTCGTGCATGTAATATAATTGCAAGAGCAGCTTTTCTCGGGTATTCAGTTTGCTCATCGCCACTTTTAGCATGGCTGCTGTCTCTTCTTTGTCGTGTGTATGTGCAGAGGTGAGCGCTAAATTAGGGTTAGCTTCCAATAGCGCTTCAAGGCTATCAAATGCTTCGGCTTGCTCACTGTAATGCAGTTGAATAAGCTCTTTATGGTTAATTCCTAACGCCTCACACATTTCGGTGTCTGTTGCATCACGACCGAGCTTTTTTTGCAGTGAACGGCTCATATCACGAAGCTGATGAGACTGCTGCCTTAACTGTCGTGGGCGCCAATCGACACGCCTAAACTCATCTAACATAGCACCACGAATACGCTTAAACGCAAATGCAGCAAACTTCTCATCTAAATCCCGACCATAGCGACGAATAGACGACAACAGCGCAATAATGCCTATTTGATAAATATCATCATTATCGACAATAACACCCTCTTGAGTGCGCATGTGCGCAGCCGCTCGATTCACCAAAAAAGCGTACTGCGATAATAGTTGCGTCTCTTTTTGTGGCGTTAAGGTGACTGGTGGTTCTGTTATTAACTCGCCCCACTCTTCTTGCAGCATCATAGCGATGGCCTATTGAATGAAGACGTTCGTAATAAGTACGTTATCCAATCGAACAGATACCGTATTCGCTAACACTAAATTAAACTGCTCTAATAAGTTTTTTTGAACCGCATCTATATCTTTAAAAACGGCTTTTGCTTGGCTATGACTCATATTGGCAAACTGTTTTACCAGTACATTTCTTACAAGCGGCTCCATCGCCTCTGTGCCTGTGTTGTATACAGAGGGTGAAGTAACAAGTACCAAGTCGAGTACTAAATAGCGGGCAATTGAGTCCTCTGATACGCTTATAATAAAGCGCTCCATTTCGTGATATTCAACTTTTGTTATATCTGCTTGCGGACCTTCTTTTGATGAGTCACTGTCGTTAAAAAACTGTCCCGCAAAAAATGCAGCCGCAATAAGTGCAATTACAGTTAGGGCTATTATTATTTTTTTCACTTTTATCTCTCTTAATCCAAGGTAGTTATACTAATAAATCCAACCAATCTAATGGTGACTTAGGTGTGCGAGTGCTGTTGTCATCATCCATTGAAGGCATCTCGGTATGATTATTTGCAATGTCGCTATTGTCGCTTTGCTGTTGAGGTTGCTGCTGTTTATCACTCAAATTAACATCCACTGTGGTATTTGAGTTTTGCGACAAAGACTGACGTAACTGCTCTAAAGTTTGCGCTATGGCATCTCTAACCTGCGCATTACTCGTAGTTAAACTGACTGAGGTTTTATCCCCTTCAATATTGATAGATATTTCAATACTGCCTAGGTTTGGAGGATCTAATCTAATTTGCGCACGCTGAAGTTGCTGGCCTATTTGCAGCTTTACCTTATCGCCAAGTACATGCAATAAACGCTGCCCCCATTCACTGGGAGCCTCTTTTAATTTCTCTTTTTGCCATTCAAAGCTCTCTGTCGCAGGTGCGGCAGATGAAAAAGCATTCACTAATGCTGATTTTTGATTGCTACCTTCACGAGATTCAACGTTGAGAAGTTTCGATTGCGTGTTTTGTGTCAGTGCAGCAAGCTCGAGCTTACTGAGCCCAATACTCGGTTGTGCAGCTAGTTGCTCATTGGTTGGGCTACTTGATTGCGCGTGTCCATAAGTGTTCAACACTACCGAAGGTTGATTTAATCGATTCAAAAGCGCTTGCGAATACAATGTTTGTGGTGCTTTGGCTAAATCGAGTGTATTTAATTCTTTATTAACGGGTGTATTCGCTGGCGTTACATTTATAGCTGCAGCAGGCACAGTTAAAACATCACTATGCACTGTCATATTTTGTACAGACGCAGTTTTAGCTGACTCTTGAGTTATAATGCCTTCTTCGTGCAGAGTCTCTAAAGGCTTACTCTTTAACTGCTCATCAATAACAAGTTGTGCTGGTGGTGTTTCCACTGCTGCAGTGCCGTTATCAAGAGCAAGGTTACTATTTGAGTTGAGTAAATTTGTGACAGGCGCGTTTATTTTATTGCTATCAAGATTATAATTTGCAGTGTTTAAAAAGTACGGATTTATTATTTCTTGTGTTTCTGCACTGGCATCTTCTTGCGCTAGTTGTTCTGAACTTTCTTGAGGTTGTTCACCTTGCACATTTTGCTGTTTTGTTTGCTGTTGCTTTGAAGAAAGCGTAAACGGCTCAAGCTCGCTCTGTAGTTCTTGCGCATCTGCAGGTGTACTACTTTTTAATATGGTTGGTTTATTAGTGGCACTGCCAAAGTCAGTCTTTGTCGCCATAGTATTTGCTTGGATACTCATAGTGACTGTCCTTGTTGTACTTTTTTATACGCAATTAAACCTTCTTTATCTTCCTGGTGGCGCTGCATTTGTACTTTAATAGCCGCTTGTTTTTGGCTCACTAGGTCGATTAAGTCAACGTAACGTGCTTTTAAGTTATTTTGTTCAGCCTTCATTGAACTAAAGCAAGGCATATTTTGCAGCTCATTATAAAATGCAAGCAGCTGCTTATCGGCTGATTTAACCTCATACCAATTACTCTCATGGATAGCATCTTCCATGGTGCTAAGTAATTGTTCCATTTTTTGCGCTGCGTATTTTTGAGAGTGTTCCATTAGCAATACTAAATTCATTATAAGTTCATGTTTCATTTAGCAATAAACAAGCCAACTTTAAGGCGCTGTTTTATAACAAAAAATAAAATAAAAACCCAAAAAGCGGAAGCGGAACTTCCACATCGGAAGGAAGTGATATGTTATTAATAATGAATTGAATAATTATTTAGGCTGTGGGGGGAGATATAAAAAAGCCGTGTTAAAAATGAAAAAACCAGCTATTGGTAGCTGGTTTAGATTTGTTTATTGTGTACCTAAGCCTTGCCACCCTTCTTGCAAGTTGGTCATCACTACACGGGTGGAGTCAATATAGTTCAAGTCATTTTTTATACTGGCTTGCAATAATGCTTGCCCACAATGCTGATAAAGGTTTTGCATGTTTTGCGCTACTTCACCGCCTTTTTCAAGATCTAATGAGGCCTCAAGCCCGCCTAAAATGCGCATTAGTTTTTCGATGCTTTCGGCTTTTTTATCGTATCTTTTTTGTTTTATGTGGCCTGTGACTTTTTCAAGCTCATCTGAAAAACCATCAAATAACATCAATACTAATTTATGAATATCGGCACTGGCCGCTTTTGCATCTACTGATGTACTTTTATAGGCTGAAAAGCCATCATTTAAATCTAACATCTATGTTTAGCTCCCAAATTGACCCATTGTAGATTCTAATTGTGCAATAGTCTGTTGCATTTGTGTAAACTGCGACAAGTAGCGTTGGTACACTTGCTCCATAGACACTTCATGATCTTTTTGTTGCCTATTGACTATATTTAAGCTCGCTTGCAATGACTGCTTTTTATCCGTCATCAAACCATAGCTTTTAGTGAATGGCTCAACGCGGGTTTCTAGCTTAGACAATAAACCGTTTTCACCTGTGAGCATGCTGGTTAACTGCTCAGGATTAGTAGCCATGGCTTCTTCAAGTTTTTTATTATCTATTTTTAAGTTACCGCTACGATCAAATTCAATACCCACAGAGAACAAGGTTTTACCTTCAAACGTACCCTGAAAATCGTTGCGTAAAGAGCGAGCAAGGCCGGCAGCCATATTATCTCGTTTTAAGTACTGGTTACTGGTAATGCCATTGGTGAGCGAATTAAATTTATCCACAAAACTTTGGATGTTTTCTTTAGAGCTTTCTTGATCTTGGGTAATTGATATATGAATTGGCTGATCGCCCAGCGACTGCGCCTGCGTTAAATCAATCGTTACCCCATCAATAACCGTATCGAGTTTATTACTGCTTGAAGTGATTGTAAGTGCTGAGTTAGCCCCTAGTTTGACAATCGCATCTTGCGCTAAGGTTAAATCTTGTTTGTTTGTTATAGCATTGGTGATATCACTGCCATTGGCATCCGTACCTTCAGTAAAGCTCACCCCCACCTGATTAGCAGCACCCGACTCAGCACTGGTTAAAGTTAAAAAGGTTTCTGTGCCAGAGCGCACAACAGAGGCTTTAACACCGCTATTATCAACATGTGAGTTGATGGCATTAGCAACATCAGTTAATGATGCATCGGCGCCAAGGCTTGCAAAGTCAACACTAAACGCACTGCCTGCCAAATCAATACTCAACTCACCATCCGTGGTTAAAGCTTTAGCCGGATCAAAACTCAATGCCACTTGGTGTGCTTGTGCTAATTGCTCAACAAATACATCGTACTCACCGCTGGCTGCTGTGCCGCTTGCTGTTACTGCTAATGCGGATGAATTGCTCACCGTAGCGGTGTTAGCAAACAAGCTACTGGTATCTTTAAGATTGGTTTGTAAGTCATCAAAAAAGTTTGATAAATTACTTTTCAGGCTATCAAACGCCTTAATTTGATTGCTAAAAAGGCTACTTTTAGTACTTAATTGCTGATCTTTAGCGCTACGCTCAATTTGTGTATATTGTGAGGCTAATTGCCCAGGATTGATTCCTATTGCAGAGCTCATTTTAATCTCCAAGCATTTTAGTTATAAGCAAAAAAATCTAAAGTAAATATTTTTACTTATGACTATAAACAATAATAGCTACACCTTAGGTGTAGCTATGCATACTTAATTGATTAATCACTATTAACGAAGTAGTGAACCAATCATTTGTGTTGTGCTGTTAGCTGTGCTCAGTACCGAGATACCAGAGTTCATTAGCAATTGTTGCTTAGTCATGTTTGATGTTTCAGCAGCAAAATCAGCGTCCATTAACGTACCTACAGCAGCTTGAGTGTTTTGCTTCATGTTAGATACGTTAGTCATTGTATGGTCAAGACGGTTCATTGATGCACCAAGCGTTGAACGTGCAGTACCAATTTCGCCAACTAAAGTATCAACAAACGCAATCTGCGCTTGTGCTGTTGCAACGTCAGTAAATGCAGCAGCAGAACCAATGGCTGTTGTTACAGCACCTAACTGAGTAGAAATATCAACATTAAGGGTTTCTGCTGCACTTGAACCTACTTGGAAGTTAACCGCACCTGCACCAAACTTACCAGTAGCTGCTAAAAGTTTAGTTCCATCACCAAACGATGTGTTGTCCATGATGTTTGTAAGCTCAGTAGCTAGTGCTGTGTATTCTGCACTTTGTGCAGCCCATTCTTTTGCACCGTTTGTATCACTTGAACCTTGAGTAGCAAGTTCTTTCATGCGGTAAGCAATGTTAGTCATTTCATCAAACGCACCTTCAGCAGTTTGCATCATAGACATAGCATTGTTACCGTTATATAAACCAGCGTCTTGACCACGTACCTGTGCGTTTAAGCGTGAAGCGATTTGTAGACCAGCCGCGTCATCTTTAGCAGAGTTAATTTTAAAACCAGAACCTAAACGCTCAAGCGCTGTAGACAAATCGTTGTTGCTACGACCAAGTTGGTTTTGGATTGACATTGAAGCCATGTTTGATTGAATTGATAAAGCCATGTTTATTTCCTCTTTGAATTAATAGCTAAAGTAATTAGTGAACCTAAATCACCTTCTAATAACTAAGAGCGACCATATTTTTAATTACCTAAACTTTTTTCTAATTATTTTTTATATTTTTTTAAGCAATGTATTCAAAGCGGGTAAAATAGGCATTTTCGCTAGCTAAAAGCAGATAAGAGGAATCGCAGAAATAAAAAACGATGCAGCAATACTAGCTTGCTGCATTAAAAAATTAAGTGAGTGAGTATTGCACCATATTACGGGTAATGTTTGCCTGCGACATAATCGCAGCTACACTATTTACCCTAGGGTTTTGCATATGCTGTTTAACCCCTAGACTTAAAGCAAGTAGTTCATCAGTGTTAGCTAATGAACTAGCAGAGTCAAGCTGCTCTAGTTGGCTTTGTAATTGTTGTTTTTGTGCCTGAATTTTTATTAAATTCGCTTTTAAATGGCGCTGCGCACTTTGGATTTGCTCTCGGTGCTGAGCAATAGTGGCATTTTTATCGGCTATTTTAGCAAGTTCATTCAGAGGGTTATCTAAATCATTGAGCTGCAAAGAAATCGGGTTTCCTGCAGCAATTCGTACACCTTGACCACTCATCACCCAAGGCTCTAAAAGTGGAGCCGCATTATCTTTTTGCGCACTAAAAAGCAGACGGTTTTCACGATTAAGCTCAACATTTATATGATGTGGTGCAAACGCATTTTGAATGGCAGTTAAATTGGTTTTTTCATCTTGATAGGCTGGTATCTTTAAGCTTAATGATTTGCCCGAGCGACCCATCACTAACTGGATATTTTCTTCATGTGGACGTGCGCTAAGCAGGTCTATATTTGCATTAAGCTGTTTGCTAATAGCGCGATTTGGATCCGTTATTTTCAGCTGGGTATCAAGTCCTGAGCCTTTTTTATTTGCTGTGTTTTGTAATGACGCTATTTGCACTTTAATTTGCTGTTGTTGCATGGGTTGTGGCTGAGTGTTAGCAGCTTGGGTATTTAATTGTTGTGCTAATTTTTCAAGCCCCATATACAAATTACGAATAGTGCTTTCGCTTTGTTCGGCTTTTGCTAGCGCTTGACTTAGTGCCCCGCGCTGCGCCCAGCCAGTCAGTACTTTAACTTGGTCCTCTCTGGCAACAATTTTGTTTTTCCACAAATTGTTAGCAGAATCCTTTGTTGATGTAACGAGTGCATCCGATTTATTGGTATTAACCAAGTCAATTGCTTGCGCTTTTTCGCTACTTTTAACCAGCATAGTTAGTTCCTGAAAGTATTATAATTTTAAATGTATGAAAACAATGAAAGTTTACTTACTGTCGAGTAAACCTGCATCGAGGATTCATACGCCGCCATAGATTCATTCATCGAAATAAACGCTTCTGGATAATCTACAGCACTCAAATCGTCCTGCAAGTTAACCGTAAATGTGGTGATATCTAGATTACTGGTAGTAATCGAATCAAGCGAAGCCATAGTAGAGCCTATGGTGGTCACTTGGCTACTAATAGTACCTAAAAAGTCAGCTAATTTATCTATCATCACCCGTGATTGATTACCAACACCACCTGCTGGCGGATTATTTACATCAACAAGATAGTCTTGCATGGCATTTAAAAAACCGGCACCGGGGTCTAAATCATTACCTACAATATTATTTTTTACACTTGAGTCGTCAGATACAGCGACTTCTCTGACAATATCGTCACCGGCATAAACATAATTACCCGTCGCATCAATTTGAAACGGTTTTTCATCGGTTTTACTACCCGAAAAATAATATTGTCCATCGCTGTCGGTTGCATTTAGTAAATCAACAATTGCCGGAAAAGCCACACTCATTTCTTGGCCGAGAGCTTTAATTTCTGCCTCGCCCATTGAACCATCAGCTGCGGTGGTAATTAAACTTTGCAATGAATATATTTGGTTAACAATACCGGTTAGCTGTACTTCTTGTTGACCTAATGAAAAGTTAACTGCATCCATATTGGTTTTGTATTGCTCTAACGATTTTATTTCTGAACCTAGGTTCATGATCATTACAGTGCCAAGCGGATCATCTGAGGGCTTAAGAATACGCTTATTGGTTGCTAACTGAATTGATTTTTCGTTAAAGTTTTCAGTATTACTTTGAATGTTTTTGATTGAATTTAAATGAAACTGATGACTACTAACTCGCATAACATTGCCCTTTTAAAACATTTGCAGTAAAGATTTAAACATTTGATCTGCTGTGCTGATCACTTTGGCATTGGCACTGTACATTTGTTGAAAATGCATTAAGTTTGCCGCCTCTTCATCAAGGTTCACCCCGCTGTAGCTATCGCGCGCAGCAATGGCGTTTTCACTTAAATTAGTAGCGGTGGTAATGCTATTTAAGTTTTGCTTACTAGTAATAGCAAGATCTCCTACTAATAACGTAAACTTATCGCCTTTTCCTGCCATTGAAGCAACAATATTAGCAATATTAGAGTTATCACCAGGTCCTGAGGTACTACTGTCTTTAAAACCAAGTTTATCAGTGGTGATCGCAGGGTTAATCTCAATCGTCCCTAATGGGTTTAATGGATTGTATGTAAACAGTGCTTCACCGGGGTCGTTATTTAAATCAAAACCACTTTGTAATGCACCATTCATATCATCGGCAAGGTCGGCAACTAAGCTATTTAAGGTTGCAAGGGTTGGTTTTATTACATCGTTATCAACGCTTATTAAGCCACCAAATTGACCACCAACGTTTTTATCAAGGGTGAATTCTTGACCAATAAAGTTACTCGTTACTGTTGTTCCATTTACTGAGATTGATGCCGCTTTACTCCCTACCACCAGCGGGGCACCACTTAAGGTACTAATATCAATAAAGCCATTATCTCGCTCAACAATAGATACGCCAATATGCCCTGATAACTGGTTTACTAGGCGTTCTCGATTATCTTTTAACTCTGCGGTTGATTGCTTGTTTGCTGTTGCTAATCCAATGCTACTGTTAATTTCGGCTATTTGCTTAGTAATAGAAGACACATTAAGCGCCACATTACTCATTTGTGCATTTAACTTTGTTGCTTGTCCTGCCAAAGCGCCATTAATTTGCGCAATATCTTGCATAAAGCCCTCTGCAGAGGATAAAAATTGTTGCCTGAAAGCCTGTGAATCAGGCTTGGTTGCTGCAGCATTGAGTGCATCTGTTAGGCTTGCAAGGGAGTTATTTAAGTTTAACGAGTCGGTACCAATGATTTGCTCAATAAAACCTAGGTATGACTGTTTGTTTTCATAATAAGTGGTATCAGAATTAGTGCGCCAAATATCGTCATTTAAAAAGGCGTCAACAACCCGATCAACAGACGCCACCTCAACCCCGCCTAAATATACATTAGAGGTTTTAAATTGAGCTTGCTGACGCGAATAACCCTCAACGGCTGCATTCGCGACATTTTGCCCTGACACAGTCAGCGCAATATTTGCAGCATTGAGGCCGCTTAACGCGTTATTTAACATAGACATAATTAACTACCTAATCGTATTAGCATTCAATGGCTGAACAAATGCCGATCCCGCATAAATATCATAGCTTTGGGTTGGCTCAACGCTTTCAGCACCTTTATGTTGATCATTAGCGACCAAGCTTTGGCTATTCTTAAATGTATTTTCTATGGGGGCAATTTTCTCATCAAACTGCTTAACAATCGCTTCGGCTAAACCCAGTTGATGAGTTGACGCTAAATGCTGCGCGGTTTGAGCATTATGCATATCTCTAAATTGCGCTTGCTCGTTACTATTAAAAAAACCATTGTCACCGGCCATAGTTTTGGTGGTGCTATCCATACTTTTTAATACCAGCTGTAAAAAAATTGCTTCAAACTGCTCTGCCGCCTGTTTAACGCCTGCCTCACTGTTGCCAGTAATGTTTTCAAGATGGGTCGGGTCAATCGCTAATGACTGAGATAATTGGGTTGATGACTCTATTTTCATGGCTATTTCCTTTAAATAACTAATAGCTCGGCTTCTAGAGCCCCAGCATTATCAAGTGCAATTAATATCGACATAAGCTCGGCTGGCGTTGCGCCAAGTGCATTTACCGCTTTTACAATTTCATCTAATGAGGTGCCTTCAGGCCACAACAGCATATTTTTTTGTTGTTGATCTACTGTGATATCACTTGATTGCGTGGTCGTAGTTTGGCCATTTGAAAACGGCCCTGGTTGCGAAACTTGCTCTTGTTCACTTATGGTAATGGTTAAATTGCCATGGTTAACCGCAGCCTGATTAACTCGCACTGTATTGTTCATTACGACAGTACCTGTGCGGCTATTAAATACAATTTTTGGGCGCTCAGAACCTTGCTCTACAGTAATATCTTGTAGCATCGACATAAACGTGTTGCGACTATTGGCATCACTTGGCGCACTAACCACTAAGCGCGCCCAGTTTTCAGCAGTAGCTACATCAGGCCCAAATACTTTATTAATAGCACGTACAACATTGCGGGCAGTTTGATAATTTGGATCTTTTAAATTAAGAATTACATCACTTTGACTTTCATACATAGCCATAACACTGCGCTCAATAATTGCACCATTAGGAATAAGCCCTGAAGTAGGCACATTAACAGTCACCGAGGAGCCACTTTTACCGCTAGCATTAATGCCGCCCACCACTAAATTACCTTGTGCTAGCGCATACACTTTGCCATCAACCCCCTTTAACGGGGTCAACATTAAGCTGCCACCATGTAAGCTTTTTGCATCACCCAATGAGTTCACAGTTACATCAATCGCTTGGCCTGGGCTTCCCATAGGCGGCAACGTAGCATGGACAGCAACAGCCGCTATATTTTTTGATTTTGGTAATCGCTCTTCATCTACAGAGACACCAAATTGCTTTAGCATATTACTTAGCGATTGGCCGGCAAATTTTACTTGGGCTTTATCACCAGACCCCGGCAAGCCCACTACTAAACCGTAACCCACGAGTTGGTTTTCTCGCACACCTAGCACATCAACAATATCTAATAATGGACGTGCTTTGGCGGTCACAGTTGCAGGCGCTAATAGGCTAAAAAAGCACACTAGCATTAATAGTAAATATTTCATTAAAACCTCAGTAATCCCTTAGAACGGGTTTAAGAATCGGGTAAATAAAGTGGTAAACCAACCTGGACGATTCGCATCAGCCAATGTGCCTTTGCCGGTATAGCTTATTTGCGCTTCAGCAATACGAAGCGACGAAACACGGTTACTTACATCAATATCGCCAGGGCGAACTAGCCCTTCAATTTCAATGTATTCATCGCCTTGGTTAAGTTTAATTTGCTTACGCCCTTTAATAACCAGCGACCCATTAGATAAAACATGATTAACCCGCACGGTAATAGCGCCACTCAGGAAGTTTTGTTGGCTGGCGCTGCTTTCACCGTCAAACTTGGCACTCGAGCCTATACCCAAATTAAAATCAGCTACATTGAGTGCACCAGCAACTGGCACTGAAACATCCAAGTCGGTACTTTTATCTAAACTCGAATCAGCACTTTTACTTGATTGCGTGCGCTCGTTAAGCACCACAGTTAAAATATCGCCAACTCGGTAAGCACGTTTATCTGCATACAAAGAAAACATATAGTTATCTTGAAATAAGCTTCCATCTTGCTGATTCAAACCCTGTGCATAGGCATCTTGGCTTATTTCATAGTCTTGAACTGATTTTTGAGTGGTGCTTTGTGGACATTTCACTTCCCCATACACCACTTCGCATTCCACCATTTGGGTTTTTGATGGGGTATTGCTACAACCAGCAACACCTAAAAGCAGCAAAAATAATGTTAACTTATTCATGATAATCATACGTTTTGGTTTATAAAGCGCAGCATTTCATCTGCCGCAGAGACCACTTTAGCGTTCATCTCGTAAGCGCGCTGTACGGCAATCATGCTTACCATTTCATCAACAACGCTCACGTTTGAGCCTTCAATAGTAAATTGTTGTAAGCCACCAAAAGCATCTTCACCGGGGATCCCCTCAACAGGTTCACCCGATGCTGCTGTTTCGCGGTACAAATTACCACCTAAGCTTTGTAAGCCTGCAGGATTTGCAAAGTTAACTGTTAACATTTGACCTAACTCAACCGCTTGCGCATCTTTACCCACTACCGCAGTAACGGTGCCGTCGGTGCCAATACTCACTTCAGTGGTGCCCTCTGGTAGCGCAATATTTTGCGCCAAAGGTAAGCCGTTGCTGTTTACCAGTAATGACTCTGAGTTAAGTTGAAACTGGCCGTTACGGGTAAATAATAACTCGCCGTCAGGGCTTTCAATTTGAAAGAAGCCTTGCCCTGCAATGGCCACATCTAACTGGTTACTGGTTGTTTCAAAACTGCCTTCAGTAAATTGCTTTTGCGTGCCGTTAATACGAACACCGGTTCCCACCTGAATCCCAGATGGCAGCTGATTAAGCTCATCTACTTGCGCGCCAGGTTGTTTTTGTACTTGGTAAAATAAATCTTCAAATACCGCTCTGTCTTTTTTAAAACCGGCAGTGCTCACGTTCGCTAGGTTATTCGATATTGTTGTCATTCTTAAATCTTGCGCTGCAAGACCAGTTTTACTCACCCATAATGCTGAATTCATGTTTGGCTTCCTATTTACCCACGTCCACTGATAAGCTTATTGCCGCTGGTCGCTAATTCGTCAGCAGACTTCATCATTTTTACGTTCATTTCAAATTGGCGGCTAATATTCATTGTTTTGATCATTTCAGCCACGGCATTCACATTAGAACCTTCTAAAGCACCGGTTCTTACTGTAATTGTTTCGTCGGCTTCAAGCGGCTGTAAATCGTTAGCTCTGAGTAAGCCATCAGCACCTTTGATTAAGTTTGCATCGGTACTGGCTAATTTAATTTGCGCATCTTCTGCAATTACACCGCCGCCAATGGGGGTTAGGTTGATCATGCCGTTTGAGCCAATTTCAATATCACCAAATTCAGGAAGTTGAATATCGCCACCGTCACCTTGCACGCGGCGACCGTTCACAGTAACAAAGCCGTCGGCATCAACCACTAAATTACCCGCACGGGTATAAGCAGGCTCACCGTTGTCATCCATCACCTCTAAATAACCGCCGTTGCTCAGTGCTAAATCAAGATTACGGCCAGTATCCATGATTGGCCCTGACGATAAGTCAGTAGTTACTGGTGTTAGTTGCGCGTGGTAACGAGTACGAAAGCCCTCGCCTTGTACCATCATTGATTGCGCTTGCTCTAAGTCGGCCTTAAAACCTACGGTGCTAACATTTGCTAAGTTATTTGCAGCAACGCGTAAGGCGGTATTATTAAGTTCAGCACCCGAAACGGCGGTATAAATTAACTTTTCCACGCTCAGCTTCCTTAGGTGTTACTAAATAAAATTTGCATCATTTCATCAGCACTGCTGATGGTTTTAGCATTGGCTTGGTAATTTTGTTGAAATGACATTAAGCCAACCAGCTGTTCACTAATATCAACATTTGAGCCCATAAATGAACCCGACAGTAATTTACCCAGTGAGCCACTTTCTGGCTCGCCATAAAGTGCAGAGCCCGACTCTTCAGTTTGATACCACACGGTATTACTGCCTTGCTCTAAACCATCAACATTCGCAAACGAGGCAAGTACAACCTGACCTTGTAATTTAGATTCACCGTTAGTAAATGTTGCAAATACACGGCCGTCGTCTTCAACCTTCACACCAGAAAACGCCCCTGAGGTATAGCCGTTGGCATCATTTTCATTAACACTAAAACTTGAACCAAACTGCGTAGTGCCATCGAATTTAAGCGCAATATTTAATGCTGCAGCACCACTGGTTATTTCTGCATTACCTGGCGTTGAAGTAATAGGCACCTCTAAATCAACCGCCGTTAAGTCGCCTGAAAACGGCACCATTTGGCCATCGGTATCAAAGTTAAGTGTAATGGTACCGGCGTTAATTGAACCACCCGCACCATCATCAATAGCTTGAGTACCTGTCGTCGCACCAAGCGCTGAAAGCTGAGCTTGAGTAAGGGGTTTACCATCTAAGAAAAACATCGCTTGCCATTCGTTGCTACCCGTATGGTTAAAATACTGGGTCATTACATGGCTGTTACCTAAGGAGTCGAATACTTCGGTAGATTGAGAAAAGTTATATTGGCTACCATCTTTAGGATCAAATACCGCAGGAGCTGTTGGATAAGCAATCACGTCGCTAGAAGAACTTAAGTTACCGTTAAAGTTAATATTGGTACTGGCTTGTGCTTCTATGTTTGAGGCTTCAATTTTTAAATCGGTTAATACACCCGGTACAATTGTCGGCTCACCACCATCAACCTGAGACACACCAAAACCTTGCAGTTTGCCGCCGTTGGCATTAACAATATTTAAGTCGTTATCTAACTGAAACTGGCCTGCTTGGGTGTAAGCCATGCGGCCGTTTTCTGATATGGCAAAAAAACCTTGGCCATCAATAGCAATATCCAGCGCATTACCGGTGCGCACAATTTCACCACCGGTGACAAAATCTTCTTTAACATTGGCAACTTTAACGCCGCCGCGTTGACTGCCGTTATACACTGCGGCAAATTCTGCGGTGTTATTTTTATAACCAGCAGTACCCGAGTTAGCAATATTATTACTGGTTACTTCTAATCCTGTTTGGGTACTTTTAAGACCACTTAATCCTATATTGAACATAGACATATTATTTATTCCTCTTATTTATGCCACTTGATTAATTTCAGTGATACCAAAATTACCCAAACCATCGACTTGTAATAAAATATCTTCTAACGATTTACCTACAGAAACACGCTCAACCTCACCACTTAGCCAAGTATCAAGCTGCTTTGGTACCTCTTCAGTAGTGGCATACGCTCTCACTGCATACGCACCGGCTTCTTGGTTTTCAAATTCAAAACGCAATGAACCGACTCCAGAATAAGGCAGTTGTTTTTCTTCAACTAATTCACCATCTTGGTTATAAAGTTGCACAGTGACAGAGTCTGCCGCTTCCCCTAAATTAACCATGCCAGAGACACTGCCATCTTGTTCAAGAGCAATACTGCTTGCTTGTACATCAACCGTTTGGCCAACCATATTAGTGGCTTCAAGCACCGCTAAGCTGCTCACATAATCCAAACCATCGGCGGTGTTTTGGCGAATGCTTTGTAACGACTCAACATTAGAAAACTCCGCAAGCTGGCTCACATATTGAGTGCCGTCCATAGGTTGTAATGGATTTTGATTACTAATTTGCGCAACAAGTAACTCTAAAAACATGGTCGACATTTCATCTGCTGAGCTATTACCGGCAATATTCGTAGTGTTTTTTGCCCCGTCGGCTGCGCTTGGAACGGCTGAATTAACTTGCATAAAATTATTGTCCTAACTTAAGAATGCTTTGCTGCATGCTATTTACACGCCCCATAACTTCAACAGATGTTTGGTAGCTACGACTTGCAGACATCATGTCGGCCATTTCTTCAAGTGCATTTACGTTGGAGTAAAATACATAACCATCGTTGTTAGCAATTGGGTTATTTGGCTCGTAGCGCTGCTCTACCGCACGATTTGACTCAGTGATCCCTAATACATCAACCGAGGCTGAAATTGATTGGCTGTCTTGTGTTTGTTTGTACAAAGCAGAAAATACTGGTTTAAGTGCCTTGTAAGCGTCGGCTTCTGAACCGGCTGCGGTATCGGCATTGGCTAGGTTAGATGCAATGGTATCGAGGCGAATAACTTGAGCGCGCATGGCGCTGCCGCTAGCGTCATAAATTGAATTAAAAGACATTATGATTTCCCTGAAATAACTTTATGTAAGCCATTTATTTTCATATTTAAGAAGGTCAAACTGGTTTGAAAATCCATACTGTTGCTGGCAAATTTTGCTTGCTCAATATTTAACTCAACAGTGTTGCCATCACTTGATGGTTGATAAGGAACGCGATATTTAAGTTCATCCGTTTGTACACCAGCAAAATCAACATCTCTGTTTTGCGAAAAACTGGATGAAACACTTTGCATAATTTGACGGTAATCTACATCTCGAGATTTAAACCCAGGCGTGTCAACATTAGCCAAGTTACTGGCAATGACTTCTGCTCTGTCTAACCTTAATTTCATTGAAAAAGGGTGAACACCTAACGCTTTATCAAATAGTTCCATTGTTGCCTCTAATTTTTGTTTCTTGTATGCTTTCGCGCTTCGCATACACTTTCTACCTTGTGTATAACAACCTTTATGCCAACTTTTAAAAGTATATTTTTTCAATGACTTATATAAAAAAAGAGCAAAAAACAGCCCAGCACACGGAAGCTAAACTTCCCCAAGGGAAGCGTTGGCTTTTCCGCTTACTTTTAACTATTGGACTACTGCCAGCTCTTGCTATGGCCACCCCCATTAATTTTGATAAAGAAATTCGGCAGTTTTTGCACAGTGAAATTAAGAGCTATTTGCGCTCGGTTAATTCGCAAAGTCAGCGACAAGATATAGAATTATTTATTCCTAAAGGCAGCGAAAATTTAAGCTGTGATGAATTGCAAATCACTCGCTCACAAAATCACACGCCACCTGCAGGCAGGGTGAGTATTTCTGTATCTTGCCCATCGCCTGCTTGGCGTTTTAGGGCCAGTGCCAAAGTAAGTGTGTGGATAAACCTAGTAGCTGCCAAGCACACTTTAAACCGAGGTAAAGTGCTTAATAAGCAAGACTTAGAATATAAAAGCGTGGATTTAGGCAAGCACCGCCATCAAGGCGAAACCGGTATTGATCAGCTAGTTGGACTCACCGTTAAACGCGAGATTGATAAAGGCACGGTGATCTCCACCCGATACCTAGAAAAGCAGTATTTAATCAATAAAAATGAGCATATTTCACTGCAAATAAATACCGCAACTTTCTCAGCCAATGTTAAAGCCATTGCTCTTGAAGATGGTCAGCTTGGTGAGGTTATTAATGTAAAAAATTTATCATCAAAAAAAGTAGTTCAAGGTAGAGTAATTGCGCAAGGCGTAGCAGAGGCGACATTTTAAAAAATGTCGAAATAAAAGTTAAGTAATGCTTGTACTTGGTCGCTGATATAAACTAAGCAATATAAATTCGATAAACGAATTAGGTAATAAACAATGAATATAAGTGCAATAACAACCACTGCGGTTGATCAAAGCCAAAAAATAAACCAGCGTTCTTCACTGGATGCAAAACCAGAACAACAACCTGTAGCGACTAAACAAGAGCAAGCAAACTCAGTGAGTGCATTAAGTAAATCAATAGACTCAACATTTCAAGATTTAGCTGCAAAGCCAGACGTTGATATGGATAAAGTAGCCATGATGAAAGCGGCAATTGCCAGTGGTGAATTTAAAATTAATATTGATGAAACCGTTAACGCTATGGTTGAACTTCATAAAAAATGAAAACTGTAAAAGAGTATATTGTAAGTCTGCAACAAGACATTACTAAGCTAGACGCGTTAATTGAATTACTTGAAACGCAATACGAATTGCTAAGCCAACGTAATGTGCAGCTAGAAACACATAATAAAAAAATGCTCGGCTTTTTAGAAAGCTTAAATGAATCGCACAACCAGCGCGATGGCTTTTTGGTGAGTTTAGGCTTACAAGGTGGCAAAGAAGGTTTAGCACAATTAACCGCGCTTCTACCTGTTGATATAAACACCCTTACTACTAAGCTATTGCATCAGCTTGAGCTAAAAACTAAAACCTGCAAAATAATGAATGAACGCTCAGGGCAATTACTTTCAAGCCAACGTCGGTTATTACAGCGCTTAACTGGCGGTGAAAACAAACAAGCTTACCCAGAAATGCCTTTATAAATACGTTACATAAAGGCATTTTCTTGTTTAGTCACTTTGCGCTATATTTTCACTTTACTCCTATTATTACCTTTTAAAACCCTATCTTGAGTCCAAAAATAGTTGTTTCGCTAAAACTTAGTATTATTAGCTTTTGTGCAACTTTGCGGCTAATTGTATTTATAATAAGCAAATAGCGGCTAACGTCACCTTTATTAGACTAAAGAATGATTGCTGCTGAATCTGCTGATTTTATGACCTTTTCGCTATTCTGCATGACAAGATCACACTGTAAAAACAAAACAATAAACCACTGAATTTAAAGACCTTTTAAATTTAACAAGCCAGTTACAACACATCCCTTTGCTATTTTTGTTAACACTTACAAAGCGTTAAACTGGGCTATGCACGACCTTTTGCCTAATTACAATCTGTAGCAAGCTGTTTTACCCTGCGCACTCAACGTTCATTTGCTTTGTAAAAGCTGTATTTTTATTTTGAGTTAGCAACTAAGTTGCAGGAGAAGTCATGACCACCAAGCCGCTAGATGATAATTCATCTGATGCTATACCAGGAGCGGATACTCAAACCGTGTCCGATAGCTATGAAAATCTTCATAAGCCAAGCTCTGAGTTTGAAAGCCGCGACGCTTACCTAGAGCACGAGCTGCAAATTATGCAGCCAAAACGCTGGCGTCCAAATTTACCGTTTAGAGATTATCGCTTTGAATTTGAAGACACCATTCCAGCGATGGCCGCAACTATAGGTAAAGTTGTGATGGTTGCAGCCATTGCTGCCACGTTTGCAGGCCCTTTGGGGTTGAGTGATGGCTTTGTACTTGAAAACGTACGCTACGAACTTTTAATTGTTTCGTTATTTATTTTACTATTTTCTGGCTTTATTTTACCGACCGCTAACTTAGCGGGTACTCATGGCCCACTTATTCCATTAATTCCTATTGTGGTTGCCGCAGGCGGACACCCTATGGCCTTTGGTTTACTCATAGGTGCCTTTGGATTGATATTAGCATTTAGTAAAGGCGGCAGTCTCATGGCCAAGCTCACCAGTAAAGGAGTATGTGGTGGCCTACTTCTTTATTTGGGTTTTGTGGGTACCATTTCACAAGTTAAAAAGCTGTTTGCATGGGCTGAAGAAATTCAAATGACCCATATTGCCTTTATCGTAATCTTAGCCACAATTTTACTTTATGCTTTATTGGAGCATTACAAAAAACGCTGGTTAGCCGTGCCACTGAGCTGTTTAATTGGTGGTTTTACTGCTTTTGCATTGGGCGCACCGTTTGAGTTTAATACGGCACCGGGCTTACCAAACATGAACCCTATGTACTGGTGGGGGGAAAACACCGGTTGGATGCTTGGCTTACCAACAGCTGAAAGCTTTGTAGTTGTACTTCCTTTTGCAGTTTTAGCAGTTGCTATGTGGTCGCCTGACTTTTTAGGCCATCAAGTATTTCAAAAAATAAGCTACCCAGAGCGTACTGAAAAAGTACAAATGAATATTGACGATACCATGCTTAGCGCATCAACAAGACAAACCTTTGGCTCGCTATTAGGCGGTGCTAACTTTGCATCATCTTGGGGCACTTACATTGTTCCTGCAGCTATTGCAAAACGCCCTATTCCTGCAGGCGCAATTTTAACTGCGTTATTTTGTATTATCGCGGGTGTTTGGGGTTATCCAATGGACTTAGCTATTTGGCAGCCAGTATTGTGTGTTGCATTAATTGTAGGGGTGTTTATTCCACTACTTGAAGCGGGTATGGAAATGACCCGTGAAGGTAAAACCACCCAATCAGCCGCCATTGTGGTGTTTGCATCAAGCCTAGTAAACCCAGCATTTGGTTGGTCACTAACTATGCTACTTGATAACTTAGGCCTTATTGGCTGTAAAGAAAGAAGTGCTGATTTATCGCGAATGAGCCGCTGGGTCATCCCACTTATTATGTTTGTGCTATTAACCGGTGTAATGGCACTGGTAGGTATGCTACCAGGCATTCCTGCGCTAATGCCAAGCTTTAGACATTAATTCCTTTATTAAACAGCAAAGCGAGCTTTAATAGCTCGCTTTTTTATTGTACTTATAAAAAACCAGCACAGTGTTCCTGTAATAATCCCCCCTTAAGTAACAGTCCCTGAAATAATTACAAGCCACCCTGCAGAATTTTTATAAAACTCGCCACCAGCTAAAAAACCTTATGTATCAAAAAACCATAACCAGTTGATATATAAATGAAATTAAAAATTTCACTTTCTGGTATAGGCTTTGCACCCTTATAAGTGAACGTTAAAAATCATTTTATTAGTAACGCTTTTAAAATGAAAAATCATCACTTTTAATAAGGAGCTAACTATGAATAGCGATCGTATCGAAGGAAACTGGAAAGAACTTAAAGGTAAAGCGCAGCAAAAATGGGGCGATCTTACCAACGATGATTTAGATAAAATTGAAGGTAGCCGTACCGAGCTTGTTGGTAAAATTCAGCAAAAATACGGTAAATCCAAAGATGAGGCCGAGCGCGAAGTAAATGACTTTGAGAAAGGTCATTAATATAAAGCGTGTTAACAGCTTTACTTGCTAATAAAAAACCGCCAATTGGCGGTTTTTTTGTTATCTCAAGCTTAACTATTTTGCCAGCGCTAGTTTTACTGCTGCTTCGGCATGTATTTTGGTGGTGTCGTAAAGCGGAACCTGCGTATGTTTTGGCTTTACCAACAAGGCGATTTCAGTACAGCCTAAAATGATGGCCTGCGCGCCTTGTGCAAATAAGCGCTCTATAATGCGGATATAATCGCCTCGCGAATCGTCATCAATGATCCCTTGGCATAACTGCGAATAAATAACCTCGTGCACTCGCTTTCGCTCATTAGGCTCAGGTATTAATACCTCAATGTTATGCTTATCGGTTAAACGCTCTTTGTAAAAGTTTTGCTCCATTGTAAATTGCGTGCCCAACAACCCTACTCGCGAAATATTATCGAGTTTTAGTTGCTCTGCGGTAGCATCAGCAATATGTAAAATAGGAATTGTAATATTACTGGCAATCTCATCGGCCACTTTATGCATAGTGTTGGTACAAATAAGTAAAAAGTCGGCACCACCAACCTCTACAGATTTAGCTGCCTTGGTGAGTAACTTAGCTGTTTGTTGCCAATCGCCTTGATGCTGTAGTGCTTCAATTTCCGCAAAATCGACGCTCACCATAAAAATTTTAGCACTATGCAGTCCACCCAACGAGTTTTTAACGCCTTCGTTTAAAACTTTGTAATAGCTGGCTGTTGACTCCCAACTCATACCACCCAACATACCGATTGTTTTCATAGCTAGTTCCCACTCTCGATTACAGTTTGCGTTTCACAGTAAGTTAAAAATAGCCGCTCTTCACTAGAAACTTAATTAGCCTTATTAACTGCACTGATCACAGCGTCAGACAATAACAGCTTATCGTCTTTATATACTTCAAGCCAACCTGGTGGTGAGGTATCGCAACCAATAATAGTGACATGTAACACGTAACTGTAACGCCCGTTTTTAAACGTATAGTGATGATTACCACCACTACCTTCAAAGGTAATATCACCATTAATTAAAACGATATCAGGCTTGTCGCCTGGGCTTTTATCAATGCTCCACGATGCATAGCGGAAGTTTCCATCGCCTAAATCATCAATGCGAACTCGGTATTTTGCTGTGTCCCAATCAAGTATTGGTTTTTGAAAGGTTTTAATACTTGAATGAAGTGATTGTTTATTTTGAGCGATTAACTTTTCCGCGTGTGCTTGCTCAGTGGCATTTTGTGTATTCACAGCAATAACTTTGCCGTCTGTGTCTACCCACATTACGCCGTTATTGAGCATAATACCGCGCCAACCTACTCTATCCCAATCGGTATTAATATTAGAGCTACCAATAACGGCAACAAGTTCATCGTCAAACACTTCATCAAAGCGGTTAATAAACTCAGCTTCATTTTTAATATCAGGAAGTGGGTATCGTCTTTTTAGAGGGTAGCGAATATGCGCAGCAATCGCAGTTTTATCATGCGTTTTAAAAGCAGCAATAACAGGTAAAACACTCTCATGATACTTTTGCTCAAGCGCAAATATGTTAGATGTGAAAAGTAGAGATAGGCAAAGTAATATATAATTTAGATACTTCATTAAAAAACCTTCAATTTTGACTTTCGTTATGTGCTAATACTTTGACCTAAAATCTTAAAACATACCTTTCTGTTGAGGCGCTTCTTTATGATCGGTAACTTTCGTAATAAGTTTTTCGATCTTCAAACCTTGCGGTGTTTTAGTCTGAATTATTTCCATTTCAACTATTAATAGATCCCCTTTTCCAAACCTCTCTCCCTTATCAACAGTATCAATAAACTCTCTATCAGTAATTTCTGCATAAAAACTGGACTGTCCATCAAATAATTTCCACTTATTTCCATCTTTAAAGGATGGAGATTCAATCGTTAAACCTGTAGTAATTGTATTTTTTGAAATTGGTAAATCGAAATCAAGAGGTTTAAAAAATTCAGCATCATTAGCCGAAGCTTTAGTTTGGATATCAAACTTTGAAGATTTTAACTTTACTTCGCTTAATCCTTTAACCAAAGGCTCCCTAATAAATGTATCTAACGAATTAGCAGCTTTTGGATCAGAAAGAACGTTTAGCGTTTGAATATGAAATACCTGAGTATGACCATTAGAGTTTTCGATATTAACTGTATTCGCATTACTATCTGGTGTGCACTGCTTCGGTTGATTGCCAGCTAAATGAATACATAATTTAATTGAGTCAGTAGCCAGAGTAATAAGGTCTTTGGGGGAGCTAGTACAAAATAATGCTCCAGAGGATAAACCTACCACCTGTAGTAAAAAATCAATATCAAATGATTGCCCTCTAAAACCTGAGACATCCATACATAGCGATGCATCTTTACCATAAGCTTCTGTTGTAATCACGTTCATAAATTCATCTAGTGCTAAAATATAGCGAGCAACATCTTTCGCTTTTAGCTGCCCTTTTTCAACTGCTGCACCGTAATATTCAAGAGATAGCTGATCTTCCGTAATTGTCTGCATTATAATTCCTTAATTAGAGTAACTAAAACTTAGTATTCTTTATGCTTAGTCCAAAAAATTAATACCTAGACTACACGTTCAATTCATTCAATAGTCACATCTAATGCCTATTATGTAAACAATTGAGTTATCGATATTTATTGCGATAAAAAGATACAAAAATAAAAAACGAGCCTAATTTGGCTCGTTTTTCTTTTACTGATAGCTGACAGCTAAAAACTGACCGCTTCGCTATTTAACTACTTCCCTTTACTCCGGCTCATACCCCAAATTAGGCGATAGCCACCTTTCGGCTTCTGCGAGCGTCATACTCGTTCGCTTGGCGTAGTCTTCTACCTGATCCTTCTGTACTGCTGCTACCGCGTAGTATTTAGCTTGTGGGTGTGAGAAGTACCAACCTGATACCGCGGCACCTGGCCACATGGCGTATGAGCTGGTGAGCTGCATACCAATGCGTTTTTCGGTATCGAGTAGTTGCCAAATTTTCTTTTTCTCGGTGTGCTCTGGGCACGCTGGGTAACCCGGTGCTGGGCGAATACCTTGGTAGTTTTCGCGAATTAGCTCATCGTTAGGCAGGTTTTCATCGGGTGCATAACCCCAATACTCTTTACGCACTTGTTCGTGCAAGTATTCGGCAAAGGCCTCAGCAAGCCTATCAGCAACCGCTTTTATCATTATTTTATTGTAGTCGTCTTGCTGTGCGTCGAACGCATTGGCTAGGTCGTCTTCTTCTAAGCCACCTGTTACCGCAAACGCACCAAAGTAATCGGGTGTGCCTTTTGGCGCAATGTAATCGGCTAGGCAGTAGTTAGCAAAGTCGGTTTTTTCGGTTTGCTGGCGTAAATGACACGAGGTGGTTAATAGCTCTTTGCGCGTTTCATCGGTGTAAATTTCTATGTCATCGCCCACACGGTTTGCTGGGAATAAACCAATTACACCCAATGGCTGCAAAGTGCCTGACTTTTCAAGCTCATCGAGCATATCGTTGGCATCTTTAAACAAGCTTTGTGCTTGTTCGCCCACTACTTCGTCGGTCATTATGCGCGGATATTTACCAGCGATTGACCAGGTCATAAAGTACGGCGTCCAGTCTATGTATTTACGTAAAGTCGCGATTGATACATTTTTAAACTCGGTCACGCCCAGCTTTTTAGGCACGGGTGGGGTGTAGTTATCCCAATCGAGCTTTGCAGCATTATCGCGGGCGCGCTGTATGGTAACTGGTTTTGAGCGCGGCTTTTTGCGTGCTTGTTGTTCGCGTACTTTGTCGTATTCGGCGGTGGTTTTAGCTAAAAACTCTGCTTTATGCTCTTTTGATAATAAATTAGACACCACACCCACGGCGCGGCTGGCATTATTTACATACACCACGCCTTTGTCGTACTGCGGCTCTATTTTAACTGCGGTATGCGCTTTTGAGGTGGTTGCCCCGCCAATCATTAGCGGCAGCTCAAAGCCACGACGCTTCATTTCTTTAGCAACATGTACCATTTCATCAAGCGATGGGGTAATTAAGCCCGAAAGGCCTATAATATCGGCTTTTTCGTCAATTGCTGTTTGCAGTATTTTTTCAGCAGGTACCATTACGCCTAAGTCGATTACTTCGTAGTTATTACATTGCAGTACTACGCCTACAATGTTTTTACCTATATCGTGCACGTCACCTTTTACGGTAGCCATAACAATTTTACCGTTGGTCGCGCCCTCTTCTTTTTCGGCTTCAATGAATGGGTCAAGGTAGGCGACCGCGCGTTTCATTACACGGGCCGACTTAACCACTTGGGGTAAAAACATTTTACCGGCACCAAATAAATCCCCAACCACGTTCATGCCGTCCATGAGTGGCCCTTCAATCACGTGAATAGGTTTATCTGCGCCAGCACGGCACTCTTCTGTATCTTCATCTATAAAGGTGGTTATGCCTTTTACTAGAGCATGCTCTAGGCGTTTTTCAACCGACCAAGTGCGCCATTCTAAATCTTCTACCCGCTCAGCTTGTGCCATGCCTGAATATTTAGGCGCAAGTTCAACAAGGCGCTCGCCAGCACCGGGGTCGGTGTTAAGAATTACATCTTCTACGGCTTTGCGAAGTTCATCGGGGATGTCGTCGTAAACCGCAAGTTGCCCTGCGTTTACTATGCCCATATCCATACCCGCTTTTATAGCATGGTATAAAAACACCGAGTGAATCGCTTCACGTACTGGGTTATTACCTCTGAATGAAAACGATACGTTTGATACCCCACCCGACACTTTACAATGGGGTAAGTTTTGCTTAATACGGCGGGTGCCTTCAATAAATTCTACGGCGTAGTTGTCGTGCTCTTCTATACCGGTGGCAACGGCAAATATGTTGGGGTCGAATATAATGTCTTCTGGCGGGAAGCCAATTTCGTCGACCAAAATACGGTAGCTGCGCTCACAAATTTCAAACTTACGATCGGCGGTATCGGCTTGACCTTCGGTATCAAACGCCATCACAACAGCGGCGGCGCCAAAGCGTTTTATAATTTTAGCTTGGCGAATAAACGGCTCTTCACCCTCTTTAAGTGAAATGGAGTTAACAATGGCCTTGCCTTGAATACACTTTAGGCCTGCTTCTATAACTTCCCACTTTGAGGAGTCGACCATTATAGGTACTTTAGAAATATCAGGCTCTGAGGCAATTAAGTTTAAAAACTTAACCATGGCCGCTTTTGAGTCCAGCATGGCTTCGTCCATGTTGATATCAATAACCTGTGCGCCATTTTCTACTTGTTCGCGGGCCACATTAAGAGCGGTCTCGTAGTCTTCTTCCATGATCAAACGTTTAAACATGGCCGAGCCAGTTACGTTAGTACGCTCGCCGACATTGGTAAATACTGCAATTTGTTGGGTCATTGGCGGCTCCTTAATTTAAGTTACAGGCTTCTAGGCCTGATAAACGCATACGCACTTCAAGCTCTGGTAATTTTCGTGGTGCTGCGCCTTCAAGCCCTTTGGCAAAGGCACGAATGTGCGCAGGCGTAGTGCCGCAGCAACCGCCAACAATATTAATAAAGCCCGATTTACCCCAATCTATGATCTCTTTTGCCATATCGTCTGCTTCTAAGTCGTATTCTCCAAATTCATTGGGTAAGCCCGCGTTAGGATGAACAGAGACAAAGGTTTCGCACACACGTGATAGCTCTTCAACGTATTGGCGTAATAAATCTGGCCCTAGGGCGCAATTTAAGCCAATTGAAAGCGGCTTAATGTGGCGAATAGAGTTATAAAATGCTTCGGTGGTTTGCCCTGAAAGCGTGCGGCCTGAGGCGTCGGTAATAGTGCCTGATATCATTACTGGTAATTTACGCCCTGCTTGTTCAAACGCCTCTTCTACCGCGAATGAGGCGGCTTTTGCATTAAGCGTGTCGAATATGGTTTCGATTAAAATAATATCTACACCGCCCTCCATAAGCGCAAGGGTCGACTCCACATACGCAGTCACTAACTTATCAAAGGTGATATTACGATAGCCCGGGTCGTTTACATCCGGAGATAACGAACAGGTTTTAGATGTTGGCCCTAAAACACCCGCTACATAGCGCGGTTTTTCTGGGGTTTTAGCGCTAAATTCATCACATACAGCACGGGCTAACTTAGCTGACTCTAAATTAACTTCACGGCTTATACTCGCCATGTCGTAATCTTCCATCGAAATGGTAGTCGAGTTAAAGGTGTTGGTTTCGATAATATCGGCACCGGCGGCTAAAAAACTGCGGTGTATATCAGTAATAATTTCAGGCTTGGTTAGGCTTAATAAATCGTTATTACCTTTAATAAGCACGTGCCAATCTTTAAAACGTTCACCCCGGTAGTCTTGCTCTTCAAGCTTATGCGTTTGGATCATGGTTCCCATTGCACCATCTAAAATTAAAATGCGCTGTTTGAGCGTAGCACTTAGCTCTTGATGCTTATTGTTTTGAGGATTACTCGGCATAGTTGTTAGTCCTTACGTCTTGGCTAACTAAGTTAATATCATAGGGTGTGGTTTGGTAAACGTAATAATTTAACCAGTTTGAAAACAGTAAAAACGCGTGGCTTTGCCATGTTTTAGACGGTTGTTTGCTGGCATCGTCATCAGGAAAATAGTTTTCAGGCTTTGGCGCATCGGGGCTTTTTTGTAAATCGCGCTCATATTCAGCTTTTAAACTGTCGGCATCGTATTCGGGGTGGCCGGTAATAAACACTTGGCTGCCCGATTTATTTTTAAGTAAATACGCCCCTACTCGTTCAGAGCCCGCTAATACCACCAGCTCTTCACAGGCGTTTATTTTATTAATATCTATGTGGCCATAGCGTGAGTGGGGTACTAAAAAGGTATCGTCAAAGCCGCGGGTAAGTGCACCATGGGCAAAGTAGCATTGATGGGTAAACACCCCACAGAGTTTATTGTCTTTTAAATCGCGCTTTAAATTATAACGGTGATATAAGGCCGCGTGGGCAGCCCAGCACGAAAACAAGGTAGAAGTTACATGTTGCTCTGCCCAATCAATAATTACTTTGAGCTCTTCCCAATACGCTACTTCTTCATACTCTAAATGCGCGAGCGG
The DNA here is from genome assembly GCF_001401785.1 of Pseudoalteromonas sp. P1-16-1b. Classification (GTDB taxonomy): domain Bacteria; phylum Pseudomonadota; class Gammaproteobacteria; order Enterobacterales; family Alteromonadaceae; genus Pseudoalteromonas; species Pseudoalteromonas undina. Next base: position 69,039 of record NZ_LKGQ01000002.1, on the reverse strand, counting down.
TGCACCGGTAATTAACAGCGCATCGTAGTTGTTGTTTTTTACTTCTGAGAAATAACGATAAAAAGTATCTAAGTGTTGCTCAGAGTTGCTACTACTGCGATGCGTGTCTAGGCGCAATAGCTCAACATTTACTTGCAGCGGAGAGTTAGCCAACAAGCGAATAAACTGTACCTCGGTTTCTACTTTATTAGGCATAAGATTAAGAATAGCCAAACGCATAGGGCGTATTTCTTGGGTTTTTGCACGCGTTTTTGGCATTACAAACACGTTTTCATGACGTAAACGTGCAATAGCTGGCAATTCGTCTTCTACTGTAATTGGCATTCTTAAAGCTCCTGCTCATAAAAACCGAGAGTTAATACGCTCTCATTATGAACAGAATGCCAAAAATATCAACCTCTAGATGTATAGATGTCTAAATGAAATTTATTCACGCAGCTTATATAAATTGAATATGTACTTTAAAACAGTGCCATTCGTTGACTGTTTCACCTGTGAGCCACTACAATACAGCATTGAAATTTTTATTATTATTTGAAGGCTTCTTCCATGGTTTTACCTGATAAGTTTATATTCTCGATGAGTCGAGTATCTAAGGTTGTGCCACCAAAACGCACTATCTTAAAAGATATTTCGTTGCATTTTTTCCCAGGCGCAAAAATTGGTGTGCTAGGTTTAAATGGTTCTGGTAAATCATCACTACTTCGCATTATGGCGGGTGTTGATGAAGAGTTTGAAGGTGAAGCTCGCCCTCAACCAGGCACTAAAATTGGTTACTTACCGCAAGAGCCTGTTTTGGACGAAAGCAAAACAGTTCGTGAAATTGTTGAAGAAGCTGTAGGTGAAGTAAAACATGCCCTTAACCGCCTTGACGAAGTGTATAACGAATACGCAATGGAAGGTGCTGACTTTGACGCACTGGCTAAAGAGCAAGGTGAATTAGAAGCGGTTATTCAAGCCCACGATGGTCATAATATCGATAACGTATTAGAGCGTGCTGCCGATGCACTTCGTTTACCTGAGTGGGATGCTAAAATTGAGCACCTATCGGGTGGCGAGCGCCGTCGTGTTGCTATTTGTCGTTTGTTACTTGAAAAACCAGACATGCTGATTCTCGATGAACCAACTAACCACTTAGATGCTGAGTCGGTTGCCTGGTTAGAGCGCTTCTTACATGACTACGAAGGCACTGTTGTGGCAGTAACGCATGACCGTTACTTCCTTGATAATGTAGCAGGTTGGATTTTAGAGCTTGACCGTGGTGAAGGTATTCCGTGGGAAGGTAACTACTCTTCTTGGCTTGAGCAAAAAGATGCCCGCTTACAACAAGAGCAAAAATCTGAAAAAGCACGTCAAAAATCAATTGCACAAGAACTTGAGTGGGTGCGTTCAAACCCTAAAGGTCGTCAAGCTAAGTCAAAAGCACGTATGGCGCAGTTTAGCGAGCTACAACAGTCTGATTACCAAAAACGTAACGAAACCAACGAATTGTTTATTCCACCTGGCCCACGTTTAGGTGACCAAGTATTAGAAGTAAACAACTTACGTAAAAGCTTTGGCGACCGCGTTTTAATTGATGACTTAAGCTTTAGCATGCCTAAGGGCGCTATTGTGGGTATTATTGGTGCCAATGGTGCAGGTAAATCTACGCTATTCAAAATGTTAAGCGGTGAAGAGCAGCCAGATAGCGGTAATATCAGCATTGGTGAAACAGTAGAACTGGCAACTGTTGATCAGTTCCGTGGCAACATGGACGAAAGCAAAACGGTATTCCAAGAAATCTCTGACGGCCAAGATGTACTAAAAATTGGTAACTTTGAGTTCCCAAGCCGTGCTTACGTTAGCCGTTTTAACTTTAAAGGCAACGATCAGCAAAAGTTTGTTAAAGACTTATCTGGCGGTGAGCGCAACCGTTTACACCTAGCTAAACTGTTAAAAGCAGGCGGCAACGTGGTACTTCTAGATGAGCCAACTAATGACTTGGACGTTGAAACATTACGTGCTCTTGAGAATGCTATTTTAGAATTCCCAGGTTGTGTAATGTGTATCTCGCATGACCGTTGGTTCCTTGACCGTATTGCTACACACATTTTAGATTACCGCGACGAAGGCCAAATTAACTTCTTTGATGGTAACTACACTGAATACGAAGAGTGGCTTAAAAAGACTCTTGGCGCAGAAGCTGCACAGCCTAAGCGCATAAAGTATAAAAAAATTGGCTAACAGCCACAGTGAATAAGTTAAAAGCCCTGCATTTAATGCGGGGCTTTTTTATGCGAGCTATTTTTATCTTTAAGCAAATTGGCGTGTTGGGCATTACCAGCTATGCTTATTATAAATAACAGCTTTATAAGATTATTATGCAAAACCGTCGGCAATTTTCTCGTATTATGTTCTCTACTGCAGCGCAATTAGTTATGGCTAGCAGCCAGTATGAATGCACTCTATTAGATATCTCTTTACATGGTGCGCTTATTACTAAAAGCGATACATTTACTGGGAACAAAAATGACGAAGCAGTACTACGTTTTACTTTGCCACAAAGCGATATTGAAATAAAAATGCCGGTGGTTATTCGTCACATAGAAGAAAACCATATTGGTCTTAAGTGCCATAGTATTGATATAGACAGTATCACGCATTTAAAGCGTTTAGTTGAGCTAAACCTTGCTGATGAAACATTATTACACCGCGAGCTTGAAACGCTTATTCACCAAACATAAATAGACGCACTGCGTGAAGTTTATTACCATAATCAAAAATAATTAAACGACGCAGATATGAGTTTAAACCCCAATCTACCTTTAGTTTATCATCCTAACTACTCGTTTAGTTTTGATCCCAAGCATCGCTTTGTAATGAGTAAATTTGCTCAGCTACACCAGCATGTTAAAACCCTTGGACTTGCTGGCAGTAATATCACAGAACCACCACATGGTAGTGTAGAAGAGCTAGAAATAGTACATTGTGAAAACTACATTCACGATTTATGGCATAACCGCCTAGATGAAAAAACCATGCGCCGTATTGGCTTGCCTTGGTCACAAGCACTAATGAACCGCACATTTACCGCTCCGTTGGGAACACTGCAAACCGCGCGTTTAGCACTTGAAAATGGACTTGCGTGCCATTTAGCAGGCGGCACTCATCATGCCCACAGTGATTTTGGCTCGGGTTTTTGTATGGTTAACGATTTAGCTTTTACCGCACAAACGTTAATTCAAAACCGGGAAGTTACCAACGTACTGATTTTTGATTTAGATGTTCACCAAGGCGATGGCACGGCAGCTATGCTGGCTCATCAACCATATGCGTTTACCTGTTCAATACACTGTGAAAAAAACTTCCCGTTTAGAAAGTCCCCTAGCGATTTAGATATTGGTTTAGCTAATAATATGCAAGACGCTGAATATTTAGGTATTGTTGACGATACGCTGCAATTTTTATTAAACGAGCTTAACCCGGATCTTGTTTTATACGATGCTGGCGTTGATATTTGGCAAGAGGATGGCTTAGGCAAACTGGATATTAGTTGGCAAGGGATAGAAAAGCGCGATCACTTAGTGCTTAAACGCTGCCTTGCAAATAATACTCCTGTTGCCACTGTGATTGGTGGAGGTTATGACAGAGATCATCAGCGCCTAGCAAAGCGCCATGGCATTGTTATAGAGCAAGCGGCTAGTTTTTAATTATATTTTTAACTGACTTGGCGTAATGCCGGTCCAACGCTTAAATGCTCGGCGAAAGTTAGGAATATCATAAAATGCAAGCCGATCAGCCACTCGTTCATTACCTTGCTGGCACACCCCCAGTAAATGCAGAGCTTTAAGTTTATTTTGTTCATCTTGTAATTGAGAGTAACTGACACCGTGTTGTTTTAACTTACGTTTAAACGTAGCAGAGCTCATGGCAAAATGCTCAGCACTGTTAGCAAGGCTGTTGTTTTTATCACGGTAAATGCGCTGGCACACAGCCTCAACAAAAGACTGTGATACATTCTTATGTAACTCACTTTGCGCTATGCACTGCTGCCACCTAAGCTGACTAGCCTCTGGGTTTGTGCACTTAAGTAGTTGTTTATTAAAGTGCCAACGGGTATAGGGTTGTTCAAACCGTATTCGTAAGCCTAAGTGCTGCTCATATTCTTGAATATGCCGAGGGCGTTTACAAGTAAAGTCAAAATAACAATGTGGATACACATTACATACTCGTTTTAGCAAGCTCATTAACGCAGCGCTATATATTTCAAAACAATAATTTTTTAATGACTCGTCCATACCGATACTCGGTTGCAAGTACAGATATAAATCGTCTTTAAATATATGCCTACGGGTAAATAATAAAGGGGCAATAACGGTACTAATTTGTTGTAATTGCTTCAAAGCCATACCTAAACTGGGGCTTAAACGCACACTTTGCACTGCTGGGCTAACGTCATTAACCAATTGATGACCCAGTAAAAAGCCACTATCATTACTCTTCATTAAGGCTTTAAACTGGCTAATTAAAGCCAATAACTGCGATAAACTAAAGCGCTGTGATAGATCATATAAATCTTGCTCAAAAATACCCGTACCACGCAGCAATTTATGCAGCGGGATCCCTCGTCCTTGAGCAAGCTCCACCAGCGCAGTGATCATTCCCTCCGCGCTGAGGTATTTATCATCTAGGCTAATATACTGCTGCACCTACAAGGGCCTTTTCTTGTTGTAATTGTTGATGTAACTGGCTGGTTTGCTGCACTGGATCTTGCGCTAAATCCATTGCCATGGTGGCGGTTAAAATATGCTGAAACTGTGCGCCTTTGCTTTTTGCGACTTTAAACGCACAATGGTTAAGCGCCGCTTTCATTTGCGCTAGTAATTCTTTGGCTTGGCTTTGGCTGGTATTCGGCATAAGCACAATAAAGCAATCTCCGGCATAGCGACAAAGCACATCATTCAAACGGCAATTCATTACTAATAAATCACTAATTTCTCGCAGTAACCTATCACCTTCACTAAAACCAAACTGCGCATTAAACTTTGCAAAATCACGAATATCAATAACACCTAAAGTGCCGCCTTGCTGCTCTGTTTGTTGTTGCTGCATGAGTGAATGTAAGTAGTTAACTCGGTATAACCCTGTTACCGGACAGACTTTTTCATGTTCGCGAAGATGCGCTTCACGACGACGCAATTGACGATTTAAAACAAATTGCTCTTGATGCCAATAATAAAGCCCTGCGCTGGTAAGCGACATACCAAACGGCGCTGGCAGTGACTCAAACCAGGTGAGCCATAATTGTGAAGGTTGCTTTAACCACTCATCGAGTAAATCGAGTGTGGCTGAGAACATAAACAAACCTAAACCTAACACTAATAAGGTAGTTACTTTGCCTGGCGGGCGTGAAATAAGTAACGCAACTATCCAGCTGAGGGTCATCAACACAATACCGCCCTCACCAACAATATCGAGCCACGCAATTTCTTGCCATTGCTTAAGTTCGCCAAAGTAAGCGCATATTGCTACAGCAATAACCAATAATAAAATTATGGTGTTGGTTAATTTTGCATGGCTGGTAAATGGGTTATATCGCATTGTTTAAGTCTTCTAAGATTTACACTATTACGTATGCTAGCGCGGTACTGATTTATTAGGCAGAGTCATTTTGGCTCATTGATATGACATTGAGATTAAAGTTTTTAGGTATTTAACCTAGTAATAACCATTTTTAGTGCGCTGGAGCCGTGTTTAAACAGCTCAAATGTCTGTTTAAAAAGCGCTAAGTTGGCGTTTTGTCAGGAATTAACTGTAAAACTGTCACATTAGCGTCATTAACTTTTTTTAGTTTGCTCACCAAACCAAGGACAACCGGAGCAAATCAATGAAACAATTTAAGTTAAATGCTGTTGTGGCGGCATTAGCACTGAGCCAATTTAGTGTTAGCGTGAATGCAGAGGAACAAACATCGCCAAGGGAACCTGAAGTAAAGGTTTCTGAAGAGCTTGTGGTATACGGCGAGATTGGTTATCGCAACCGCTCGCAAGAACTAGCGCCCACGCTGGAATACTCACAAGAATACTTTCAACGTTTTGAGCCACTTACCGCCGGTGATGCACTAAAGCGTGTTCCTAGTGTGACTTTTTTATCTGACGTACTGGAATCTGACGGCGCACGTATGCGTGGCTTGAGCCCTGCTTACACAAAAGTACTTATTAATGGCGAAGAAGTACCGGGTGCAGGTGCTGATCGCTCATTTTTTGTTGACCGCATTCCAGCAGAATTAATTGAGCGCGTAGAAATAATTCGTTCATCAAGTGCCAACCGCTCTGCCGATGCCATAGCAGGCACACTTAATATTGTACTACGCGATGGCTACAGCTTAGACGGCGGTTATATTCGCGCTGGTGGCTTACGTTACGATGACGGCGAACTAAAAGAAAGCTTTGCGAGCGTTTACGGCACTGAGTTTGCGGGTGGCCGTTTACTCGTAGGTGCCAATTTACAAGGTCGTTATAACCCAAAACAAAAATCAAGCAGACGTTATGGCGATAGCCCTGAAAATAACCCTAATTACGCAACAGACGATTTTGATAACCGTGAAGATCAATCTGATACTCGTGATGGCGATGACACATCATTAAATGCCAGCTTTGAAAAGGTGTTTGATAACGGCGGCAAGTTTGATATTAGCGCTATGTGGGTTGATACCGACCGTACCGAAGATGAGCGCTCTTTTGAATACGACGACCCCACTGCAACCTCAGGCTCTGTCGTTGAGGGTGGTAATTTAATCTCAGATAACGCAAACGTTTCGTTTATTGATCAAACCAACTACAACATTAATTCTGGCTATGAATTACCACTACTTGGCGGTACCAGCAAATTTAAGTTAGGTTATGCCAGCTTTGAAGAGTCTGTTTACGAACAAGAAGTTGAGCTTGATACTTCAGAGCTCCCAATGGTGTTTGAGGAAGCTGAAGAAACCGTTGATATCGATGATAAAGAGTGGTCATTACAATGGCAGCACAGCTTACTGGTAGGTGACTCGAAAGAAGTTCAATTTGGTGCTTTTGTACAAGGCAAAGAGCGCGATACCGCCATTTTTGTCGCTGAAGATGAAAGTGAGCAAACACTGACTGGATGGGCTCAATTTAGCGAGACGCCAATGTCATTAGCACAATTTAATAACGAATTTGAACCAGTAGACGGCGGTGTTAATGAACTTGAAGAAGACCGTTTTGACTTATTTGCGCTAATCAAGCATGAAGCGGATGTGTTCTCATGGGAGATGGGGGTGCGCTGGGAGTCAACTGACTCAAGCATTACCGATACCAATGAAGGCGTTACTGCCGAAAATGATTATGACTTTTTCTTACCGTCGGCTCACTTTCGTTACAGCGTCAGTGATAACGGACGAGTCAGCGCCTCTGTTGCTCGCAGCTTACGTCGCCCTGACTTTGACTACATGACACCCGCCCTACTTGAAGAAGAGCTCGCTGATAATGACTTTTTAGGCAACCCAAGTCTTAAACCAGAATCATCTTGGGGTATCGATTTAGGTTACGAATACCGTTTAGGTAAAAGTGGCGTTGTCGGTGTAAACGTATTTTACCGTGACGTTAGCGACCTTATTGAAATTGCCAGTACCGGTGTTGAAGGCTCAGAAGGCGAAGGCACATTTGTACTGCAACCACAAAATACTGGTGATGGCACAGTACAAGGTGTTGAATTTGATTTATCAACCCCACTTAGCGCCTTGAACATGCCTAATACAGGTATCTTCTTAAATTACTCTTGGCTCGACAGTGAAGTTGAAGACAGTTTTGGTAAGCGCAAATTTAATGACCAATCGGATTATGTTTATAACGTTGGCTTTATCCAAGATTTACCAACACTACGCGCATCATTTGGGGCAACGTACCGTAACCAAGGTGATGCATACGGACGCTTCGTGGGTGAAGAAGTGACAACCTCTTACGGTGCTGATTTAGAGCTTTTCGTTGAAAAGCGCTGGGATGACATCACTCTACGCCTTGTAGGTTCAAACTTACTGGATGCCAGCAAAGACGAAGTTTTCAATAAGTTTGACTCGCTTGATGATCAAAACAATCGTGCCTTTGATGAGTACGAGCTTGAATCGGAAGAAGCAGGCCCTGTGATTCAAGTAATGCTGCGTTACGCATTCTAATCACACGTATTGTCATTTTAAGCACGTAATGGCAAACCATCGCGTGCTTTTTTGGAGTTAAAACATGTTTAAATTGTCTTTCATAATGGCCGCGATACTGTGCTCATCAGCGCTTAGTGCAGACGAGCCTGTTGTTTATAAAGATGCGCTATACCAACAACAAAAAATAGCTAAGTTAACTACGTTGCCTAATAGCCTTAACTTTATGGTTATTGGTGATTGGGGACACAACGGCCACTTTTACCAAAAAGAAGTCGCTCATCAGCTAGAAATTGCTATGTATCAAACCGATGCCGATTTTATTGTCTCGACCGGCGATAACTTTTACCCAAATGGCGTGGCAAGTGTGAACGATCCTCTTTGGCAATCAGCCTTTGAGAACATATACCATGGCCCGCACACATTTGAAGATTGGTATGTTGTTTTAGGTAATCACGATTACTTGGGTAATGCCCAAGCACAAATTGACTACACCGAAAAAAGTCAACGTTGGCAGTTACCTGCAAGGTACTACAGTAAAACATTTGCGCTTGAAAACAACGAGCAAGTGTTAATGGTGTTTTTAGATACCAACCCAATTCAGCCTGAATATAAAGACCGTGATAAATACCGTTCAACCCAAGGACAAGACTATAAAACCCAACTTACTTGGCTTGAAACCCAACTTGCTGGCAGTAACGCAAAATGGAAAATTGTGGTAGGCCATCACCCGCTTTATTCAAGTGGTAAACGCTTTGGCCGCAACCAAGGGCTTCGCGACATTTTAGAACCTATTTTGGAGCGTCATAATGTGCATGCTTATATCGCAGGGCACGAGCACGACTTGCAATACAACCAACCAAAAAATAGCAAGGTGGCTCACTTTGTCTCTGGTGGTGGCAGCGAAGCGCGGTTTGTAAAACAACGTGAATTTACCCGCTACGCAGAAGCAACACCTGGTTTTTTAAGTATCTCTATCAATGGCGAAACTCTCAGTGTAAGCGCGATTAATCACCTTGGTGAAGTACGTTTTAACACTGAAAAGCACATAGATAAGTAAAGGATAAAATAATGAACTTTAAACTAAATACAATTTCAGCGGTGCTATCAAGTGCTGTGCTTGTAACTGCGCTTAGCGGTTGTACAAGTAATGACGATACCCAAAACACGACAGAAATAGCAAAGCCGGCTGTTGAGGCTAAGTTATTTGGCCCACAACAAAACATGCAAGGCTCACAAGCAGCAGCGCTAGGTAATAATCAATGGCTAATGGCGAGCGAAAGCCAGGGCTTATTACTTGCCGATAACGAGAAAAGCAGTGTGCTGTTAGCCGGTAACTTTGAGTCAATTTCACTAAAACAATTATCAGCGCAGCAATTTTTACTCGCCAGTCTGGATAAGAGCCAAGATAACGTTGCTATTTTTAAGCTTATGAAAAATGGCCAAACTTGGCAGCTAAATGAACTCACTCGTATTAGTCCGCCTCAAGCCCAGCCAGATGCTGTGTGTTTATTTAAAAACACCAATACCGAGACTGTATCAGCGTTTGTGCCGGATGTTCGCGGCTTGATCAGCGAAACGGTTATATATGATTTAGCAACTAACCAAGCTAAAAATATCGCAGTACGTGAATTTTCTGCGGTCACTGAGGCTTCAGGTTGTGCAGTAAATGACGACACAAAAACCCTGTATGTGGGTGAGGCAGAGCTCGGAGTGTGGGCCATTAATGCTGATGCAGAATCAGATGCCAATAAGCAACCTGTGGCTTTAGTACAGCCATACGGCGAATTAAACAGTGAGATTGGTGCCCTATCAGTATCACAAGACGGTACTTTATGGCTCAGCGCCACTGACGATAGTATGGTTTATGCTTACCAAGCTCAAACAGACACGCTTAGCCAATGGTCACTGTCAGGTGAGTACACTATTGAGTCTGTTGCAGCAAGCTTTATTAATGACAATCAAGCGCAGCTAGTTTTGATTGATGATGAAACCGGCGCTTACATTCAAGCAAACGTTAACTACGCAGCGCAAACTTCTGTCTCAAATAGCAAAGTTGCTATGACTCACCTTCATGCCAGCGCACAAACCACACCGGTTGCAGCGTTTGGTGATGCAGCAGATGACCCAGCAATTTGGATAAATGAGCAAGACGCTAAAAACAGCTTAATTTTAGGCACAGATAAACGCCGCGGCTTGATGGTTTATGACCTTGCTGGCAACAAAGTACAGTCGCTCAATATAGGGCGTTTAAATAATGTTGATGTGCGCCAACATCAAGGTATAAACAACGAAACCCATACGTGGATCACTGCCAGCAACCGTACGCTTAACAGTATTAGCGTATTTACTGTTGATGGAGAAAACAAAGTAAACCATGTAACAGAAATAGCCACTAACCTACCTGAGATTTACGGTATGTGTATGTATTCGTCTGATTCTGGCCATTACGTGTTTGTTAATGATAAATCAGGTTTATTCCAGCAGTATAAACTCACTGGTGATCAAGATAACCTAAGCGGTGAACTGGTTAGAGAGTTTACCCTACCAAGCCAACCTGAAGGCTGTAGTGCTGATGATAAACTAGGCCAATTATTTGCAGGTGAAGAAGATGCAGGTATTTGGTATATCGGCGCAGAGCCTACCGCTGGTAACAAAGCAGTAAAGCTACAAAGTGTTAATGAACAATTGGTGGCAGATGTAGAAGGTATGGAAATTTATCATGCTAATGATGGGCGCTATTTAGTGGTATCAAGCCAAGGCGATAATAGCTATGTGCTTTACAAAATCTCAGATGATACACAGCCTAGCCTCAGTTTTGCAGGTAAGTTTAATGTGATTGCTAACCTAGATAAAGGTATAGATGGCGTAGGTGAAACTGACGGTTTAACCGTTACAGCAAAAGCTTTACCAGGTTATCCTGAGGGTATGCTTATAGTACAAGACGGTTATAATCGTATGCCACTGCAACCGCAAAACTTTAAAGTTATTGACTGGCGAGAAGTGAAAAAAGCAATTAAATAATAGCTAACTCTAAATATACTGATACACACTAAAGCTTTAGTGTGTATCAGGTTTAAGCCTTACTAAAATTTAACTAAAGATAATTTTTTATAAATGTATACTACACTTTATATCTATAAATTAATTGAGGTTATTATGCGGCTACCCTACTTCGTATCTTTATTTATCAGCATTGTATTTTGTACCAGCTCGCTTGCTAATGCCGAAGAGCCACCAGAACTTCCGCCATTAAACCCCAAATATGAAGCAGAGCATGCCATGGTATTGGTTAATAAAGGCTCAAGTGTATACGCCATTAACATTCCAAGCTTTGAGCTTCCCTTTGATATGCATGTTATGTACAAGGTAGATGTATCTGATATTCCATTTTTAGATTTAGTACGTGATGCTGAGTTAGTTACAGTAAAATCAAAGCCGTTTAATATTCAACGCTTAATGCGAGGCGAAGAAGTCGCAATTACCGCAGATGTGTATCTTGGAGATTATAGACAAGGAGGTAGCTTAGTTTACAGCGATAAATTAATAGAGCTTAGCGAGCAGTTATTTACTCGTGAGCTAACTGATTTAAGCCCAGCCTCAAAATGGCAACAGTACGACATGGTTACGCTAAAAAATAACGAGCGTATTTACATTCACCAAATAACTCAACCACCAAGCTATCATCATATTATGTTTGTTGATTTAAGTGGTGCCTGTTTACAAAAGTTTCGCACCTCAACTGAAGTGCCCTCTGCTGGTGAGCTCAATTATAAATTTATAAATTGTGGCACATTGAAACCGATGTTTTATGATGCTGAAAGCTTAAGCAAATAAGCTTTATTTGAAAACGTGTTCAGCAATCAATTCAAGTCCAGCTTGCATCGCCAAAGTTGATTGCCCAGCAAATCCTAAACGTACATAACTGTGTTGCTTAGGTATTAAGCTGCGTTCTGAACCTTTAAAGTAAAATTCAGGCTCAACCTGTACATACACGCCTTTACTTTGCAGTACTTGCTTTAATTGGTCCACCGGTTTATTTAAATTAACCCACATCGCCATGCCACCGTCGGGTTTTATATATTCAATTGGATAGCCTGATAATTGCAGCTGCGTTAGATAATCACCCATCGCTTCATAGCGCTGCTTATAGAGCTTTGTCATACGCTTTAAATGGCGTTCAAAACCACCTTCTTTCATCCAGTGTGCGACAGCTAATTGCATAATCACATCATTTTTATGGTTCATTAGCTGCTTCCATGCGGTTAATTGTGCGATTACCCCAAGCGCTGCACAGATATAGCCAATCCTTGCTGCTGAAAACATAATTTTTGAAAACGTTGATAGATATATCACAATGCCTGCGGGGTCATCGGCAGCCATGGGTTGCAAAGGCTGGCAACGGTAGTGAAATTCATGGTCGTAGTCATCTTCAATAATCATCACATTATGGGCATAACACAGTTGATAAATTTGTAAGCGCCGGGTGGGTGATAAGGTCACAGTCGTTGGGTATTGATGCAGTGGCGTTAAATACAGAAGTTTAATGGGATAGCGTTCGAGCTGAGTTTTAAAATCATCAACACACAACCCTTCATCATCTTGTTTTATATCTATAAGCTGCGCGCCACATGCTGCAAATGCTTTACGAGCAGGCGGGTAACCTAAGGTTTCGGTTGCAACATAATCGCCTTTATTAATAAAGGCTTTTGATACTAAAAAAAGCGCTTCTTGAGAGCCATTACACATAAGAATATCGGCTGTTTTTAGGTTTCGTGCTTTGTGTAAATAATGACTAATTTGCGATTTTAAATTAGGCTCCCCAGCCACATTACCATAGTGAAATTGGCTGGTATCTAAATGATTAAACACATGACTTACAGAGCGTTTAAATTCTTTATAGGGAAAGCGTGTTAAATCGGGTAAGCCTCCAGCAAAGTTATAAGCATAGTGATTTAAGTCCATTATAGGTTCTGACACCGTAAGCGTGGTAGCAAATCGATACGGCTTAGGATCCAATGCTTGAGACTGGGCAGTGTTTATACTGTTTTGAATAGGCAATGTATTGGTAACGCTGTAGCCTGATCGTTCATAGGATTCCAACCATCCTTCTGCGACAAGAAGTTGTAGGGCATTCATTATTGTATGACGGTTTAATCCGTATGCTTGTGCCATATCGCGCGCAGAGCAGAGTTTGCTGCCAGCGAGAATGTCCCCTTTTATAATCGACTCCCTAAGTGCATCTGCTATTTGCAGGTATTTAGCTTTACTCTGGCTAGTGAGCTTTATATTAAGTGGCTGCATAAACACCTTCCAAACTGGTATAGGTAAAAATTAAATTTTGGTTGTTTTTAATAAACCAATAAAGCGTACATTTGTTATGAATAAATAGCAAAATATGGGGCTTATAATGTTCACAACGCAAATTCATCAAACCAACAAGGTTGCCTTAGAGCCACTTAAACTCAAACATCTCGAGGGTCTATATCAAGCAGGTAAACACCCACAAGTTTGGCAGTGGGTATTAAGTAATTACACACAAACCCAAGTTAAGTTGGAGCAATGGTTTACACATAGCGCGCAGTTTAATCAAAACGAGCAAGTGGTTTTTGCCATTATTGATAAACATTCACAGCAAGTTGTTGGCACAACCCGTTTATTTAGGTTAGACAGTAACAACTTAAGCGCTGAAATTGGCCATACTTTTATTAGCTTCACTGCACAGCGAACATACGTAAATACGCATGCAAAATATTTACTTCTGAGATATGCATTTAATCAACTTAATTTAGTACGGATTAGCTTTAATACCCATGAGCACAATCAACAATCACGCAATGCAATTGCCCGTTTAGGCGCTAAGTTTGAAGGAATCGCCCAAAAAGACCGACGCCTAGAAGATGGTTCATATCGCAACACCGCAAAATTCAGCATTATTGACGAACAATGGGCAGCTATAAAGCTACGACTTGAGGAGCAATTATAATGTACCCACCCGAGCACTTTATGCAAAAAAACACCGAGCAATTGCATGCGCTTATTAATAACTTTCCATTAGCAACAATTTTTATGCCCTGCTCAAATAGTCAATTAAATAAAATTTGTCATGTACCTATGTTATTCAACTCCTTAGAAAATATGTTTATTGCACATGTAGCAAAGCATAATCCACTATCAAAGCTTGATAATAAACAGGTGAATTTACTCTTTAATAGTGACAATTGCTATTTATCACCCTCCTATGCGGATAATCAAACATTGCCTAGCTGGCTTTACGCATCGGTGTTAGTGACTGCAAAAGTACATATTATTAAAGATGAGCTAAAAAAAGATCTCGTAATGCGAACCCTTACTAGTCATTTTGAGAAAACATTTGAGCCTGAGTGGAAAATTGATGAAGTGCCTGAGCAGCATCGCAATACAATGTATCAGCACCTCAGTTTTATAGAGCTTACGCCAATTCACTGGCAAGGTAACTTCAAACTCAGTCAAAATAAATCAGCCGCTACAAGAAATAAAATAAAACAAAGTCTGGTAGATGCCAATAAGCACTCAATAGCGGCCTTGTTTTAGGAATGAAAAAAGGCTCCTCGCAATGCTCAGAGCCTTTGGTTAACTTTGGGAATTAACTCGGTTCATTGATCAGATAAGATCAGTTTAGCGCCACTAACTGTGGCGCAATTGTTTGATAATCTACCGCCATGGCAATACTCAAAGCGGTAATATTAATAATTGAGAACGCAAACACTTGGCGTGCCCAACGGGTGGTGTCTATGTTGTAGCGATACCCTCTAAGTGCCATGAGTAACCACCAAAAACTGGTGATACAGGCAACGGCCATAAAGGCAGCACCGGTATAACCACTAATTGGCAATAACATCACTACTAAGGCATATACTGCAATATAAAGCACAATATGGCGCTTAGCTTTATCAACACCTTGCGCCACGGGTAATACTGGAATATTAGCGGCTTGGTAATCCTTAAAGCGAAAAATAGCAATCGCATATGAATGCGGCATTTGCCACAAACTAAACATCACCAGCAGTATTAATGCGCCTATATCGAACACACCCGTAACGGCGCAATAGCCAACAACAGGTGGAACTGCGCCCGACAGACTACCAATAAACGTGCCGTAAACAGAGTTGCGTTTCATGTAGAGGCTATAAACCCCTACATAGATAACATAGCCAAAGGCGGCAAAAAATACCGCCGCTTGAGTGGTAAAGGCGATTAATAAGCCAAAGCCAATTAGCCCTAATAACACGCCATGGCTTAAAGCGGCTTTTGCAGACATTTCACCCGTTACAGTCACACGTGAGCGAGTGCGCGCCATGGCAACATCAATGTCTCTATCAATAACATTGTTTATGGCACATCCCGATGCAACAACAAGCGATAAACCAACCAAGGTAACCAACATTAACCATGGGTCTATATCACCGCGGGCGGCGAGTAAAAAACCACCGGCAACGCTGATCAAATTCCCCATAATAATACCTGGCTTAGTAACAGCTAAATAACGACGAAACATCTGAAACCTCTAGTACATCATCATTGCGTTTGATTCATAAATGATCCAAACAGACAGTCCAACCACCATGACGATGATCAACGCGCTAAACAAGAAGGTAAAGGTATTTGCTTTACCTTCATCAGTGGTGAAATTAAGGTGTAAAAAGTATTTTAAATGCACCCAAATTTGCACGATTGCTAAAGTAACGATACTCCAGAGTGTGGTGACCTTTGAAAAGTCGCCCTCCATCACCATCCAAAATGGAATGGCCGTTAAAATCACTGATAAGACAAAGCCAATCAGGTATGTTTTAACACTACCATGTGACTGATCATGATGTTGGCTTTGCATTTGCTCTAAAGCATGTGTTTCGCTATGGCTCATTACATTGCCCCCATTAAATAAACAACGGTAAATACACAAATCCACACAATATCTAAAAAGTGCCAAAATAAGCTTAAGCAACTTAAGCGCGTGACGGTTTGTTTACCTAAACCGCGCTTAATCACCTCAATCATCATTATGCTCATCCAGATAAGGCCTGCAGTTACATGTAAACCATGCAAGCCCACTAATGAGAAAAACGATGTTAAAAAAGCACTTTGCTGTGGGCCATTGCCATGAACAATTAAATGATGAAACTCATAAATTTCCATACCAATAAACACCGCGCCTAAACAAAAAGTGACCGCGAGCCAACCAAGCGTCAGCGCCTTTTTTTGCCCTTGAGCGGCAATCATGGCAAAACCAAAAGTAATACTACTTATAAGTAGCGCCGCAGTTTCAACGGCAACAAAATCAAGCTCAAAAATATCTTTGCCCGATACACCGCCTGCGGTGTTCATATAAAGCACTGCGTAGGTTGCAAAAAATGAGGCAAATAAAAGGCAATCGGTCATTAAATAAAGCCAAAAGCCAAAGATTGTATCGCCTGAGGTATCGTGATGTTCATGCGTATGACTTACGCTATGAGGCTCTAAATTTACATGGCCTTGAGTTGCAGATAACGTACTCATGCACTTACCTCCTTCGTGTTACTGGCAATATGCGCGCCTTCAATTTGTAATATTTCATCGTTTTGCACGTAGTAATCTACATCACTGGTGTAAGCACGGTTAATAAACAGCGCAATCGCGCCAATAAAACCAAGCCCTGCTAGCCACCAAATATGCCAGATCATGGCAAAACAAAACGCCGTTAAACTCGCAGCAATAAGCACACCCGATGCGGTATTTTTTGGCATATGAATTGGGCTATAGCTAGATTTACCTTGATAAGCCAGGCCTTTTTCTTTCATGTCAGTCCATGTATCAATATCATCAACATGCGGGATTTCAGCAAAGTTATAATATTGCGGTGGTGATGACGTTGACCATTCAAGCGTATGGCCGTTCCAAGGATCGCCAGTGGTATCATCAAGCGCTTCGCGGTTTTTAAAGCTCACATATAGCTGAATAATTTGGCAAATAATACCGAACATAATAATCACGGCACCCACTGCAGCAATATAAAGCCAGATATTCCAATCAGGATTATTAGAGTGGTTTAAGCGACGCGTCATGCCTAAAAAGCCGAGTACGTACAATGGCATAAAGGCTACGAAGAAACCGATTAACCAACACCAAAATGACGCTTTACCCCAACGCTCATCAAGCTTAAAGCCCATTGCTTTTGGAAACCAAAAAACAAAGCCGGCTAAGTAGCCAAATACTGCGCCACCAATGATGGTGTTATGGAAATGAGCGATTAAGAATAAGCTGTTATGCAATACATAATCGGCACCAGGGATTGCCAGTAATACCCCCGTCATACCACCAATACTGAAGGTAACCATAAAACCAAGCGTCCAAAGTACCGGTACAGTAATGCGCAAACGGCCACGATAAATAGTAAACAACCAACTAAATAACTTAACCCCAGTAGGCACAGCTATGACCATGGTCATCACCCCAAAGAAGGCATTTACATTGGCGCTTGAGCCCATAGTAAAGAAGTGGTGTAACCATACAATAAAGCCAAGAATAGAAATGGCACCGCTGGCATATACCATCGATTTATAACCAAATAAACGTTTACCAGTGAAGGTCGACACTATTTCAGAGAAGATACCAAAAGCTGGTAATACTAAAATGTATACCTCTGGGTGACCCCATGCCCAAAACAGGTTGATATACATCATGGCGTTACCGCCTGCTTCATTAGTGAAGAAGTGGAAATCTAAATAACGGTCTAGCGTTAGCATGGCCAGCACTGCGGTTAAAATTGGAAATGATGCTGCAATTAAGATATTTGCCCATGTACATGCCCATGTGAAAATTGGCATTTTCATCAGTGTCATACCAGGGGCACGCATTTTAAATACTGTCACTAGGAAGTTAACAGCGGTTAATAGCGTACCGAGCCCCGATATTTGCAAGGCCCAAATATAATAATCGACCCCCACCCCAGGGCTAAAGGTCAACTCCGACAACGGTGGGTAAGCAACCCAGCCTGTTTTAGCAAATTCACCAAATATCAGCGATAGATTTATTAAAATGGCGCCACTAGCAGTAAACCAAAAACTTAAATTATTTAAAAATGGAAAAGCCACATCGCGAGCACCAATTTGCAGTGGTACAACAATATTCATTAAACCAATCATAAATGGCATCGCCATAAAGATGATCATAATAACGCCATGGGCGGTGAATATTTGGTCGTAATGTTCTGGTGGCAGATAACCTGGCGCGCCACTGGTAGCAAGCGCTAACTGCGCACGCATCATAATGGCATCAGAAAAACCACGAAACAGCATGATTAGCGCTAATAAAATGTACATAACGCCTAAGCGTTTATGATCAACCGAGGTGATCCAGTCGCGCCAAAGCACACCCCATTTTTTATATTTTGTTATTAGCCCAGCTATAATAAGCCCGACTATAGCAATCACCGCCATGGTAACCATGATAATAGGTTCATGAAACGGAATTGCATCTATAGATAATTTACCTAAAAACGACATGATTATTCCTCGCCCTGGCTGTGTGATGATGGCATTGTATGGTTACCCATTGCCTGATGCTCATTACTCATCTGCTGATGTTTACCCATCGAGTGGTGTTTTTTGTTCATATCGCCATGCGCCTGCATGTATTTCATCACTATGGTATGAAATAAACCTTCATCAACCTTGCCATAATAAGCGACGGGATTGTTTTCACTCGCTTTGGCAAGCTCAACATAATTGGCATGAGTAAGGCTATTAGCGTTAGTTTTAACCTGTTCAACCCACTGGTTAAAGTCAGCTTTTGTTGGTGTTGCGATGGCATTAAATTTCATACCAGTAAAACCCGCACCACTGTAATTAGCCGAAAAGCCTTTAAACGTGCCTGGCTCATTAGCGATTAAATGCAGCTTAGTTTCCATGCCCGCCATTGAGTAAATTTGACTACCTAACTGGGGAATGAAAAACGAGTTCATGGTACTTTCTGAGGTGATTTTGTATTCAACCGGAACATTAGCAGGAAATACCAATTCGTTTACCGTAGCAATACCTTGCTCAGGGTAAATAAATAACCACTTCCAATTAAGTGACACCACTTCAACAGTTAAGTGTTCACCTTTACCCTCTATCGGTTTATAAGGGTCAAGCTCTTGAGTTGACTGCCAGGTGATCACACCTAAAATAACAACAATAACAATAGGAACCGCCCATACAACAGCCTCAATCTTATTAGAGTGAGCCCATTTTGGTGCGTAAATTTCATGGTTTTGTGTGTCTCTGTATTTCCAAGCAAAATATAAAGTCATCACAATAACGGGGATCACTACTAACAACATAAGCACAGTGGCGATGATGATCAGATTTTTCTCATCAATACCTATCTGCCCTTTTGGGTCGAGTACCCCGCCATTACAGCCTGATAAAATCAGCGCCATACTAGCTAAAGCAATATTAAAAAGGTTACGAATTAACAAGGGACTATCCTAAAACCTAAAGAGTTTTTATTAGCTGCCAAAAATATTTAGCAACGATATTTGATAAAAACCCAAGTTAATTAAGATTGAATTACAAATAATGCAGAGCGAATGCAAGCATGAAGTATTGACTACTGGCTTAATAAAAAACACCTAGCAGAACCAACCCAGCTTTTTTAAACACATTAATATAACGCAATAAAAATTAACTTGGGTGAGGTGTGGTTGGCTGAGAGTGTGTAAAAACACTAAGCTACAATGAAAGTAATCGTTATTTACAGCAAGAATAAATAATTAGATACCACAGGTGTAACCTATACCCATAAAAATTAATGGGTAAACAGACAACCTGTAAAGCTAGGTGGAGCACGACAACCATGTGCAGCTTGCACGGGTTGCTGAACTTTAGCCTCGCTAAAAGCAAAGGCTGCTTTACGGAGGATTATTCCAGCACGACGCGCTGGAAACATGTGGAACAATAGCCAACAAAGGCCAATAAGTAACTGACACGATAAGATAGGATGAGCTAAGAATTCGGCAATAGTCAGTAATAATGGCTCTATAAAAAAGCCATCACTGATCAATGCTTCAAGCCTAAAGGCATCCTCAATAGCGCCACTAAGCAACATAACGGCATTAAAAACTAATAATGTTACAGCCACACTCACGCCTCTTTTCGCTTTATTAAAGCGCTCATGCAACACTGACTTACCTAAGGTAAGCAAAGCGCTGGTATGAAACAAAGAAAATGAGTTCAAAAACATTAACCTATTAAAATGACTAATAACAAAATTAGGTATACACCGTGGCAACAAAAACAAGTTGCAGCCGTAAAGCCTTATACAGTGACATGAAATACAGTCTCAACGCATTAGCACTATTTTGCTAAGCTAGAATTGATCCGCATCAATAGAACTTTCAAAACTTACTGAAAGTTCGGGCATGAGTATAACAAAGAGAGTTTTCTGTTCAAGATAAAAACACGATTATTTTATCAGCTGATGATTTATTTATGGCGATATAAATAAAAAACCTCCCGTAGTGAGCTACGAGAGGTTTTTTGTTTAAACAGAAATAAATCTATTTAAAGAATTTGGTTTTCTTTCCATACTTGCTCTTTGGCTAGACGCTTTTTGCGTTTATCGCATGGATCATCGCAATCACATGCTTTATCAATACCTACAGAGCCTAAGCCTCCGCAGCTACTCGCCATCGATTTTCTTTGAACTATCATGCCTATCGCCATCGCAGCGACAATTAAAATAAGTAAGCCAAAGGTTAGAAAAAAAAGTGACATTGCTTAGCCCCTATTGTTCAGCAATAAAATGAGCTCAAATAGCGTATTTGAGCTCCTTACATTATATACCCTCATGCTAAGGATATAAACCTAAAGACTATAAATAAGGCTTAAACGCAGGACTTGAATAAGTGACTAAACCATCAGGCGATTTAGCAATTAAATACACTGGCAAATCATGCTGCTGCGCATAGCGTTGTGCTTTTTCCATACCCATAACCGTTAAAGCAGTCGCTAAACCGTCGGCCGTCATGGCGCTAGGGTGTAAAACTGTGACAGAAACTAAGTCATGTTTAATTGGCATCCCTGTCATAGGATCAATAAGGTGAGTATAGGTTTCGCCATCCATAGTATAAAAGATTCGATAATCACCCGAGGTGGCAATACCGTTATTGCCTGGTGCAAGTACACGGTGTACTTTTCGCTCACCTGGGTTTGCATCAGGTTGCTCAATTGCTATTCGCCATGCTTGATTGTCTGGTTTTGTACCAGCAATACGTAACTCCCCGCCAATCTCAACCATGTAATCTGTAATGCCTTTGCTTTGTAATAGCTCTGCCACTTTATCAATACCATAGCCTTTTGCTGTAGCTGAAAACGACAACTCTAAATCAGCCATCGTTTTTGCTAAGCCTTGCTCGTTAAGGACCAGCTTATCTATACCAATGTTATTGATCATATTTGCCAGAGCTTCATTCGTTGGGCGCTTTGTTGGTTTTTTATCCGGGCCAAACCCCCATAAATCTATCAACGGTCCCATCGTCACATCTAGGGTCTTAGTTGAATTACCTATACGCATAGATTCACTAATAACTGCCCTGAAGTCATCACTGATTGGCATTACTTCGTTGGCATCTAAACGGTTAAAGGTGTTTATTTCAGAATCTTTAATATAGGTCGACATAGACTGGTTGATATCAACTAAAACCGCATCGATTTCTGCTTGTACTGCTTGAGGGTCAACTTGCTCAGCGTAAAACTTAATGTGGTAAGTTGTACCCATCGTTTTACCTTCTAAGTAGGTTTCCTCTGGGACTGATTTTCCACATCCAGATAACAGTAAAGTCAGCGTGATTATAAATAAGGCGATTATGCCCTGGGGAGTATTTACTTTGTTCATAACAACCCTACTTAATAGGTTAAAAATTAATATAAAAAAGCCTCGTCACATAAAATGCGACGAGGCTGGTATTTTAACTAAATTTAATCAGTTTGGGTATTAGCCACCGAAATCATCTAGTAAGATGTTTTCTTCTTCAACACCTAAGTCTTTAAGCATAGTGATAACAGCCGCATTCATCATTGGAGGACCACACATGTAGAACTCACAATCTTCAGGCGCTTCGTGATCTTTAAGATAGTTCTCAAATAACACGTTATGGATAAAGCCTGTGTAGCCTTCCCAGTTATCTTCTGGTTGCGGATCTGAAAGCGCTGTGTGCCAAACGAAGTTTTCGTTTTGCTCAGCTAGGCCGTCAAAATCTTCAACATAGAACATTTCACGTTTAGAACGCGCACCATACCAGAAACTAATTTTACGTTTAGAGTTTAAACGCTTAAGTTGGTCAAAGATATGTGAACGCATTGGTGCCATACCTGCACCACCACCTACGAATACCATTTCAGCGTCTGTGTCTTTAGCGAAGAACTCACCAAATGGACCAGAAATAGTTACTTTATCGCCTTCTTTAAGTGACCAAATGTACGAAGACATTTTACCACATGGTAGGCTTAGGTTTCTTGGCGGCGGCGTAGCGATACGCACGTTAAGCATGATGATGCCTTCTTCTTCTGGATAGTTAGCCATTGAGTAAGCACGAATTGTTTCTTCGTCTACTTTTGACTCCAGATCGAAGAAACCAAAATGGTTCCAATCGCCACGATACTCTTCAGGAATATCGAAATCTGCATATTTAACATGGTGAGCTGGCGCTTCGATCTGGATGTAACCACCCGCACGAAACGGCACTGACTCGCCATCAGGAATTTGTAGCTTAAGTTCTTTAATGAACGTCGCTTTGTTATCGTTAGAGATAACTTCACAATCCCATTTTTTAACACCGAAAATTGACTCTTCAAGTTCAATTTCCATGTCGTTTTTAACATTAACCTGACACGCTAGGCGACAACCTTCACGTGCTTCACCTTTAGAGATGTGGTCAAGTTCAGTTGGCAGAATATCACCGCCGCCTTCTTTAATGTGTACGCGACACTGGCCACAAGAGCCACCGCCACCACATGCAGAAGATACGAAAATACCTGACTCAGATAGTGCACCTAATAGCTTACTACCTGCTGATGTTTTAATGGCTTTGTCTGCATCGCCATTAATGCCGATGATGATATCACCGCTTGCAACTAGCTTAGATTTAGCACCAATGATGATTAAAACTAGTATTACAACGATAGCGATAAAAACACCAACGCCTAAGAAAATATCCATGATTGACCTCGCTATTATTACAGTGAAATACCAGAGAATGACATAAAGCCAAGACCCATCAAGCCAACAGTGATGAAGGTAATACCTAAACCACGTAAACCATCTGGTACGTCTGAATACTTCATTTTCTCACGGATACCTGCAAGTAATGTAATTGCAAGCGCCCAACCCACACCAGCGCCAATACCATAAACAACAGACTCGCCGAAGTTATAGTTACGCTCAACCATGAAGGCTACCGCACCAAAAATTGCACAGTTAACTGTGATTAGTGGTAAGAAAATACCTAATGCGTTGTAAAGCGGTGGGAAGAACTTATCTAATGCCATTTCAAGAATTTGCACTAGTGCTGCAATAACACCAATGAAAGTTAAGAAACGTAAAAAGCTAAGATCTGCTTCTGGGTAACCAAGCCACTCTAGTGAACCTGGTGCTAATACCGCATGGTAAACCAAGTTGTTAACCGGTACTGAAATACCTAATACAACAATAACCGCTACACCTAGACCAATTGATGTAGTTACTTTTTTAGACACGGCTAAGAAAGTACACATACCTAGGAAGAATGCTAACGCTAAGTTTTCAATAAAAACGGCTTTTACAAATAAACTAATATAATGTTCCACTTATCGCCCCTTACGCTTTAGCTTCTACTTGGTCTTTCTTATAAGTACGAAGTACCCAAATGAATAAACCAATGATGAAGAATGCACTCGGTGGTAAGATCAATAGACCCATAGGTTGGTACCAACCACCATTTTGTACTAATGGAATAATATCAACACCGAATAGTGAACCTTTACCGAATAACTCACGAATAAAGCCAACAGTAAGTAACACTACAGAGTAACCTAAGCCATTACCAATACCATCAAGGAAAGACATTAATGGCGGCGACTTCATTGCATAAGCTTCAGCACGACCCATTACGATACAGTTAGTAATGATTAGACCAACGAATACTGATAACTCTTTTGCCGTAGCGTAAGAGAAAGCTTGTAGTACTTGGTCAACCACGATTACTAATGATGCAATAATCGTCATCTGTACGATGATACGTACTGATGAAGGGATATGGTTACGAATAGTCGAGATAAAAAGGCTAGAGAATGCAGTTACCAAGGTCAATGCAATTGACATGATTAATGCATTTTTTAAGCTAGACGTTACCGCTAGCGCAGAACAAATACCAAGTACTTGTAATGCGATTGGGTTGTTAGCGAAAACTGGACCAAATAGGACCGCCTTCATTTCTTTAGTATCAGCCATTAGTTCAATGCTCCTTTACGTACTTTCGCAAGGAAAGGGCCAAAGCCATTTTCGCCAGTCCAAAAATCAACTGCATGGTCAACACCATTAGACGTTAATGTAGCACCTGAAAGACCATCGATCTTATGCTCATCACCGGCTGCAGTCCCTTTAACGATTTGGATTGGTAACTCTTTACCTTCCCACGTTGCAGTCCACTGTGGGTTTTGAATTTCACCACCTAGACCAGGTGTTTCGTTATGTTTGTAGAAAATGATGTCTTTAATAGTTTCGCCATCGCTTTCAAGCGAGATAAAACCGTACATTAAACCCCATAAACCATAACCCTGAATAGGAAGGATGATTGCATCAGTAGAGCCATCGTCTTTTTTAGAGATATAAACAGGCGCACGCTTGGTAATACGTTGAATACCGGCGATGTCTTTAATACCATTCTCTTTTAAAGATTTACTTAAATCAGCATCGTATTTGCTTTTTTCAAAGTCAAAATCTTCTACCGGCTCAGCAAACTCACCACTTTGCATATCAACAAAGCGAGTTTCGATTTTAGCATCAAACGTTTCGGCAACGTTATCAACTTTGCCAATACCAGCAGCAGCTAAGATATTGCTTTGAATATCTTTTGCTTTATTTGCTTTTTGCAGAGGGCGTAGTTGTACAGATGTTAGCGATACAATAACTGCACACACTAAACATAATGAGACAACAACAGCTAGCGTTTTGCCAATTGATTCGTTATTACTAGACATTACGTGCCAACCTCCGCTTGATATTAGCTTGCACTACAAAGTGATCGAATAAAGGTGCAAACAAGTTAGCAAATAAGATTGCTAGCATGATGCCCTCTGGGTATGCAGGGTTAACAACACGGATCATGATAACCATAAAGCCAATAAGCGCACCGTATGCTAATTTACCTTTATCAGTAAATGCAGCAGATACAGGGTCAGTTGCCATAAAGAACATACCGAATGCAAAACCACCCAATACCATGTGCCAGTACCAAGGCATAGCAAACATCGCATTGGTTTCAGAACCAATGGTGTTCAGTATTGATGAGGTTACTACCATACCTAGGAATACACCTAGCACGATACGCCAAGACGCGATGCGCACGTAGATTAGGAATAAACCACCAATAAGTACAGCTAGTGTAGACGTTTCGCCCATAGAACCTTGAATGAATCCGTAAAACGCATTCCACCAAAGCTCAATATCAGTCGCGTAATTTAACGTACCAGCAAACGCTTGACCAAGCATCGTCGCGCCAGAGAATGAATCTACGGCAGTCCATACTGTGTCACCTGAAATTTGTGCAGGGTATGCGAAGAATAAAAACGCACGACCAGCAAGCGCAGGGTTTAAGAAGTTACGGCCTGTACCACCAAATATTTCTTTTGCTATAACTACACCAAAAGTAATACCTAGCGCAACTTGCCATAAAGGAATCGTTGCAGGCAGAATTAATGCAAACAATACAGAAGTTACGAAGAAACCTTCATTAACTTCATGCTTACGCACAGAAGCAAATAACACTTCCCAGAAACCACCAACAATAAAGGTAGTTGCATAAATAGGTAGGAAGAAACAGGCTCCGTAGAACATTTTCGCCCCCCAGCCTGCATCAACGGTTAATTCACCGCCAAGTAACTGGAATAAACCTACTTGCCAAATATTCGCTAGCTCAAAGCCATTACCAAGTGCAATTGCAGCTTGATGACCAATATTGAACATACCAAAGAACATGGCAGGGAACGTCGCCATCCACACTAAAATCATCATGCGTTTTAGGTCGATGTTATCACGAACGTGAGTTGAACCTTTATTTACGTAACCTGGCGTGTAAAAAATAGTCGCAGCAGCTTCATACAGCGCGTACCATTTCTCATGCTTACCACCTGGTTCAAAATGTGGTTCGATATCTTCTAAGAAAGTTTTTAAGCCCATTTTAGCCTTCCTTCTCGATCGTAGTTAAGCAATCGCGTAGGGCTGCGCCGTACTCGTATTTGCCAGGACAAACGAAGGTGCATAACGCTAAATCTTCTTCATCTAATTCAAGCGCACCTAATGAAATTGCACTGTCTAAATCACGAGACAATAAGTCACGTAATAAAAGCGTTGGCAAAATATCAAGTGGCATAACACGCTCATAGCTTCCAAGTGGAACCATGGCACGTTTTGAACCGCCCGTAGACGTTGTCATTTTAAATAAACGACTCGGTGTAAGGTGAGACAAGAATGTACGCGTTACAGAGAATTTATCACTACCTGGTGCAATCCAGCCAAACAATTCTTTTTCGCGACCTTCAAGTAATACAGATACTTGAACGTGGTAACGGCCTAAGAATGCATGAACACCAGACGACGTAGCACCTGCAAGTACAGAACCAGAAATAACACGGTTATCACCGTCTTCTAATTCACCTGCTACTAAGTCATCTAATGAAGCACCTAATTGTGTTTTCACTAAACGTGGATTCTTAACACGCGGACCTGCAAGCGAAATCACACGGTCTGTGTAAATTTCACCAGTAAGGAAAAGGTGACCATACGCAATAACGTCTTGGTAACCAATGTGCCAAACTTGCTTACTAGCAGATACTGGGTCAAGGTTATGGATATGAGTGCCAACAAGGCCAGCTGGGTGCACGCCACCAAACTCATGTACTTCTACTTGAGCAATAGGTGAACTAGGAACTTGACTGCCTGCTTGCTTACAAACAAATACTTTGCCATCGGTTAAACGTGACACAACAGCCAAACCTGCTTCAAACGCTTTCGCATTTTCAGCAATAACTACTGCAGGATCTGCAGCAAGTGGATTGGTATCGATAGCTGTCACAAAAATAGAGCTAGGATTTGCATCCAACGCCGCTATTTTACTAAATGGGCGAGCACGAAGTGCTGTCCATTGACCCGATTGAACTAGTACTTCTTTAGCTTTTTCACGGTCTAAGCTGTTAAGCTCAGTTTCCGAGAAAGAACCAAAGGTGATTTGCTCACTGCCGTTTACTTCAATAACAACAGATTGCAGAACACGTTTAGCACCGCGATTAATTTCTTTTACTGTACCAGAAGCTGGTGCAGTAAATAATACGCCTGGGTTCTTTTTATCTTCAAAAAGTACCTGGCCTTTTTTGACTTGGTCATCCACACGAACATGCATGGTTGGACGCATACCGATAAACTCTTCACCTAGCACAGCTACACGTTTGACGGCAGAACCATCATGAATAACTTGCTGAGGTGCGCCCTCTAAGGGTAAATCCAGACCTTTTTTTATATTGATCATACGCACTTGCACTACATTAACGGAAAGAAACTGAAAAATCGTACCAACCACGCCGCTATTTGTATTATTGCAAGCTATAAAATGACTCGCTATAGATACCAAACAAGCAGCGCAGTAAAACTCCTCACATATTGCTTTGATTTTAACATTATTGTGACTGACTATGCGAGTGTATTTATGAAAATTATACGAGAGAAACGTTTATTTAGTTTTGTAATTCATAATTAATAAAATACAAGCTAGACCAAAGTGGTAAATAAACCAACAAATAGCAAATTTTTTTTCAAATCAAGGCTAAAAAACAAAAAAGTCGCACTAGGCGACTTTTTCAAAATTGCATTACTAGCTACAGATTAATCAATCATATTTGCAATTGGCGCAACAGGATTAACATCTTGCTCGTAATCAACCGTATCAATGCCAAAACCAAACAGGCGTAAAAACTCATTATGGTAGCCCACGTAATCCGTTAACTCATCAATTGAACTTGTGTCTACACTATCCCAAATAGTTTGAACACGTGCTTGAACGTCATCTTCCAGCTCTTTGTAGTTTTGGAATAAATGTCCGCCCTCATCAAAACGTGGTGAATCACCGTATAGGTTTTCATTAAATAACGCATGAATTTGCTCAATTGTGCCCTCGTAAGTGCCATCAGCCTTCATCACTTTAAATAGTGCCGAAATGTAAAGCGGCATTATTGGGATTGCCGAGCTTGCTTGGGTAACAACGGCATTAAGTGAAGAAACGTAAGCTTCGCCATTTAAATCTTGGGTAGCGGCTTTAATAGCTGCAGTGGCACGGTCTAGGTCTTCTTTTGCCTTACCTATGGTTGCATGTCCATATATTGGCCAAGTTAGTTCTTTACCAATGTATGTGTAAGCCGTTGTTTTAAAGTTATCTGCTAGTACATCAGCGTCTTTAAGGGCGTCAATCCACATTTCCCAGTCTTCGCCACCCATTACTTTAATGGTGTTGTCGATATCGTCTTGGTTTGCTGCTTCAACAGTTACTTCATCAATTTCACGCTTTGACGTATTTAAGTTTTTAGTCGTTACCGCATTACCAATTGGCTTAAGTGTTGAAGAAAACACTTCCCCTGTATTTGGATCAGTACGACGAGGTGATGCTAAGCTGTAAATAATACAGTCAACTTTACCTAATTCAGCTTTAATGGTGTCGATTGTTTTTTGTTTGATTTCGTTAGAAAACGCATCACCATTAATATTTTTAGACCATAAGCCTTCAGCTTCAGCGGCTGTTTGAAATGCCGCCGTGTTGTACCAACCCGCAGAGCCTGTTTTACGTTCAGTGCCTTCTTTTTCAAAGAACACACCCAATGTTTTAGCGCCACCACCAAATGCAGCGGTAATGCGAGATGCAAGGCCATAACCTGTAGACGCACCAATAACTAATACATTTTTAGGCGCATTTTTTAATGCTCCTTGCTGCTTAACATAATTAATTTGTTTTTGAACATGCTCTGCACAGCCAACTGGGTGTGCATTGGTGCAGATAAATCCGCGAATTTTAGGCTTAATGACCATTGATCATCCTATATCTTTTACAATAAAAATTAGCGCTAGTTTAAAGGCTAAAACAAAAAAAACTGATCTGATCAGTTACTCACTGCTCAAACCAATCCACTATTACCTGTTATCCAACTTTTGAGCCGCCCATGCAATTAGGTGACTGCGGCGCTTCGCCGTCGTGCTCTGTAAATTCCTCAGGAGTGTAAGTGTGCATAGCAAGCGCATGAATATGATTTGCCAGCTCATCTTTTAAAATTTCATTAATTTCACGATGACGCTGCAATAATCGCTTACCAGCGAATTCTTCACTGACTACAATCACTTTAAAGTGAGATTCAGTCCCCGCACTGTGCATATGGCTTTCGTTAATAACATTTAAATGCTTACACGCAATAGCATTTGCTAGCTTGTCACGTATTTGTTGTTGCATTGACATAAAAACCACCCTCAAAATTCAGTTATATGGTTACTATAACAACTGCGGCTACACCATGGCTAATGCTATTTAACTGAAACTATTATTAATATAGCGAAACGTTAAACTTATCCGCGGGTGTTTAAGCGTAGTTTGTTTAGGCAACGCATGTTGGTAATTTTGTTGGCTCTGTCCGTTCATTATTAAACAACTACCACTTTGTAATTTGATGTTAGTAATGCTGTTGCTTACTTTGTGTTTAAGTTTAAATAACCGCTCTGCACCAAGCGACACACACGCTATGGTAGGCTCAGGCCCTAGCTGCGCCTCATCATCGCTATGCCAACCCATACAATCGTGGCCATCCCGATAATAATTAACCAAAATTGAGTTAAATGGTTGCTGTAGGTGATTTTCTAAACGTGTTCGCATGGCAAGTAATACGTCTGGCCAAGGCTCTAAGTCGAGTTTATGCCCAGAATAACCGTACTCAAGATTTTCTTCGCTGATAAAACATTGTAGCCTAGGTATTGGCCCCGTTTTACCAAACACTGTAATGTTTGGCTGTTGCCAATTTAGGTTTTGCTGCAAATAATAAAATAAATCGAGGCTTTTTTGTGCGCTAAGTACCTTACTTTGATAAGAAAAGCCATTTGGTAACAGTTGGGGGTTGGCGTTTGGCGGTTGCATGTTAGAATTTACCTATCATTTGATTACCGATCATTAAACTATTATGACTACGCAAGCTACGCTCGGCGATAACACTTTTACTCTTGAACGCTTTCCTTTGGATCAAAAAAACCGCAGCTTACAAGCGTGGGATTCAGCAGACGAATACCTTATTGACTATGTTAATGAACACTACCCTGATTGTCGCTCGTTACTGATCTTAAACGACAGCTTTGGTGCACTTAGCTGTTACTTTAGCAAGCAACAATTAACAGTTTGTTCAGTAAACGACTCATATATTAGCCATCAGGCGGCTGCTTATAACTTAGCGGAAAACAAAATCGCGACGACTGCGTTTAGCCAGCTTGATAGTTTATCGGCTCTGCCTGAGCAAGTAGACCTAGTGTTGGTAAAAGTACCACGCACGTTGGCTTTTTTACAATATCAGCTATCTGAATTAAGCGAGGTGCTCGCACCAAATACGCCAGTTATTGGTGCTGCAAAAACTAAAGACGTACATAACTCTACTATTAAAGCATTTGAAAACTTTATTGGTGAGACGAAAACAAGTCTTGCAGTAAAAAAATCACGTTTAATTATTAGCCAAGCAGCCGGCGGTTATAAAGGCGCAGATTTCCCAGTCAGCTGGCCACTTGAAGGCACTGATTTTACAATAAGTAATCATGCCAATGTGTTTTCACGTGATTCACTTGATATTGGCGCACGTTTCTTTTTCAATTACTTGCCGCAAACAAATAAAGCAAAAAATATTATTGATTTAGGCTGTGGTAATGGCGTGGTTGGTTTAATGACATTAGCGCGCTGTCCTAATGCGCATATTAGCTTTGTTGATGAGTCGTATATGGCGGTTGAATCAGCTCGACTCAACATTGAATTAAACATGGAAGACAAGTTTGAACAATGTACTTTTATAGAGAATGATTGTTTAACTGACTTTGAACGTGAAAGTGCCGATATTGTATTGTGTAATCCGCCATTTCACCAAGCACAAGCGGTTACCGACCACATCGCGTGGCAAATGTTTAAACAAGCAAAAGACACATTAAAAGAAGGTGGCGAGCTGCGTATTATTGGCAATCGTCATTTAGATTATCATGACAAACTAAACCGTATGTTTGGTAACTGTACTTTATTAGGCTCTAATAAAAAGTTTGTGGTACTCAGCGCAACTAAAAATAGTGGGACGTTATAAATGAAACTCATAAAGATATTATTGAGCTGTTGTACTTTAGTGGTTTTTTCGGGATGTGCCAATCAGCCTAATCAGCTTATTCTCAATCCCGTCTATAAAAGTGGACAAATAAGCTCAATCAATAACAGCTTAAACACCAGCGTGATTGATTTACGTGGTGACAGTGCAACCTTAAAGCTTATTGAATCAAGCAAAACAAAAACCATTGCCAGCACGGGTATTACTGAGTCAGTTAAAAGTGCGCTAGACAGTGCGCTTAGTCGCAATGGTGCTAGCATTTCTAATTTAGCGCAATTGCGCTTTGAGTTAGATATTCACGCACTGCAAGCTGTGGTTACAGAAAAGCTAATGAGCCATACCAGTGATGCCAAGATTGAATTTGAAGTACGAGTGATTCGCCCTACCAGTACTTTCAGTAAGCGTTATAGCGGTAATGCTAATTTATCTGGACCACTTGGTCATGATAGGGCAAAAATTGAAGGTCAGCTCAATAAGTTGACTGAGCAGTTAATTACCCGCATTGTATCTGACCCTGAATTAATTGCATTTTTAGAAGGTTAATAATGAAGCAACTTTTTTTAATCTGCGTAAGCTTATTTTTTAGCGTAAATAGTTTAGCGGCACAAGAAGGCCGCTTTGTGCAAAAAGATAATATTTTCCCTCGAGTAGAAATTGTGACATCGTTGGGCAGTATTGTGGTTGAGCTAGACCGCTCAAGAGCCCCTATTACGGTCAATAACTTTTTGACTTATGTGTCTGATAAAAGCTATCAAGGCAGTGTGTTTCATCGTGTAGAACGCGATGTAGAAAATGACCGTGACTTTGTAATTCAAGGCGGTGGTTATGATAAAGATTACGATGGCCTGCATGAAAACGACCCTATTTTTAATGAAAGCGGTAACGGCTTAACTAACGATATGTATAGCATTGCTATGGCCTATCAAGATCGAGAACCACACTCAGGAACGCGTCAGTTCTTTTTTAACATGGATGACAATGACCATTTAAACCCTGGACGTGATTGGGGATTTGCAGTGTTTGGCAGTGTTATGGAAGGTTATGAGACGCTCGATAAAATCATGGCTGTAAAAACGGGTTTTAATGACAAAATTGGCTACAACTTTGTCCCTGAAAAACCGGTTGTTATATTAAATATCAAGGTGCTTGAGCAAGTCCCTTTATAACTTTTTATCAGAGCAGCTTTGGCTGCTCTTTCTATGAGCCAATGAGCCCCTATGAATAGCACACTTTCTGTTCGCGA
This sequence comes from Pseudoalteromonas sp. P1-16-1b, assembly GCF_001401785.1. GTDB lineage: Bacteria > Pseudomonadota > Gammaproteobacteria > Enterobacterales > Alteromonadaceae > Pseudoalteromonas > Pseudoalteromonas undina. The sequence goes on along the minus strand of NZ_LKGQ01000002.1, from coordinate 36,020 downwards.
ATACTTTTCTTATTTTAAAGATAAACGTTTAATTAATGTTTTTATATTTGGAATGAGCAGTGGTTTTCCGTGGGTGTTAATTGGCTCGGTAATGTCGGCTTGGCTTAAAGATGAAGGTTTGAGTCGCAGCATGATAGGCTTATTTGGCATTGTGTTTGGTGCCTATAGTATCAATTTTTTATGGTCGCCTTTAATAGATCGCACTAAACTGCCCTTTTTGTACAACTGGCTTGGTCAGCGTCGTAGTTGGATCCTGTTTTGCCAAAGCTTTATTTTACTTGGCACGTTACTACTTGCAGGGCTTGATCTAAAAGCAAACCTAGCGATTGCCGCCGCACTTTGCTTGCTGATCGCCATAGCCTCTGCAACGCAAGATATTGCTATAGATGCTTTTCGAATAGACACTCTTAGTGAAAATGAATCTCACAAAGCCACCGCAGCCGCCGCAATGGCTACATCAGGTTGGTGGACAGGTTATGCTTTATTAGGGGCTGTGCCCTTTTACATGGCAGATATGCCAAACATAGACTGGCCACAGGTCTATTATTTTTTATCTGCGATTATGCTGTTATTAATTAGCTGTGTGTTTTGGGCTAAAGAGCCGCAATCAAATCGCGAAGCCGTTCATGCCGAGCTAGAACGTGTTTACCTTGAAAAGCTCGCAACAACTAAACAAACTCCACTGACAAAAACGCTCGCATGGTTAGGCGTTACCGTGGTTGACCCATTTAAAACCTTTTTTGCTAAAAATGGGGTTAAAACCGCTTTAGCACTGCTGGCATTTATTTTCTTATTTAAAATTGGTGAAGCATTTTTAGCACGAATGTCGATTGTATTTTATAAGGAAGTGGGCTTTAGTAATACCCAAATAGCAAATTACTCCAAGCTGGGCACGGGTTTAATCACCATTGTATTTGCCTTTTTGGGCAGTATTTTTAACCACAAATATGGCATAGTAAAAGGCTTATTTATTAGTGGCGTAGCCATGGCTGCATCTAACTTAATGTTTTCTTGGATTGCCTTAGCAGGGCCACAAGAACACTTATATGCAATGGCGATTGTAGTTGATGGTTTTACCCAAGCTTGGTCTTTAGTGGCGATGGTTGCTTTTATATCTATGCTGTGTGACAGAGCATTTAGCGCCACCCATTATGCGCTATTAGCATCATTGGGTAATTTAGGACGTACGTTATTATCGAGTTATAGTGGCGTAGTTATCGATGATTGGCTAATGGGGAATTGGTCATTATTTTTTGTTTTAACAGCACTTATGGTTTTACCTTCATTAATATTTTTATATCTAATTAGGCACAAACTATATGCATTAGAGCAAAATTATCATAGTAGGTAACACCTAATGCATCCCTGCATTAGTATTGGCTGTAGACGTTAGATTTAACTTTACGATTACAGCCTAACAGCGTTAGTCAGCTTTAATTAAGCTTAATGCTTCATACGGGTCGACTTCTAATGCATTACAGTAGCGAACAAACTCAATCACATCTAAGCGACGCTCTTGATTTTCGATTTTGCCAATAAAAGAATGTGGCGTACCCAAAATTTGCGCTAGGCTGCGCATTGTGTAGCCTTTTTCATGGCGCTTAGTTTTAAGCCACTTTGTTAACTTTGCATTTTCTTCCGAAGATACGGTTTTACCCATCATATACAACTCCTACTCGTTGTTTAACTGTACATATTGCCAAGTGCTCATTGTGATCAACACTGAAAACTCACTGCCACTAACTAAGGCGCAGTGTAAACGCTTACAATTCAATCAACAAAAACACTCAAATATGTACTAACTCTTTATTATTGTGAAAAATGAAACCTTGCCCGTTTCATTCTTGGATACATTATATACCATTCACCGTTGATCTGAATGATTAATTAGTAATTCTACGATTAAAGTTTAACAACAAATATTTACTAAGTCTGAATAAGGTTAAATATTTTATAACTTTTTTGTTTCATTTAAATATAAGCTGTTTATTATTAAGGTCTATTGACCCTAGCTTATAGAGATCAAATCATGTTTAGACTACTCTTTTTACTACCTATTATTTTGTGCTTAGGTTGGTACTTTTTTTTACGCCATTATGCTATTCCATTAAAGCAGGGTAAAAAAGGCTTTATCTATATTTTAGTCTTCTCTGCGTTTGTGCTTGGCTTTTTTGTGTTAATGATGCAAATAACAGAATACAGCCCAACTGAGTTATAATTTTTTTGAACATATAAAAAAACCGCTGATTAAGCGGTTTTTTTGGATAACGATATTTTTATACGCTAAAACTAGCACCACAACCACATGTAGTGGTCGCATTAGGATTTGAGACAAAAAAACGTGCCCCCTCTAATCCTTCGGTGTAGTCAACTTCGCCATCAACTAAATATTGGATACTCATAGGGTCAATGACTAAGGTAACCCCATTTTTAACAATTTCTAAATCGCCAGGATTCGCTTTTTCATCAAAAGTAAAACCGTATTGAAAACCTGAACACCCACCGCCTGTGACATAAACACGCAGTTTTAGATCTGGGTTTTCTTCTTCGTCGATTAACTGTTTAACACGCACAGCGGCTGCGTCGCTAAACTTAATGGGTAATTCTTCAGACATCTTATAACCCTCAATACCTTAATACTAATGCGCGAGATTATCTAATACCTGAGTGTTTTAATCAAGTATAGTTAATCCTGCTTCTACGCTCCAATGCTAACATGGCTTGTTTAGCTCACTCTGTGAATAGGTGCAGTATAAATTAAATTTAAATTAATCTGTTGTTAAAAATCTCAAGGACTTCCCTAGACTATTTTGATAAACTTGACGCCTAAAAATGCTACGGGGAAATAAAGCATGTGGCTTGAGCGACTGAGACGTCGATTAGCAAAACCAAAAACATCCGTACAATTATGCTTATTAGGCGTAAGTGCCGGATTAATTGCTGCATTTTTTATTATACTGTTCCGCTTAACCATTTTATTTTTTCAAAGTTTATTTCTAGAAACCCCTGACGATTTTACCACCCTACCCACTTTAGAACGGGTATTAATGCCTTTAGTTGCAGCGTTATTAATAGCTACATTTGCGGCTTTCACTGGCTTTAAACATTACCGCTTAGGTATTCCTTTTGTAATACACAGAATCAAGCGCCATTACGGGCAAATGCCACTGTATAACACGGTTAATCAGTTTGTTGGTGGTGCACTGGCGCTGATCAGCGGTTTTTCTGTTGGCCGCGAAGGCCCATCAGTTCACATGGGAGCAGCAGGGGCGAGCATATTAGCAAATAAATTACACTTACCTCACAACGCTATGCGTACCCTCAGTGGTTGTGGCGTTGCCGCGGGAATTGCTGCGTCGTTCAATACCCCACTTGCTGCGGTTATTTTTGTAATGGAAGTGGTACTCAGAGAATACAAAGTGCATATTTTTGTGCCGATAATGCTCGCAGCCGTTACCGGTGCATTAGCCACTCAATTTGTATTTGGTGAAGGCTCAGAACTTGCGCTAATAAGCATTGCCCCCTTAAGTGGGTGGCATTACCCCTATTTAATTTTGTGCGGCATGGGGCTGGGCGCGGTGGCTTATGCTTTTAATCAAAACTTAATGCTGATTATTAAAACCTTTAAACCACTAAGTATGTTTCCTCGTTTAATAATTGCAGGGTGTATTGCCAGCTTAATTGCCTATGCAGTTCCACAAGCTATGGGCTCAGGGATGAGTGCGATAACCATTGCTGTAGAGTCACCTGAAAACATGCAACTACTTACCACTATTTTAATTGCTAAGTTATTAGCCACCTTGTTTGCTATTGGCTTAGGTATTCCTGGTGGGTTAATTGGTCCGGTTATTGGACTTGGTGTTTTAACCGGCACTTTAATGGCATTTTTTGCCCAGTTTATTAGCCCAGGAACTGACATAGCTGGTACTTATGGGGTGCTCGGCATGGCAGGCTTACTAGCTGCCACATTGCACTCTCCCTTAGCGGCACTAACTACCGTGATGGAGCTGACCTCTTCACCGGAAATTATTGTACCGGCGATGATCGTCATTACCACCGCCTACGTTACAGCTTTGCAGGTATTTGGTAACCGCTCTATATTTTTACAGCAATTAGACTTTCAGGGATTACCTTACCATGTATCTCCGGCCACTGAGGCATTACAAAAAGTAGGGGTGATGGATGACATGGATGAAGACTTTAAATTGCTCTACTCTGACGATAAAGAGCAAATAAAAAACAGTCTAGATGCCATGGACAGCCAAACACCGTTAATTGTGTTTGACGAGGAAAATGGTTATCGCCTAGCTGAATATGACTTAAGTTTAATGTCTGATCAGGCGGTCAATATAAAGTACATTAGCTTACAAGGTATCAGCAGCCAGGCCACTCTTGCAGATGCCTTTGAAATTTTAAATGATAAACGCAGTGGTGCACTTTATGTATATAACTTATTAGATAATCAACAAATTATGGGATTACTAAGGTGGGATCAAATCCATCATATTCTAACCATACGTAACAGTTTACTTTAACAATAATGAGAACAGTATGAGCGCATTATTAATTTACAAAACCTTGCACGTATTTTTTATGATTGCTTGGTTTGCCGGTATTTTTTACCTTCCTCGACTTTTTGTTTATCACGCTATGAGTGAAGAAAAATCGTGTAACTCAATGCTAAAAGTAATGGAACGTCGGCTGCTTTATTTTGTTACCCCCTTTGCTGTGCTTACCGCAGTGTTTGGCGTATTAACTATTGTTGAATACGGCCGCGAATGGTTTCGTTACAGTATGTGGCTGCATTATAAACTAGTGCTGGTAATCATTTTATATATTTATCATGGCTACTGTTTCAAATTATTAGCTGATTTTAAACACGATAGAAATACAAAAAGCGATCGGTTTTACCGAATTTTCAACGAGCTACCTGTTTTAGCGTTACTCGTTATAGTTGCTTTAGCCATTATTAAGCCAAGCTTTTAAATACAGGATTATAAATTACACTGCCAAGTCGCAAACTAAGTTTGTATAATACGCGCGATTGCGTGCTCCTTTATGGATTATCGCGCCTTTTTGAATAACTAGGAATAACCCCATGTTCAGTTTCCAAGGTGAAAATATACTCTCTGTTAATCAACTCGATCGAGACTGTATTGAACGCATATTTGCTGTAGCAAAAAAAATGGAGCCATACGCAAAAAAACAAAAGCGTACCAATGTGCTTGAAGGCGCTATTTTAGCGAATCTATTTTTTGAACCTAGTACGCGTACTCGTGTTAGTTTTGGCACTGCGTTTAACTTACTCGGTGGACTGGTTCGTGAAACCACCGGTATGCAAAGCTCTGCGCTTGCTAAGGGCGAGTCACTATATGATACCGCACGTGTTATTTCAGCCTATGCTGATGCGGTTGCAATGCGCCATCCAGACTCAGGCTCGGTAGCTGAATTTGCAACAGGTTGCAGCGTACCAGTAATAAATGGTGGCGATGGACCCAATGAGCACCCTACTCAAGCGCTGCTTGATTTATTAACTATTGAGCGAGAGCTTAACCGCTTCGATCAAAATATTGATGGTATGCACATTGCGCTAGTCGGCGATTTAAAATATGGCCGAACCGTTCACTCGCTATCAAAGCTACTATGTCATTACAAAAACATTCGCTTTTCAATGGTTGCCCCTAATGGCTTGCAAATGCCTGACTCAATTTTATCTGTCGTTGAAAATGCAGGACATAAAATTGAACTGGTTGATAAAATGGAAGGTAACTTAGCGGCCGATATTGTTTATCAAACACGCATTCAAGAAGAGCGTTTTCCGTCTCAAGAGGAAGCTAATAAATACCGTGGTGGATTTAGAATTAGCCAGTCTATTTACAATTCCCATTGCAAACCGAACTCGGTGTTAATGCACCCGCTTCCTCGCGATAGCCGTTTAGAGGCAAACGAACTTGATAACGACTTAAATGCTAACGACAATCTAGCAATATTCCGCCAAGTACAAAATGGCGTACTTATTCGTATGGCGCTGTTTGCTTTAACCCTCGGCGTAGAAAACAAAGTCGAGCAGTATGAAGTAGACGTTCCTTGGTTTAGCCGCAAACGCGATAGCTAAGCTTTTAATTTTAAAGTGATAAAACAATAGGATTTTTCATGACAATTAGCCAAGACTTATTTAAACGAGCTCAAGACTCTATTCCTGGTGGCGTAAATTCACCAGTGCGTGCTTTTAATGGTGTAGGTGGTACTCCGCTGTTTATTACTAAAGCACAGGGCGCGTTTACATTTGATGCTGATGGCAACCGTTACATTGATTATGTGGGCTCTTGGGGTCCAATGATTATGGGCCACAATCACCCTGAAATAAAACAAGCAGTGCATGATGCGGTAGAAAATGGTTTAAGCTACGGTGCACCTACCGAAGCTGAAATTTTAATGGCTGAAAAAGTTAAAGAGCTAGTCCCATCTATCGAAAAAGTACGTATGGTAAGCTCAGGTACTGAAGCAACAATGAGTGCAATTCGCTTAGCTCGTGGTTTTACTGGTCGTGACAAAATTTTAAAGTTTGAGGGTTGTTACCACGGCCATGCAGATTCACTGCTAGTAAAAGCCGGCTCTGGTGCATTAACTATGGGTGTACCTAACTCTCCAGGCATTCCTGAAGATTTAGCTAAGCACACCCTTACGGTTTCGTTTAACAATATTGAAGAAGTGAAAGCGATTTTTGCTAAATACGCCGATGAAATCGCGTGTATTATTGTTGAGCCAGTTGCAGGTAACATGAACTGTATCCCACCAGTACCTGGCTTTTTAGAAGGACTGCGTGAAGTCTGTGATCAGTACCAATCTGTGCTTATTTTTGACGAAGTAATGACAGGTTTTCGTGTAGCCCTTGGTGGCGCTCAAGCTTATTACAACATCAAGCCAGACCTAACCTGTTTAGGTAAAGTAATTGGTGGTGGCATGCCAGTTGGCGCATTTGGTGGTAAAACAGAGATTATGGATTACATAGCCCCTGTAGGCCCTGTTTATCAAGCAGGTACACTGTCAGGAAATCCAATTGCGATGGCTGCAGGTTTAAAATCACTTGAGTTACTTAGCGCACCTGGCATTCACGAAAAACTAGAAGCCATTAGTAAAGCGATTTGTGAAGGCTTTGAAGCAGCAGCTAAAAAAGTAGGTATTGCCTTAACTACTAACTACGCTGGCGGCATGTATGGCTTTTTCTTTACTGATGCAGAAAAAGTAACGACTTACCAACAAGCTACTGAATGTGATTTAGAGCGCTTTAAAAAGTTCTTCCACTTAATGCTTGAAGAAGGTGTTTATTTAGCGCCTTCAGCGTTTGAAGCTGGTTTTGTTTGTGCTGCGCATACAGAGCAAGAAGTTCAGGCAACGATTGAAGCGGCAGAGCGCGCTTTTGCTAAACTATAACGTTTAGCTCATAAGATCGCTTACCCATAAAAAAAGCCCTTTCGGGCTTTTTTTGTTTTTATTACTTAGCGAATACATTGGGGCCTTGGTTTAAACTCACTGGCCCTAAGCGGTAATTGAATCACTTTGCCACACCCTGGTGGTGCTTGCTTCCCGGTTTGCTCGTTTACAAATGCCCACCGAATTGAAGGTGGACGGGTATCGGCAATTGCTTGCGGGTTTAAGGGTTTTAAATAACGAATATAGGTTTCAAGCGCGCCGACACTGCCGGTTAAGCCAGTACTTTTATTATCATCACGACCTAACCATGCAACCGTCACTGTATTTTGATCAAACCCAGCAAACCAGCTGTCGCGTAATTCGTTACTAGTACCTGTTTTACCTGCGAGCTGAATCGACGGAAAATGTAAATTTAAGCGTTTAGCGGTGCCATCTTTAGTTACTCGCTTCATAGCGTATTTGGTCATGTACATGGCATCTTTATCAAAGCGTTGTTCGTTACTCACTTTATGCTTATAAAGTACTTTACCAACAGAGTCGGTTAATGCCGAGATAGACGTCAGCTCTCTGTATTCGCCATCAGCAGCAATTGTGGTATAAAGCTGAGCCACTTCAAAACTCGACATTTCAATAGCCCCTAATAGCAGCGACGGATATTCATTAATATGGCCTTTAGCACCTAGTCCTCTGAGTGTATTAGCAACTTTATCAACCCCAACATCAAGCCCTAAGTTAACTGCCGGAATATTAATGCTGTGGCTGAATGCTTTATAAAGAGGCACGGCACCTCGATATTGATGATCAAAGTTTTCTGGCTGCCATACTTTTCCCTCTTCGTTGGTGACTTGCACGGGTGAATCATCAAGCAACGTCGCTAAATTATAATGAGGAAGCTGCAGTGCACTTAAATACACTGCCGGTTTAACTAATGAGCCAATATTGCGCTTGGTATCAAGTACGCGGTTAAAGCCTGAATAGCGCACATCACGTCCAGAGACTAACGCTGATACACCAGCTTTTTCAACATTAACGGAGATCATCGCCGCTTCTAATTCTTTGGTATTTGGACGCCTTTCCAAATAAGGTAAACTGGCCTTAATCGATTCTTCCATTGCGGTTTGTTTTTGCAAGTCGAAGTAGGTAAATACGCGCACCCCTGCATCTAATACTTCTTGATCAGGTAGCAGCTGTTTCAACTCGCGATTAACCAACTCTAAGTAACCTGGGTAAGACTTTTGTAAGCTGGCTTTCATTGGCGCAATATCAATTGCGCGCTTTAACGAGGCTCGATACTCTTTAGTGGAAATAAGTTTGTTATCGACCATTAAACGCAACACTAAGTCACGACGCTCCATAGCACGTTCTTTATAACGTCTAGGGTTATAATAAGAAGGGCCTTTAACCATGGCCACCAGCAGGGCAATTTGGTCGTACTCAAGTTCATCAACGGGTTTTGCAAAGTAAAACTCAGCAGCCAGCCCCATCCCATGTACTCCTTGGTTATAAGACTGTCCTAGGTAGACTTCGTTTAAATAGGCTTCGAGAATCTGATCTTTTGAATAACGATAATCAAGAATAAGCGCAATAAAAGCTTCATTGATTTTACGTACTAATGAACGTTCACGGGTAAGGTAAATATTTTTAGCTAGCTGTTGCGTCAGTGTGCTGCCCCCTTGCACGGTTCTTCCTGCGCGAATATTGGTATATAAAGCCCGTAAAATAGAAAATACCGATACCCCGTGGTGATCATAAAAATCGCGGTCTTCGACCACTAACAAAGCATTTTTAAGCATGTCAGGAAATTTATCTAATGGCACAAATTCGCGGTCTTGTTTTGAGTCATTACCTATACGGGCTATTTGTACAGGCTCTAATCTGGCAGTGTTTAAGCGACGACCGAATTTATCTTTAATACTTACAACCTTTTCCCCAGAGAAACGTAATTCAATTACATGAGCATTTTCTAAACCATCATAAAATTCAAAATCACGACGAAAAATCTTAATACTATTAGCTGTTTTAATATATTGCCCTGTGCGGCTCAAGCGATTAACTGCCGTGTAATTTAAACGTTTAAGCTCCCATAAAACTTCTTGCTCAGATAAAAACTGCCCAGGAAAAAACGTCATTGAACGCGCATACACTTGGGCTGGAAGTTGCCATTTGTTGCCTTCAAATTGGCGGGTGATTTTTGCATCAAGATAAATAAAGTAAAGTGCTACAGCGATGAAAGTCGCCAGACTCAGTTTCCAAAAAATAGAAAACAAAGTTTTTAAAAATGGCCGTTTAGCCGAACTTGCGGTTTTTTTTGCAGCACTTTTTCGCGCTGATGTTTTAGATGACTTAGTAGCACGCTTAGTCGAGGATTTACTGGTCGGTGTTTTCTTTTTTTCAGCCATTTAAGTGTAATACATTCCAAAGGTTGATTTAACGCGAGGAGCTTATCACATTACTCTAACACCTGAAAAATTAACCCTTCCTGAAATCAAAAAAGCCCTAACTGAGTAGGGCTTTGATTGAACACACAATACTTTTACTTTTAATTACTTCTTACTGAAACAAATTCTGGGTAAGCATCAATACCACAATCATGTTGATCCATACCGTTTAGCTCTTCCTCTTCGGTAACACGAATACCCATGGTTTGTTTTAAGACTGCCCAAACAATGAATGAAGCGATAAACACAAAGCCAATGATACATAGTAAACCAATTAACTGTGCCACAAGGTTAGCCTCGGCATTAGTAACCGGCACTAATACCACACCTAATATGCCACATACACCATGCACAGAGATGGCACCTACAGGGTCGTCAATTTTCACTTTATCAAGTGCCACAATGCTTAGTACAACCAAAGATCCACCTAGTAGGCCATATAAACACGCCATTAATGGTGATGGTGATAATGGATCTGCAGTAATAACCACTAAGCCTGCAAGTGCGCCATTAAGTACCATGGTTAAATCTGCCTTACCCCATAATAATTTACATAAGAACAAGGCTGATATTGCACCCATAGCTGCAGCAGCATTGGTGTTAAGTAGTATTTGACCTACTGCAGTTGCATTTTCTTTATCTGAAATTAATAACTGTGATCCACCGTTAAAGCCAAACCAACCCATCCATAAAATAAATGTACCCAATGTAGCAAGTGGCAAGTTTGAACCTGGAATTGGGTAAATTTCACCATTTTTACCATATTTACCTTTACGTGCACCCAGTAGAATTACACCCGCAAGCGCTGCAGCTGCACCGGTTGCATGGACAATGGCAGAACCTGCAAAATCAACAAAGCCTAATTCAGATAGGAAGCCGCCACCCCATGTCCAGTAACCTTCAATTGGGTAAATTAATCCTGTAAGTACTACTGTAAACACTAAGAAAGCCCATAACTTCATACGCTCCGCTACGGCGCCAGATACAATAGACATAGCCGTTGCAACAAATACTACCTGGAAGAAAAAATCAGACTCTAGTGAATGATCGGCGTCTGCCGCTTGACTACCTATTAGGCCACCAAATGAAGGAATTATTCCGCCTTCAACGTTGTCTACATACATAATGTTGTAACCGACCAACAAAAACATAGTACAAGCGATAGAATAAAGTGCGATATTTTTAGTTAGAATTTCTGTGGTATTTTTTGAGCGCACTAAACCTGCTTCTAACATTGCAAAACCAGCTGCCATCCACATAACTAAGATGCCAGAGATTAAAAAGTAAAACGTATCGAGCGAAAACTTCAGCTCTATAATTGTATTTTCCATGTTGCCCCCTTAAATAGCATCATCATCAAGTTCGCCAGTACGAATACGGACAATTTGATCTAAGTCGTAAACAAAAATTTTGCCGTCACCAATTTTGCCCGTTCCAGCAACTTTGGTAATGGTTTCTACAACGCGTTGGCAATTTTCACTACGAGTGGCAATTTCAAGTTTAATTTTAGGTATAAAGTCAACTTGGTACTCTGCACCACGGTATAACTCTGTATGACCTCTTTGACGTCCAAACCCCTTAACGTCAACCACGGTCATTCCTTCGATGCCTAAATCAGCGAGTGCTTCACGCACATCATCTAGTTTGAATGGCTTTATTATTGCACTGATCATTTTCACAAAGGCCCCCTTAGGACACTAGCTTGTTATTGTATTTGCTCTATGCAATCCAACCTTTGTGCCACCTTTAAATTACAAATAAAAACAGAGGGTTATTAAATTAAATAATATAAAAAACAAAAAAGCGCACCATTTAGGTGCGCTTTTTTTAAGCAAAATACAGAATTGGTGCGAGTCGATAAATACGCAAATAATCGTCTTTAACTAACCGTTACACTCTCGCCAAATACACATTGATAATGTATTTAAGATTAAAGTTACTCTGTCGCATAGAAAGACAAAGCCGGTTTTTTAGCATCACTTAGCCATATTGACTCCATAGTTTGCACCACTCGAAAGTGAAACTCTTCATGGGTAAAGGGTTTAGTTAAAAAGTCATTCGCACCTGATTTAATAAATCGTGCAGCAACGCCATAACTATATACATCAGCTAAACCAATAATGGCCAATTGCTCACGGCTTTTAATATTACGAATAGCTCTAATTAATTCAAAACCATTCATACCTGATAAGTTATGGTCAGTGATCACTAAGTTGATAGCCTGATCATGCTCAAGTATATGAAGAGCTTGCGCACTATTATCAACAGTAATGACGTCAAACAATTGTTTTTCGAGCATTTGCTTAACCAAGCTACTGCTCAATAAGGAATTATCTACAACCAGCGCTTTGCGCCCCTGGTTACGCAATAACTGTGCTACAAATTTTATGGCGTAAAGATAAGAGTCGCGATTATCTTTAATGACGTAATCGATAATACCTAATTCCAGCATTTTTAAACGTGTATGTTCATCTGTTTGCGTTGTCATCACCAACGTAGGGATACCTTGCGACAGTGTAAAGCGAGTTATATCAGTATCGATTTGCCCACCAACAGATAAATCAACTAACGCGAGCGAATAACTAGTTTGATTTAGTAACTTTTTACATTGAGTAAGTGACTGAGCTAAATCAACCCGCACATCAAGATAATGAGCAGCAATATGTTTGAGTACCTGTTGTACCCTTATATTATCTTCAACAATTAAAACCCGTTGCATAAACTCCCTTTCATTTACGTTCACCCTTTATGGTAATAAACCTAAAAATAAATCACTCTCAAGCATCCATTTAAAAACAATTAAAGCGACCAATAACCTAAAAAACTTAATTAATAATTAAATTCTTTAATCGCCTTAAACTTACAGTATGGCATACACATCAAGTATATTTCGCCCGTTTGCTATGTTGAGATTAATCTTAATTACATAAACTCAACGATTATTATCGGCAGCTAGTCTCAATACTTTTGTTTTTTACTCAAATATCGCTATAACTGCAGTACATAAAATAAAAAGGGTTAGTTATGAAATTTAGTCGAAGTCTATTTTTACCCATTGCCGCAATTGCACTTACATTTACGAGTGCAACGTTTGCCGATAATCAACGCCGTATTGATATCGACAGTAAAGTAGTTACTCAGCACAAAGCAAAAATAAATAACGAACGATTTTCTTATACGGTAGCAACAGGCACACAGCCAGTATGGGATAACAAGGGTGATGCCATTGCAACCCTTCAATACACTTACTACACCCGCGATAAAGTAGATGATAGAACAAAGCGCCCATTACTTATTTCATTTAATGGTGGCCCTGGTTCAGCATCAGTTTGGATGCATTTAGCTTACACCGGCCCTCGCGTTTTAAAAATTGACGACGAAGGCTACCCAATTCAACCTTATGGTGTAAAAGATAACCCTTATTCGGTTTTAGATGTAGCGGATATCGTTTATGTAAATCCTGTAAATACAGGTTATTCACGTGTTGTAGAAGATAAAGACGGTAACCTTTTATCCAAAGATAAACAAAAAGAGCTATTTTTTGGCGTTAATGCCGATATAAAGTACCTTGCAGAATGGCTTAATACTTTTGTATCTCGCAATGAACGTTGGCGCTCTCCAAAGTTTTTAATTGGTGAAAGCTATGGTACTACTCGTGTATCGGGTTTAGCCCATGAGCTGCAAAATAGTCAGTGGATGTACATTAACGGTGTTGTACTCGTATCTCCTACCGATATCGGTATTAAACGCGACGGACCAGTAAAAGCAGCTAACCGCCTACCTTACTTTGCAGCTACTGCATGGTACCACAAAGCATTAAACGCCGATTTACAAGCAAAAGATTTAGACGAGCTATTACCAGAAGTTGAACAGTTTACCGTTAATGAGCTTATTCCTGCGCTTGCAAAAGGCGGCTTTATTGCGCCTGACGAAAAACGTCGTATTATTAAAAAAATGGCTGAATATGCGGGTTTATCTGAAACATTTGTTAGTCAAAACAATTTAGATATTCCAACACAGTTTTTTTGGAAAGAGTTATTGCGTGAACGCGGACAAATGGTTGGTCGACTGGATTCGCGCTATTTAGGCATAGATAAACGCGATGCCGGTGAGTCACCAGATTACTGGGCAGAGCTTACATCATGGCTGCACTCTTTCACTCCTGCAATTAACTATTATCTTCGTGAAGAGCTTAATTACAAAACCGATATCAAATATAACTTATTTGGTAACGTTCACCCATGGGATAGAAGCGGAAATAATACCGGTGAAAATTTACGCTTAGCCATGGCTCAAAACCCTTATTTAAATGTAATGGTTCAGGCGGGCTACTTTGACGGTGCAACCAATTACTTTGATGCCAAATATACTATGTGGCAATTAGATCCAAGTGGTAAAATGCAAGATAGGTTAAGCTTTAAAGGCTACCGCAGTGGCCATATGATGTATCTACGCCACGCAGATTTAGAAAGCTCTAATAACGATTTACGCGAGTTTATAAATCAGTCTTTACCCAAAGACGGTGAATCCGCTAAATACTAATTAGCTTTTACCCACTAAAAAGTGACCTCTTAGGTCACTTTTTTGCTTATAACTGCGGCAATTCGCCATGTGTGCAATCCCCAGTACGAATGACGGTTGACTTCGCTGTGTACTGCTTAGTAGCAAGTGTTTCAGCTAAATTGATTAGAGTCTTAAGGGTGCTTTTTAAAGCGACCCGATTATTTAACCATGTAGGTATCTTGCCGCCTGGTAACGCATACACTTGATAACTAATGTGTAAATTTTCCGCCTGCTGAGTTAGCAACCACGTTGCATTTAAGGTGCTTATTCTTATTACCCCTTTAGTTTTAGGTAAAAAATCTGGGCGCGCGTGAATACTAAGCTGCGTTTGCAACGAACTCACCCTTGTATAGCACGAATAAGTAATCACATCCCTATTGCTAACAGGCCACGGGCTATCAATATAACTATAAACTAAGTTTTCTGAAGGGCTTAAACTTTTGAGTAACGAGACCTTAGTAATGTTTTCTATCCAGCTAGGGGCTGTATCGGTATCACTAAGTAAAGCAACTAAATCCTCTGCGGTGACATTGTTAACCACCGTTTCAGCTTTCATTTTCAAGGTATCGTCAGTTAAACGCTGAAAATAAACACTTACCCCTTGTTTACTTTCGTAAAGTTGCCAAGATGGCTGTGAACACACATTGGTAGCAAAACACAAAAGTGAAAAAATCATGCACTTTTGCAGCAAAGTCCGGCCACAAAAGTGCTTAGTCATTAAAGCCAATAAGGTTCTGTATCAAATGAAGCATGTCGACTTTGCTCCATGGCACTGACTAAAAAGTCAGATTTTTGCTCTAACCATAGTTGTATTTTTGCCAGTTGAGCATCTTCTTGCCCGCCACACAGCTGTTTTAAATAATCAAGCGTGCTTAACTCATACATCCCATGAGAAATATCCAGCCAAGGGAGCCTAAATTCTAATCGCTCATCTTTATTAAACAGTGCGCCTAAACAATTACCACTGAGTAAGCTATTTTCTAATTGAGTGCGAAAGTTTAAGTAATCATTGCCTGCTAAGCTTTGCTCTTTAGGGAGTAAACGGTGTAAGTTTTTCCAATCTTTATCAAATAAGCGATGAGCAATATCTACAATAGGTTGCTCTGCATTTTGAAGCTCTGCTTGGCTCCAATCTTTACGCCACTGCTTATTTATCAGCCACGTTGTTAAGCTCAGCAATAAACGGTTGTAGCGTGCACTATGAAAAAGCGAAAAAATATCGTCAATGCTCGGCTGTAACTCTTTTAAATCGTTAATAACTTGCGTTAACGCAGGAGCACTATTTATTTTTTTATAAAAAGCATGGCGCTTAGAGGTATAAGTTTTTAACTGAATTGCATTTTCAACCCATGCTAATTCACTTAATAACCACTTTAGCTCTGTTCTGAGGTGATCGGTACTTTCTTTACTAACAATATCGTCAAACAACCAAAAGTTGTGGCGAATTAAGCTAATGCCGTCGGTTACACGTTTTAATGTTTTTAAACTTGGCTTATCGAAATAGCATTGCTCGTGTTTTTGCACAAAGCGAATACCAAACCCCATAGCTTGAATAAGGGCTTGCTCTTGAGTGGCTTGCTTATTAAGTTTCACAAAGCCGATTGATTTACTTGGTTGAAGCGGCGTGTCATCCGCAAGGCGGTAGCCTCTTGCTGCTTTTGAATAGAGCCCTAAACGAATGCTGTTTTGGCTCACTAATATATCTGCAAAAGCAAATAGCTCCTCACGACTACCTTCAACCAGCTCGATTTCAAGCTCGCTGATGATTTCTACCTTACCTGACGCAGCAATTTCACCTTTATCTAATACCACTTCAATTTTGGCACCATTTTGCGTTTCTATTAACCACGTACGGCGAATAAAATTAGTACTAAAAATAGGGAATAGATTTTGTGATATGGCATCAATTTGCATACCGTGAGGCCAAATTGATGAATCAAACGCCATTAGATTTGGTCGGTTTGTTTCTATTGGAAGATTGTACTCTGGGCGCTGATGTAAGCCCCCTACCACTTCTCCAGCTAGCTTAATTGTTTGCTCACAGCGCTCGTCTGTACAACGCGTTCTAAAGCCAATATCGAGTGCTCTTAACTCTCTGCTTGGTGTATCATAATAAGCATTTTGCAAACTTTTAGAAGGTTTGTTTGTGACTGTTTTTGCAAATTGAGTAATTAGTGAGGGGATCAGTGGAATGACGTCATCTGATACCAAAAATTTCAGTTCTATCTCAGTATCCATTAGGCTTGCGGATTACCCTTAAAATTAATAAGTGCTCAAAATAAACAAAGCAGCCCTATATTGCAAATTTTTTAGTCATAAACACACAAGCAAAATGCTCTGGTTACAATATCTGTCTTGCTATTAAACTATTAAATCCATACTATCTATATACTTATGCGAAATAAAAATCACGTTCACAACGGACACTGCTAGATTAACAAGGTAGATAAATGCTAAAACACTGTTTACTATGGCTGCTTTTAACAGCCGCCCCGTTTATGAGCCAAGCAGAGGAAGCTCAATCAACGTTGCCGACTAATGCTAAAACAGCTTATATAATCGATAATTTGTATACTTTCATGCGCTCAGGTGCCAGTAAAGACTATCGTTTACTTGGTTCAATAGATGCAGGTACGCAACTCACTTTATTATCTGATGAACAAAATGGTTTTATAAAAGTTAAAGATGATAAAGATCGTGAAGGCTGGGTAGAAGCTAAATTCATTAGTGAATCAGCTGGTTTAAAACAACAATACCAAGCCCTCAATAATGAAATAAGCACTATGCAAAATAGACTTCGTCAAGCGCAAGTTGAGTTACCTGAGCTGCAAGAGCAAAACGCACAGTTAACCGAACAAAACGCGCAACTATTAGCACAAATTAGTCAGTTACAAGGTGAGCTTTCTCAAGAACAACAGCTAAAACAAGCAACCAGTGCTAAAGAAAAACGCCAGTTACTTACTTACGGTGGAGCCATTGCATTTTTAGGTTTGTTCTTAGGAATTATCTTAACTATCGTGTTATCACGCAGAAAACGCTATGAAGGTTGGGCATAAGCTTAACTTAATACAGCAGGCATAAAAAAAGCATCATATGATGCTTTTTTTATGCCTGCTGTGTTTTTTCTTAAAAGAATATCTACGTTATATATCTAAACGAAGCCCAGGGTCTTGTTTGATTTTTTCTATTACCATGTAAGTGTGGTGTGTGCCCACTCCCGGAATATCAACCAAATCACCTAATACTTCTCTGTATTCATCCATGTTGGAAACGCGAATTTTTAATAAATAGTCATAACCACCCGCTACCATATCACACTCAACAACCTGCTTAATTTTAAGAATGTGTTCACGAAATACTTTAAATACGGCTGTATTTGAAGTAACTAATGATACCTGCACATGGGCCACTAGGCTTTGATTAAGTTTTTCCTCACTTAATTTAGCGAAATACCCCTCAATATAACCCTCTTGCTCTAAACGTTTAACCCTATCTAAACAGGGACTAGGACTTAAATTTACCTGCTTTGCGAGGTTAACATTTGAAATTCTACCATTGCGCTGCAAAACGTCTAAAATTGATATATCGATACGATCAAGCAGGCGTAATCTATTCGGATTAGTCATATCAGTATTTTATATGGATAAGTTAATAATATGCCCTGTAAATTATCGTAAAACGGCGAAATTAACCAGCATATTCTGCTGGATTTTAATTAGAATGCACGCTTTACACCAACAACATTTAGCGGTAATTAACAATTATCCTAAGTCTTAACACTCCTGAGGGTTGCTTATGTTATTCAATGGCGATTTAACAACGACTTGTCCGATCAGACAAAAGATCCGTGACTTTTACCGTATTGATGAGAATGCGGTTATTGATCACATTTTACCACTTGCAGAAGTCGGTGTTAAAGCACGAAGCCGTGCATGGGAAAGAGCTCGCCAAATAGTATTAAACATTCGTAAAGACCAAGATGGTCAAAGCGGTGTTGATGCGCTATTAAATGAATTTTCACTATCGAGTGAAGAGGGTGTGGTATTAATGTGTTTAGCCGAAGCATTGCTTCGCGTTCCTGATAAAGCAACTCAAGAAACATTAATACGTGATAAATTAGCAAATGGCGATTGGAGCTCTCACTTAGGCAGTAGTGATTCTTTATTCGTTAATGCTTCGTCTTGGGGATTATTAGTAACCGGTAAAATGGTTAACTATAACGACAAAACGAAAGAGCAACAATTTGGTATGCTCAAAAAAACCATTGGTCGTTTAGGCGAGCCTGTTATTCGTAAGTCTGTGAACTTTGCCATGAAAATTATGGGTAAACAGTTCGTAATGGGCCGCACTATTGACGAGGCCATTGAACGTGCAGCCGATACAGAGAAAAAAGGCTATGTATATTCTTACGATATGCTAGGCGAAGGCGCTCGCACAATGAAAGATGCTAAGCGCTACTTCGACAGCTACATGAATGCAATTCATTCTATTGGTAAAGCAGCAAATGGCCGTGGTCCAATAAAAAGCCCGGGCATTTCTGTAAAGTTATCAGCTATTCATCCGCGTTATGAATTTACTCATAAAGAACGCGTGATGGAAGAAATCGTTCCAAAACTAAAAGAACTTGCACTTGCCGCTAAAAAATACGACATCGGGTTTACTGTTGATGCTGAAGAAGCTGACCGTTTAGATATTTCTCTTGATGTTATTGAAGCGGTATTTAGCGATGAAGACCTTGGCGATTGGCAAGGTTTTGGCTTAGCGGTTCAGGCGTATCAAAAGCGCGCTATTTTTGTTATTGAATGGCTAACAGACCTAGCAACCCGTGTGGGTCGTAAAATGATGGTGCGTTTAGTAAAAGGCGCATACTGGGATACCGAAATCAAAACCACACAACAAGATGGTTTAGACTTCTTCCCGGTATTTACCCGTAAAGCAACCACTGATGTGTCATACAAAGCATGTGCGATTAAAATGCTTGAAGCACGAGATGTACTTTACCCGCAATTTGCAACACACAACGCCTACACTGCTGCAACTATTTTAGAAGTAGCTAAAGGTGATAACCAAGGTTTTGAATTCCAACGTCTACACGGTATGGGCGAATCTTTATTTGACCAAATCGTTAATGCAGAAAAAATCCAGTGTCGTGTATACGCACCAGTAGGCCAGCACGAAGACTTACTTGCTTACCTTGTTCGTCGTTTACTAGAAAATGGTGCTAACTCATCTTTTGTTAATGCCATTGTAGATACCACTCAACCGGTTGAAGCATTATTACCAGATCCTGTTGAAACGCTGCAAGGTTTACGTAATAAATACAACACGCAAATAAAAATGCCAATTGATTTATACGGTGAAGAACGTGCCAACTCAAAAGGTATGGATTTAACTGATATTAACGTGATCACCCCGTTTAAAGAAAATTTAGACACTTGGTTTGAAGAGCACTTAATTGAAGAAAGCCAAGTACCAGAAGGCGCGCTGGCAGTTAAAAATCCAGCAAACCATAAAGAAATTATTGGCCACGTAAAATTACAAAATAGCGATGAAATGAAAGTGTTGCTAGCCAATGCTGAAACCGCTTTTGAATCATGGTCACAAACACCAGTAAAAGAGCGTGCTAATCTATTGCGTCGCGTTGCTGATATTTTAGAGCGTCATCATGATGAGCTTGTTGCTATCTGTATTAAAGAAGCAGGTAAAGTGGCACAAGATGGTATTGATGAAGTACGCGAAGCGGTTGATTTTTGTCGTTACTACGCAGCCCGTGCTGAAGAGCTTGCTCAAGATGAGCGCTTTGAAGCTCGTGGTGTGATTTTATGTATCAGCCCATGGAACTTCCCACTCGCTATTTTCTTAGGTCAAGTTGCAGCTGCTATCGTTACGGGTAACACAGTAATTGCAAAACCTGCAGAACAGACGAGCTTAATTGCTCTACGCGCTATTGAATTAATGCTTTCTGTTGGTTTACCTGAGCACGTTGTACAGCCTGTGGTTGCTCGCGGTAGCGAAGTAGGTAAAACCATTGTGCCAGATGAGCGCATTCAAGCAGTTATGTTTACAGGTTCAACTGAAACGGGCACGCTTATTTCGCAAACATTAGCTGCACGTAACGATATTCAGGTGCCTTTAATTGCAGAAACTGGCGGCCAAAACTGTATGATTGTTGACTCAACAGCGCTGCCTGAGCAAGTTGTTGATGATGTAATCAGTTCTGGTTTCCAAAGTGCAGGTCAACGTTGTTCTGCATTACGCGTACTCTTTATTCAAGAAGATGTTGCTGATGGCATTATCGACATGCTCAAGGGCGCGCTTGCTGAATTACACATTGGCGACCCATCATTACTCTCTACAGACGTAGGCCCTGTAATTGATGAAAAAGCGCTGAAAACACTCAACGACCATGTTGAATACCTAAAGGGTAATGCAACACTTCACTATGAGTGTAAAATCCCTGATAACAGCGAAAACGGTGCGTTTTTCTTTGCCCCACGTTTATACGAAATCAAAGACTTATCGGTATTAAAGCGTGAAGTATTTGGCCCGTGTGTACACGTGATCCGCTTTAAAGCAAGTGAGCTTGATAGTGTTGTCGACCAAATTAACAACACCGGTTACGGCTTAACAATGGGTATTCATTCTCGTATTGAAGAGCGCTGTGAACACTTAGCTAAAATGTCGCGCGCAGGTAATGTTTACGTAAACCGTAATATGATTGGTGCGATTGTTGGCGTGCAACCCTTTGGCGGCCGTGGACTATCAGGTACTGGCCCTAAAGCCGGTGGACCAAACTACCTACAACGCTTAATCAAAGAAAAAGCATCACCAGATAACGTACAAATGACTAACCTAACGCCAGACGAGCTTGATTTACACCACTACAGTGGCGCAAATGAGCAAGTAGAAAAGCTAATGGTTAACTCTATGCGCGATGAAAAAATTTGGCGTGCAACACCACTGAATGACCGTGTTTCTGCGGTGCGTCAGTTATTAGCGAAAGTAGCAACCGTTGAAATTATTGATGACCTTGCAGACGATTTAGCGTTAACACTTGCCGATGCACGTGCTCAGTTAAACCGCTTAGAAAAGCACATGCGTAAATATACAACATTGCCAGGGCCAACGGGTGAATCGAATACACTTCACCTTGAAGCACGCGGCTGTGTAGTATGTTACGCAGATAAGAGCACCTCATTTAACTTTTGGGCACTATCGATTATTACCGCGCTTGCTGCTGGTAACACGGTAATAACAGTAGCATCTGAAATATTTTATGATGAAGCGGTTGCTTTTAGAGATAAGTTTATTGCAACCGGCGTTGCAGAAGGTGTTTTCCAAGTAGCTAAACCAAATCAGTTACAAGCGATATTAGCGCATCCTCATCTAGCCGGAGCGGTAGTTGCTGCACGTTCTTCTCGCTTAGGCTACTTCAGCCAACAGCTTGCACAACGTAAAGGCGCTATACTGCCAGTGATCAGCTCTGAGTATTACGACACGCTAATTAAGCGCTTAATTACTGAAAAAACAATCAGTATAGACACGACGGCATCAGGCGGTAACACCTCCTTGATGACCCTTGTTGAAGATGATGAATAGAAAATAATCATTATTTAATTAAAAAGGCATCAAATTGATGCCTTTTTTATTTCTAAATGTGAATTTATTTGTTACTTTCTCTAATCATACTTGTTAATAAGAGTTCACTTTGAAAACCATTCCAACTTCACAGCTTAAGCCTGGTATGTTTGTACAAAAAGTTGTTAAACAAACTGGTAGCATTAGAATAAAAAACCAAGGCTGGGTTAAAACTCAAAGTGGAATTGATAAATTAATAAAATCAGGAATTTTAGAGGTTGAAATCGACCCTGATAAAATGCTCGCCTCTGAAGAACCTGAAACACAAACAACCTTACCTACTCAGCACGAAGTCAAAAAACGCGATCCTTGGTTAATTACCCACAGTGCTGAGCAAGAAATGAGTAAAGCTAAAAAGCTTTACGATGAAGCAAAAAACCTGCAAACCAAAGCGTTTGGCGATATAGAGTCTGGCCGCACTGTTGATGTTGCGCCTTTTAAAGAACTGGCTAGTGGGTTTATTGACTCCGTATTTAGAAATCAAGATGCGCTGGCGTGCATCACGCAAATGCGCCAAAAAGATGCCTACCTGTTAGAGCACTCGATAAATGTGTCTATTTTGATGAGTATTTTTGCTAAACATCTCGGTATTGAAAAACCGATCATTGAAGAACTGGCCACCGGCGCCCTTTTGCATGATATGGGAAAAATAAAAATCCCTGATGCTATTCTCAACAAACCAGGCCGCTACAGTGACGAAGAATTCAAAGTGATGCAAAATCATGCGATCTTTAGCAAAGAAATACTAGAAGACGCAGGATTAACGGGAATTGCCGTAGATATTGCTGGTATGCATCACGAGCGCTTAGATGGCAAAGGCTACCCCTTTGGTAAAAAAGGCGATGAAATAAGCCAGTACGTCCGCATGGCGTCTATTGTTGATGTTTATGATGCATTAACTGCTGAACGGGTTTATAAAGCAGGTATGGAACCAATTAGAGCATTTAAAATTTTAAAGCAAGGCTGCCCAGATAGCTTTGATGGAGTGCTACTTAATAAGTTTATTCAGTGCATTGGTATTCACCCTGTGGGCACACTGGTAAAACTTTCTAGCCAAAAAGTGGGACTCGTTACTCAAAGCAATCCTGCAACACCATTAAAGCCAGTAGTAAAAACGTTTTTTAATGCAAAGCATGGGCGTTACACTGAAGTTCAAGACGTTGACTTATCAAATAAAAGAACGCAGGACACGCTTGAATCAGCAATAAAACCCAAAGAGTATAATATAGATTTAGAAGGCTTTTATAAGCACTCTATCTTTAGTTAATTGGCCACTATTGTGGCCAATCTTGCAGGGCTTTTAAGCTAAATTCATAACCATCGAAATCAAGTACGCTCTGATCTGGCGCTATTTCTAACACCTTCAACGCACCAATAGACTCCCCTTCATATAGCTCTCTGCCATTGAGCTTTATCCAGCGTTTATCCGCCGCTGAAGAATAAATGTGCGCCTGATATTTAATGCTTGGTAACATACTTTGTAAGCCATCAGGAAGTAGCTCAATAGGCTGTACTCGTGATGAAAGGCGAGAGCCTTGAGTTACTTCATAGTCAGCTGTTGTTTCTGTGCTATTAACGGCTTGCGCAAACGCATTTTTCAGCGTGTCGGGAACCGTATCGAGTTCATCATTTAACTCTGGCTGCGCAGGCACATTTTGGTTAAGTGGTTTACCTAACACCTTGTATTTACTCAACTCATCTGCAGTGATTGTTCTTTTCGCCGGTTGAGTTGGTACACTTTGCGGTTGGCTGCTCGGTGATTGAAAACTAGATGAAGCGTTATTCTGCGTCGAGAAATTTTGCGTTTGCCCTTGAGACGCTTGATTAACGCTCATAGGTAAATATTGTCCTTGCGGCGTCAGCAACATTTGCTGCACACCCGTTGGGGTTTGTACATAAACCAACTGCCCTGCCAGCGGCACAGAATTGTTAGGCGCAGCTGTTACAATGGGCACTTGAGGGGCTGTTACTGTTTGAGCAACCGTTCTTTGTACCTCTTCTGCGCTTGTTGGTTTTTCTACAACCCCTGACTCTTTTTGACTAAGGTCATTTTGAACAGGCTCATTTTTAACGGTTACGTTTTCTTGTTGCGCCCACTTGCCGACAAAGAAGCCACTGCCCAATATACTCGTTGCCAATAAACTTCCTGCGAGTAAAAAACTAATTCGACGATAGGTCATCAACTGGCGTTGTTGTTTTAATTGTTGCGCTTGCAAGTCATATTGCTCAGCGCTCATGGTATCGTGCTTTGATTGCTTTAACGCATCTAATAAATAAGACATGAATCACCTAACTAAAAAATAAAAGACAGGCCAATTCCTGCACCAAAAAGCATTAACGCAGCAGCGCTATAAGGCCAAATCGAACCTGCTTTACTCACCTTCTTATTTGTAACAATAAAGTCGATAGGTAAAGATTCACTCGCCGCTTGCTTAACAATATCACTGCCAACAATTTCTTGTTGTTTCGAAAATGCCCCTACTAATGCGCGTTCACATACCAGATTCATTAATCGTGGCACACCGCCTGTGAGCTGATGCACCATTTGCATTGCTTCCATTGAAAATATTTTCTTGTCACAACCTGCAATATGCAGCCGATGTTGAATATAAGCAATGGTTTGCCCTGGTGTTAGTGCTAACAAGTGATATCTAGCAGTAATACGCTGTGCCAGTTGCCTTAACTCATTTCGCTTTAGAAGTACCTGTAACTCAGGCTGCCCTACTAATACTATTTGTAATAACTTTTTATGATCCGTTTCAATATTGGTTAATAAGCGAAGTTGTTCTAGCACATCAGGGGCAAGTAACTGTGCTTCATCAATAATCAAAATAGTATGCCCCCCCGCTTTATTATTAAACTCAAGATGCTTTTTGATGACATCCGTTAGACTTTTCAGCGTTGCATTTTTGGCGTCGTACGTTATTTGTAATTCATCGCAAATACTGGCTAACAGTTCAAGCTCTGATAACGCAGGATTATGGATCATGGCTACTTGGGTATTTTCAGGCAGTCGCTCTAACATACTACGTGTTATTGTGGTTTTACCCGTACCCACTTCACCTGTTAACAGCACAAAGCCGCCGTCTTCACCTAACCCATAG
Organism: Pseudoalteromonas sp. P1-16-1b; assembly: GCF_001401785.1. Classification (GTDB taxonomy): domain Bacteria; phylum Pseudomonadota; class Gammaproteobacteria; order Enterobacterales; family Alteromonadaceae; genus Pseudoalteromonas; species Pseudoalteromonas undina. The sequence continues at coordinate 10,843 of NZ_LKGQ01000002.1, read as the reverse complement.
GTAAGGTGTGCTAATGCTTCTTTGTGGCGTTCACTTAAAAATAAGTAGTGGGGATTAGGCGAAATTGAGAATGGCTTTTCTTGTAAACCAAAATAGCTTAAATACACCTTTATAGTCCTTGGTCGTTAATTCACGGCCTATAATGGCAAAAAAATAGCCTGGGTGACAACTACAACCAGGCTTTATTATTAAAATAGTGTAAATAAAAAGGCTAACCGTAAATAAAAGCGCATTTTTAGATTCGCTAATACATTAATTAACTACTTTTCATAACGTACTAGGCGTAAATATACGTTACTTGTTTTAGCATGTAAGCTATTTAAACCACTGGAAAATTGATAAACCCATGCCGAATTTATGTTGCTAATACCCGAGGTGTTAGACCAATAATTTTGCGACTGCGTTGCTAAAAAAATACCCGCATTAATACTTGGATCGGTACAACGGTGATCTACTATACTGGCTAACTCTTTAATACTTGGTACTTGCCAGTCGTTATAATCTGCTGTGCTGTCATTAACTGCGCCTTTAAGTGAAGCTTGCCAATTTAATGGTTGAGTATCACCATCGCAGCTAGTTGTTTCGCTATTATAAACTTGACCATAATTACAGCGCTGCCACATTAGCCCTGTTTTAGTATCTGACACAGTGCCATCAATATTAATCACAAATCGGTCGGTATCATCGCTAGTCGCTACCTCTTCATAACACTGCTGCGCTGCAAGTGACTGGCTCAATCCCAAGGCTAATAACATAGAGACTTTAATTAATTTCATAATAATCACCTTAACGATTTCTAACTAAGCGCACGTAAGCGGTATTATCTTTTGGATAGGCTAAATCATTGCCATCCATCATATCGATAGTGTAAGCCTGAGATAAACTGGCACCATCAACTGCGGTCTGTGAGGTCCAGTAGCGTAAATGCCCGACACTATTAGTCGATGGTGTATTAGGAAAAAATGCAGTATCTATCAATACATTTTGCCCTTGTTTACCGTAGTCGATTAAACCTAACAGCTCAGTATAAGTAGGTAAACGCCAATTACTGCCGCCACAAAAATCAAGCGTGTTAACCTCATCAATATAGGTTTGCAATCCACAATCAGTACCGCTCGGGCACGTAGTATTAGCACTACCCGTTACATCGCCACTATTGACAGATCCTTGCCAAATATAGCGGTTTTGTCCATCACGCAGTGAGGTATTTGGTAACACACCGGAATAAGGACTTTTCACTTCCCAAACAAGGCCGGTAGTATTATCGCGAATACAGCTAAAGTTCGACGCATCATCAAGAAGCTCATCGGCAAACTCATTAAGTTTTGTGTAATCAAAAGCCAAATTCCCTTTACCCACTTTACCTAAACGATTGGCAAAACTATCACGCCCAAGATCAGCATCTTGAGCTGGAAACTCATCATTATTACAATTAATACGTTGAGTATTATTATAACACTCACCTACTCCGGTATCGTTTATTAACCCAAGCGCTTTAGGTGTTACATCAATAAATACGGTATCTGTGTCGGTGCGCCCTTTTAAGTCCATAACTTGTACTTCAAAGCTAAGGGTTGCATTTAAATCAATATCAGAGGCAAAAAAGCTGGCAGTACATGACTGTGGTTCAAGAAGAGCTTCGGTATTTCCGGTAAGTTGTTGCCACTTACATTGGTAAGTCTGAGTTGCCGCTTCGCTTGCCGTCGCATCTAAAATAACCTTATCAAACTCTTCTACTGTTTGGTCTGCACCCGCATCGGCAATAATCACTTGGGCTGTTTTATTAAGGGTCATATCAAATTGTGATGCAGATACTCCGCCCTCATCATCAGTTACGGTGAGTTGCCATTTTAAGTTGGTGTTATTTTCTAATAATGGATGAGGAAAACTAAGCGTTGGATTGGTATAGCTATCAATTGTTAAATCAGGCCCAGATAATAATTGCCACAAGTAACTACTAATTTCGCCATTTTCATCGGGGTCTGCGGAGGTTAAACCACTTAGGGTTACAGTATCTTTATAAACTGAGGGTAAGTTTGCAGGAGCAACTTGAGTAACAACAGCAAGAGGAAGCTGATTATTAGAGGCAATGAAAACACTCAAGTCGTCATTCACTAAACTACCATCTGGCGTTTGATAGCTTACTCTTAAGACCAATTCACTATCAGATTTTACATCCGGTGCAGTGATGGTTTGTTCAGCCCCTTCAAGCGGAAACACATCTATAAGAGGACCGCTTACACGCTGCCAAGTAAAAGTACCATCTGCAGGAGAGCCTTTTGCAGAAATAGTAAACTCTGATTTTTCTACAACTTGGAGATCGTTACCTGCAAATACTGACGTTTTAATATCACTGTTATCAGCACCGCCTCCTCCTCCACATGCAGCCAAAAGCAAGCATGCCATAAGTGGTATTAACGAAATTGCTTTCATACTAAGCACCTTATGTGTCTTAAAATTATCTAATAAGACTGTAAAGCAAAAAAAGTGCCATTATAAGTTATAAATAGCTATCTTGATGAATACGAACAAATAATTTAGTGCCAACTTTACTGTAATCTACTTTATATTCGCGGCCATCTAAGGATTGAATAAACAACAACTGTTTTTCCTCGCTAAATACATCTGGACTTGCGATATAAACCATATCTAAGTAGCGCTCTTTTGCATCACGGCGGTTTTTTGGCAGCTCTTCTTTAAATGGTTCTAGACCATTCGCTGTTACTTTAATTCGAGGATGTTCCTCACCATTAACAATCACTAAATCTAGTTTTCTATCTTTATGAATTATGGTGTTTCGACCACTTTTAATAAAAGATCTGTCTTGGCTCATAGTTATTCCTAATCCCGCAGTGAGTGCTTATATTATTATTCACACTGCGACTTGATAAACTGAGAGGGATTACGCTTCCATTTATTTAAATTTGCGCAAAATTCCCAAATATCACTTTCTATTACACTGGCAGGTAACAGTAAGTCATACCCTGTTAAAAGCTGAAGATGCTTAGCCCTATTAGCAAACATCGCTATAAGCCCATTATAGTCAATTCCTTTTTTTGACCTAAATTTATTATCTTCAACTAACCATTCTGATGGGCAATGCCCATTTTTGCAATTTTTTTGAACAACTTGCATAAATAAGTGCCGCTGTTCTATTAGTAATTTACCCGCAATTCTTGGTGCTAAAGCAGCTAAAAATGTATCTATATCATTTAACTTAATACCTATCGCGTTAAGCTCAAGATGATCGATACCGTTATCAACTTTAGGAATACCGCAATGGTGGAGATTTTCTTGGTGTAAATCCCATTGCCCGTACTTATGCTGATATGTTAATTGCTGCTCAGTTAAAATAATACTATAAAAAGGTTCTTGTGTTTTAAAAAATCCAATTAAAATTGCTGCAATACATAAACTTACTAAAAAAATTTCAATAATACTGATTTCACCTGGACGCAATAAATTAAATAGCATGATGAAGATTAAACCAATGCTACCTACGACCAGTATTTCAATCCCATTTTTAGCGCCTTGCGCTCGGTATTTAAGTGTGTGTTTTTTTATATTAGCCATACTGAAAAAACGCCATATAAAATATAAACATAATAATAGCCCACAATACTAACTTTCTCAGTGTTAAACAGCGTTTGCATGATGTTTTGAAGTTCATCAATTAACTCCTATTATTACTGTTAAATATGCGCAATGACTAAGTATCAGTTATTTTTACGCCTAACGCACAAATTAATGAGATACATAACCGCCTTTTTTTGTCCTGATTTCGTACAATACTTATAATCTATTTTCAGGTATGAAAACAATGCACTCAAAACAATCCGGCAAAGCCCTATTTCCATTTATTATTTCGGTACTAATAATTTTTAGCGTTTATATATATTTGCCCGCATCACAGGGCGAGCAAGCTGATTACTCGGCAATGACAACACAAGTCTCTGCGCACACTGTCGAGTCGCAAGAAAATGCCATTATGATTGAAGCCATTGGCAGTGCCCGTGCTAATCAGGCTATTTACATTAAAAGCGCACAAAACGATTATGTCACCAGCATTTACTTTGAAGACGGCGACTTGGTCAGCAAAGGGCAAAAATTAGTGCAACTGCAAAACCAACAAGAACAATTTGCAGTAAAAGAACTTAGCATTAATTTACAAGAAGAAAAACGCCAATTAGCTAGGCTTACCGAACTTTCTCGCTCACAAGCGACTGCCAAGTCGTTACTTGAAGAACAGCTAGCCCGTGTTGATGCCAGCGAAGCTCAACTTGAAAGTGCCAAAACTAAACTCAATGAAATGGCTATTACCGCGCCTTTTTCTGGGTTACTGGGTAAACGCGAAATATCGGTAGGCGCTTATATTAGTAACAGTACGATAATTACAACCTTAGATGATATCAGTATCATAAAAGTTGATTTTAAAGTGCCTGAAAAGTATTTAGCTCAACTGAAAAATGGAATGACGGTTCGTACTCAAAACGATGCTTACCCTGATCAAACCTTCAGCGGTAAAGTAACCCATATAAGCTCACGTATTGATTCAATCACTCGCAGTGTAGAAGTAACAGCCAGTTTTGCTAATAAATCGGGTTTACTTCGCCCTGGTATGCTACTTAAAACTGCACTAGAGCTAAGCAGCAATCAAGCGCTCATGGTGCCTGAAAAAGCAATTATTCCTCTGCAAGATAAACACTATGTTTTTCAAATTGAAGATGGCATAGCTAATCGCATAGAGGTACATGTTGCAAGTAGAAACAATGGCTGGGTTGCAATAGACAAGGGGTTAAAGAACGGCGAGCAGATTGTTACCGAGGGAATAATCAAAATTCGCTCTGGTAGCAAAGTAAGCGTTAAGGGGTAACACGTGAAAATTACCGATACTAGCGTCAAACGCCCCGTTTTTGCGATTGTTATTAACTTACTGTTACTCACTTTTGGCTTAGTTGCTTTTAGTATGCTGCCTTTGCGTGAGTATCCAGATATTGAAACACCGATTGTAAATATTAGTACTGAATATACCGGTGCATCTGCTGAAATTATTGAAACAAAAATAACCCAAGTTATCGAAAACCGTATTTCGGGGATTGAGGGTATTAAAAGTATTAACTCATCGAGTCGTAATGGCCGCTCAAACATTACCATTGAGTTTAATATTAACCGCGACATAGACGATGCCTCTAACGATGTACGTGAACGTGTTGCACGGGCATTAGACAGCCTACCAGAGCAAGTACGCCCTCCTGAAGTATCAAAATCAAATAGTGACGAAAGCCCTATCGCGTGGTTTGTACTTAACAGTGAAACCATGGATTCATTACAGCTTTCTGATTATGCACAGCGTTTTATTGTCGACCGTTTGGCCGTTGTTGATGGTGTATCAAATGTGCGTATTGGGGGAGAGCGAAAGTATGCTATGAAAGTATGGCTTAACCGCCAAGCGATGGCAGCTCGTGGCATTACCTCTAGTGATATAGAGCAAACACTTCGCAGTGAAAATGTAGAGCTTCCGGCGGGTGAAATTGAATCGGTAGACCGTGATTTTACTGTGCGCACTGCACGCAGCTATAAAAACCAACGTGATTTTCAAAACCTTGTCATTAAGCGAGGTGAAGATGGTTATTTAGTACGTCTAGGCGAAGTGGCTGACGTAAAATTAGAAGCCGCCGATGATGAAAGCTTATTTCGCGGAAATGGCCGTAATATGATTGGTATGGGTATTGTTAAACAAGCCAAAGCAAATACCCTTACAGTAGTTGATAACGCCCGCAGTGAACTGGAAAAAATAAAACGTAATTTACCTGAAGGCACTACTATAGAAGACAGTTACGACTCTTCAGTATTTATCAAAGAGTCAATTAACGAGGTTTATAAAACTTTAGCAATTTCTATGGGGTTAGTAGTGCTTATTATCTTTATATTTTTAGGTAATATTCGCGCCACACTTATTCCTGCGGTCACCGTACCGGTCGCCTTAGTCGGTAGTTTTATGTTTTTATTAGCAATGGGTTATTCAATTAACTTATTAACTCTACTGGCACTAGTATTAGCAATAGGCTTAGTGGTAGATGATGCCATTGTAATGCTAGAGAATATTCACCGCCGCATAGAACTTGGGGAGCCGCCTTTATTGGCAGCTTATCGCGGCGCTCGTGAGGTAGGCTTTGCAATTATAGCCACCACCCTAGTGCTGATCTCTGTGTTTGTACCATTGGTGTTTATGGAAGGACGAATAGGCGCACTATTTACAGAATTTGCAATGGCGGTGAGTGCCGCCGTGTTCTTCTCCAGTATTACTGCATTAACACTCTCTCCGGCATTGTGTTCAAAGGTGTTAAAAGCTTCTGAAAAAGAAAGTAAGTTTAGCCAAGTAATGGATCGCTTTTTTACTAAATTAGAAAATGGATACCGTAACGCTTTAGCGTCAAACATGACTCGTAAATGGGGCTTAATGCTGAGCTTAGTTTTGGCTGGGTTTGTTAGTTATTCACTATTTTTACAAATACCGTCTGAACTTACCCCTAAAGAAGACCGTGGTACCTTTTTTGTACTTATGAATGGCCCTGAAGGCGCTAGCTATGAGAATAATGCCGCTAATATGGCAAAGATAGAAGAGCGCTTAATGCCTTACTCTGAATCTGGCGAACTAAGCCGAGTTTTAGTGCGAGTTCCAGGCTGGGGTGGCAGTGGTGGTGTAGCCATTGTTGGTATGGCGGATTGGGATAAACGCAAACGTTCAACCTGGGAAGTCATGGATGAAATAAGCGGTAAAATGCAAGAGGTCACCGATGTACGTGCTTTTGCAATTATGCGCCGTGGTATTGGCGGTGGTGGTTCATCGCGACCGATAGAGTTTGTTTTACAAGGTAATGATTATGCTCAGCTAGCTGATTGGCGCGATAGAATTATTAAACGTGCAGAGAAAAACCCTGGGTTAGTGCGCATTGATCATGATTATAAAGAAACCTTCCCACAATTTTTAGTCAGTATTGATAAAAATAAAGCCGCTGATTTAGGCGTATCAGTCTCGGATGTGGGACGTACACTTGAAACCATGCTTGGCCAACGCCGTGTAACCACTTTTATTGACCGCGGTGAAGAGTACGATGTAATTTTAAAGGGAACTAAAGAAGACTTTGCAAACCCTACTGATATTTCAAATATTTACCTTAAATCTCGCAGCAATGAATTGGTGCCACTCGACAGCCTTATAAGCTTGAAAGAAGAAGCCACCGCCTCGCGTTTAAACCGCTATAACCGTATGCGTGCAATTACTCTAAGTGCCAACTTAGCTGATGGCTATACGCTAGAACAAGCACTAAACTTTTTAAACAATATTGCCGCAGAAGAAAACGACATTGATGGCGCCATTGATTACAAAGGTGAGTCACAATTGTTTTATGAAGGTGCCTCAGCCATGACCTACGTGTTTGTGCTGGCATTGACCGTGACCTTTTTAGTGCTCGCTGCTCAGTTTGAAAGCTTTATGCATCCGCTTGTTATTATGCTCACCGTTCCACTTGGGCTAATGGGTGCTATGTTTGGCCTGTGGAGTATGGGCTTAACACTCAATATATACAGCCAAATTGGTATTGTGATGCTCATCGGGCTAAGCGCTAAAAACGGTATTCTGATTGTTGAATTTACCAATCAGTTACGTGATAAAGGGTTGGAATTTAGTGAAGCTATTTTACAAGCCGCTACCCAGCGTTTACGTCCTATTATAATGACCTCCCTAACCACAGTTATGAGTGCAGTACCTTTGGTACTCGCCTCAGGGCCTGGCTCGGAAAGTAGAATGGTTATTGGTGTGGTAGTATTTACCGGTGTAACAGTTGCCACCATACTGACTCTGTTTGTTGTACCTGCTGCTTATTATGCCTTAGCACGTAATACGCAATCACCAGAGTTTTTACAGCAAAAGCTAGATAAACAAGCAGCTGAAAAACCACTTAAAGAGATCTAAGTCGCTCTGAGCGTCGTAATTAGCAGTTACGGCGCTATTTTCTGGTGCATATAACCATACAATTGAGGAAGTACTTATGAGTTCGACCACACAGGTAGCAACACTAGGCGGCGGCTGTTTTTGGTGTATTGACGCAGCATTTAGGCGTGTTAGAGGGGTGCTCAGTGTATGTTCTGGTTACACAGGCGGGCACACTGATAACCCAACCTACAAAGCCATTTGCACAGGCAACAGCGGACATGCCGAAGTGGTTAAGGTTGAATTTGATTCAAGTGTAATAAGCTTTGAAACCTTACTCGCAATGTTTTTTACTTTGCATGATGCCACCCAGTTAAATCGCCAAGGTAACGATATAGGTACTCAATACCGCAGCGTTGTGTACTACCATGATCAGCAACAACAATTGCAAACACAGGCCGTTATTGCAGAGCTGCAAACTCATGTTAGCGAACCTATAGTGACAGAGGTGAGCCCAGCAACCACTTTTTACCCTGCTGAAAGTTTTCATCAAGACTATTACAATGAAAACCCAGAACAAGGCTACTGTAGTATTTTAATTGCGCCAAAATTGCACAAGTTTGAAACCGAATTTAGCGAGTTTTTAACTGAGTAAAAATACTTTAAAATTCTAACCAAATAGCCCAGCAATTTGCTGGGCTATTTGTTTTTCGGCAACTAAAAGTGATAATTAAAACTGATAATTTGCCCCCACAAAGAAAGTTCTTCCTGCGCTGTTATAACCTAGTAGCTCTCCACTGGCTGCAAACCCTGTTGCTGCAGTAAAATACTCCTTATCGGTGATATTTTCTATTCGAGCAGCTAACGACAAATTATCGAGCAACTGGTAATTAGCGGCTAAATTAAATACCGTATAGCCAGCGAGCTCCAAGTCATAATACGCAATTGATGGACGCGATGAGCGATATTGCATATCCAAACTGGCATCAAAATCGCCCCATGATTTGGCGAGTTGATAATTAAACGATTCTGAAGGCCTGCGTGGTAAATCTGTATTCGTCTTTTCATCTGTAGCATCTAAAAAACTAACATTAACAGAGTGTTCAAAGCCTAACGCTGAAAACTCAGCCGATAATTCTATCCCCTGCATAGATACTTTATCTATGTTAGTTGCAATATATTTACCTGAGTCTGCATCATAATTATTACTAATTAAATTATTGATACGGTTATCGAAAATAGCAATATCATAACGCCCCCATTGAGTTTCTAGGGTAACACCAAACTCATTGTTTAAGGCTTCCTCAGGCTTAATATTATTATTTGGTAGGTAGTATGGGCTGTTAGTTACAAACGCATTAATTAAAGACGGCGCCCTAAATGCGGTGCCATGATTTAAACGTACCGTTACATACTGATTCGCTTTATATCCAAGCCCAGTACTGTAAGTATTTGCACGGCCGTGGAAGTCATAATCATCGGTTCTGATAACCGCATTTGCTAACCATTTATCATGACTATAAAACGCGCCTATAAACAATGCGTTATTATCGCGTTTTTCTTCTGATGACGTTGCTGAAGAGTTTGATAAATCCTCAGACAAGTAATTAAAACCACCTGATAAATCAAGCTCTTTCGTTAGGCTATAAAGCCCTCGGTATTCAAACTCAACACGCTCTGTGCTATACACTTGCTGAACATCGGTGCCAGTTTGAGTATTTTCTTCTTGCGATACACTCAATGAAGTACTTTGGGTATATACTTCTGAGGCTTTTTTCCAGCCTAGCTTAGCGGTATAGTTTTCAAAATCGTAGGCATCGTTACCCCATGCGTTATCATACTGCGCTTCACCTTCACTGTACTGAGACTGTAAGCTCAACTCACCTAGTTCAGCCAGTTCATACGCTAAATTAAAGCCAATGTTTTTATTTTTGTAGCCATCATCATCGTGATCTTTGGTATATTCAGCCACAGGATCTTTGCCAGTAACATCAAAACCATCTGTCTCTTCATAGCCTAGATTATAATTAAAGCTAAGCGCCTCTTTTGCAAGCCCACCAGCAAGCTGATAATTACTGTAACTATGACTGCCCAAAGTAGCCGAAAGCGTATTATTTGAGGCTTTACGGGTAATGATATTAATTACTCCGGCTACCGCATCAGAGCCATAAATAGCTGCTCTGGCACCTTTAATAACTTCAACACGCTCGATACTATTAACTGGAATATTAGTTAGCGATACACTACCTGAGCTTGCATCGCTCACTCTTACGCCATCAACCAATACTAAGGCATATTTAGCGCTAGCACCGCGAACAAATATATCTGCTTTTTGACCTAATCCGCCGTTACGGACAATATCAATACCAGCTATGGTATTTAATATTGCAGGTAAGTCTCGGTAATTCGCTTTTTCAATATCAGCGCGGTCGATAACTGCCACACTTGCTAATACATCATTTATAGGTTGTTCAAATTTATTTGCAGTAACGGTTATTCTTTCAATGGTTTGTTCTGCAGATGCAGAAAAAGACAGCGCAGCCGAAATAGCCACACCCAATGCAGTTTTATTTATCATGATGTTCCCTATCTCTGCCCACCGCAAAGATGTTAGTAAGTAAGATTACATCAAGGCCGGTCTCCGGACTCAGTTACCATAATAAAATACAGCATAACTTTACCGTTGCGGGGGCAGTGTTGGGATTGACTTCATCAATGAAAACGCACCAACTTCCCGATTATCCTACTAAAAAAATCACACCTTTGAAGTGTTTAGCAAGCACCTTGAAAATAGGCTGCTATTGTTATCTGTTTACTTAAAAATGTCAACGGACGTCTAAACATCTACAATTTGATTTTTGGGGTTCGGGGTTCGGGGTTCGGGGTTCGGGGTTCGGGGTTCGGGGTTCG